>JBAWWV010000669.1:0-1501 GCA_037146575.1 Alcaligenaceae bacterium | reverse complement strand
AATCTATGCCGTTGTGGCACTCATCAGCGGATTGTGGCGGCGGTCAAACGCTACCTAACTGCTGCCTGAACAGACCCACAACCTATTCATTCACAGGTGAACTCATGAACGCATTCACACGACGCGAATTTTTGAAAGCCAGCGGTGCTGGTATGTTGGTTGTTAGTTTTTCGATGGGCGCCAATTCAGCTGCTGCAAACTATGGGCTACTTCCGCCAAAGAGTGTTGCTAAAGACGTACTCGACTCGTGGTTATCAATTAGCCGTGACGGTAAGGTCACAGTCTTTGTTGGTAAGGTTGACCTTGGCACTGGCGCGAAGACGGCGCTGTCACAAATTGCAGCCGAAGAGTTATCGGTTCCGTTTGAAAAAATTTCTATGATGATGGGCGATACGGCCACAACGCCTGATCAGTGGATCACCGGTGGTGCGCTTACGATGTCTCAAGGAGGCTCAGAATTACGGATCGCGGCAGCAAACGCGCGCATCGCCCTGCTAACGCGGGCGGCTGAAAAGCTGAACGTACCTGTTGCTGAACTCAGCGTGAAAGACGGCGTAATTACGGCGGCCTCTAAACCGGGACAAAGCCTCTCGTACGGAGAGGTCATTGGCGAGGGCTTTAAACTTAAAGTTGATCCAAAGGCACCAGTTAAATCGCACAAAGAATACACGCTTGTTGGTAAATCTATTCAGCGTGTAGACATCCCCGACAAGGTCTCTGGCGAGCATCCTTATGTGCATGATTTTCGCTTACCAGGCATGCTCCATGCCCGGGTGATTCGCTCACTGACGATGGGGGCAACTCTTGCCAGCTTTGACGACTCAGAGGCAAAAAAACTAAAGGGTTATGTACAAACAGTTCACAAGGACAACTTCTTGGCGGTTGTCTGTAAAGATGAATGGTCTGCTGTGAAAGCCGCGAAGGCCGTGAAAGCGACCTGGTCTGCTGGCCGCGAGCTCCCCCCTCAAGCAAAGATATACGATTACTGGCGCCAACTGCCGATTGCCAAAACCGACATCACGCAAAACGTCGGAGACATCGAAGCCGCCCTCACAGGGAGTGCTAAGCGCGTCAAAGCCACGTATAACTTTGCTGTGCAAACGCATGCCTCATCGGGGCCATCTTGTGCGGTTGCAGACTTTCGCGATGGCAAGATGACCTTATGGTCGGCGTCGCAAGCAACGCATTCGATGCAAGACGAGATCGCAACATTAACTAAGCTACCTAAAGATTCGATTCGTCTTGTCTACCTCGACGGCTCGGGGTGCTATGGGCGTAACGGGCACGAAGACGCCACAGCTGACGCTGCATTGATTGCACAGCTCATCGGCAAACCAGTCCGCGTTCAGTGGATGCGCCACGATGAAACCGCGTTAGCACCTAAGAGCCCGCCAAGGTCGATGGACTTCGAGGCAAGCTTTGACGCACAGGGCAATGTGACAGGCTGGCAAAGTGATTTTTATATCGCCTTAAACCATATTGCGGCGTTTAAGCCTTTAGA
>JBAWWV010000668.1:0-1502 GCA_037146575.1 Alcaligenaceae bacterium | reverse complement strand
ACATCGCGGAGCGGGCTCGCATGCCCCAGAAAACACTTTGTCTGCCATGCGTGTCGGGGCCAGTTTTGGCTACAAAATGGTCGAATTTGATGCCAAACTCAGCCAGGATCAGGTCGCCATCCTGCTGCACGACACCGACCTAGAGCGCACCACCAATGGCAATGGCAACGCCGCTGACCACCCCTATGACGCCTTGGCGAAGCTTGACGCAGGCCTTTGGTTCAGCTCCACATATCGCGGTGAGCCAATTCCCACTCTCGAGGCCGTTGCGCGCTACACCGTGGCACACGATATCGCCTGTAATATCGAAATCAAGCCAACACCCGGGCTTGAGGCTCTCACCGGCACTGCGATCGCCAGGCAGGCCCTAAACGATTGGCGCGCGGCTTCGGTGCCACCGCTGCTATCGTCTTTTTCGCTCACAGCCCTAGAGTCAGCACAACGAGACGCTCCTGGCTTGCCGCGCGGCTGGATTACTGCGAAGCTAGACGAGGATTGGCGCCAGATCCTCACGCGACTGGGCTGCGTGTCCATTCACCTGCAGCACTTGCTGCTCACCAAAGCCTTGATTAACGACATCCACACTGCCGGTTTTCGCGTGGCCGCCTGGACAGTCAATGACCCGGACCGTGCCGCCGAGCTTTTACAGTGGGGCGTCGACTCAGTCATTACCGATGCCCTTGATTTGATTCATGCATAACATCTGGGCGCTTGGCCCTTTAAGACGACCTCTTCAACGTCAAACTCTGCCACTGCGCCCTTTGACTTGACTCACCCAGCGTCAACTTCGGGCGCTGTGCCCACTCACGGAGAACGATTTGTTTAGTTACCGCCATCGCTTTCACGCCGGCAATCATGCTGATTTACTGAAACACCTCGTGGTGGTGCATATCCTGCAATATTTCAATCAAAAAGAGGTGCCGTACTGGTTTATCGACTTGCATGCGGGCGCAGGCCTTTATGATCTGCAGGGGGACTGGGCTCAAAAAAATGGCGAATTTGCTTCAGGAATCGGCAAACTTTGGGAGAGCAAAAAAGCTTGCCCACCGATGATCGAGGCCTATCTCGAGGTCATCCGGAGTCTGAACCCAGATGGTGAGTTACGACTGTACCCTGGGTCACCGTGGATCGCGCTTGAGGCATGCCGCAGTCAGGATAAATTACGTTTATTTGAAATGCACCCTAGCGAAGCCGATATTCTGACCATGAATCTTGAGCAGCGTGGTTCGCAGACACTTAAGCAAACCACATTGTATGAAAGCGATGGTTTTGCTGGCCTCAAAGGGCACATCCCACCGCCTAGTCGACGTGCAATCGTCTTGATTGACCCCTCATACGAAGACAAAAAAGACTACCGACACGTCATCGATACCGTGAAAGACGCGATGGTTCGGTTTCCGACCGGGTGCTATGCAATCTGGTGCCCTCAGATACAGCGACGCGAGGCGCAAGAGCTGCCCCGTCAACTTGAGCGCGCAGGCGCAAAAAACTGGGTCTATGCC
>JBAWWV010000667.1:0-1510 GCA_037146575.1 Alcaligenaceae bacterium | reverse complement strand
TGCCAGGGTTGGGGACATCTTCATTTAACACCCCGTCGATATCAAAAAATACCGTTGGTCTAAGCATCCCGCCGCCCATACGGTTAACTCGGCCCGATACTAAATCTTGTTCTGCTGCAGCGCGGCCACTAGCTGTGCCCACGTCGCAGATGTAAGCCGTAGATTGCGCCGCACTCATTTTCTTATGATCTTTTAAGATTGTAGGAAAAAAATCTTGAAAGAAGTCTAGCCGTTGATTGGCCGCAAAATGATCGAGTTCTGCTCGGGCTACAACATAAAGACCCGTAGGCACTAGATTGCGATAATCGCCGGGCGGGCGATTTTTTTTTGAAAGGAGCGCGGTGATGGCGCCGTGATCATCCACTTTGACCAAATCTGACTCTGTTGGGTGATCATTGGGCCGGCATACGATACTCACGGCCGCCTGCGCTTGTTGGTGTTGTTTTAAGAGCGCCGCAAAATCCAAATCAAATAGCAGGTCACCAAAAACAACAACCAGTTGTTCGCTAGTAAACAAGTCTCGCGCGCTGATCACCGCGCCTGCAGTGCCTAGCGCTTGCGTCTCAAAATGAAGAATAATGTCAGGATGATCGGGAAAACTTGTATTTTTTACATATTTTTCGAGCACATGGCCTAAATGACCCGTCAGTATGACGATCTTTGAAAACCCTTGTTCAGCCAAGGCCGTGATTTGACGCCCAATGATCGGTATGCCACCAATGGGTAAGAGTGCTTTGGGTATATCGTCACCGATCATCTTGCGGGCGCGTGTTCCTAAGCCACCCGCAACAATGACAGCAGTGGCCTCAAAAGCCATTGTCTTTAATCCGCTTGACTGAATGAATCACCGCCTCTGTCGAACCAAAGGTTGGCACCCATCCTAAGCTTCTAATTCGCGAGGTGTCGTAGTCAAAGCGGGGCACATCGCCGGGCCAACCACGATCACCACCCGTAAAGGCGAGGGCCGCCTTAGGGTTGGCAGAGTTTGCCACGACAATCTCAGCCATTTCACGCACAGTCGTAAATCCTTCGCCTGCTACATGAAACACCTCAAACTGGCTCAAATTAGCTTGAAATGTCAGCAATAGGGCCTGAACAAGATCTGTGACATATACGTATGGCTTTGACTGAGAGCCGTCGCCTAAGACTTCAAGTTGCTCAGGCGTGTTCTTAAGCTTTGCAATAAAGTCATAGATCGCACCGTGCGTGGCGCGTTCACCCACCACATTCGGAAACCGTAAAATAGTTGCTTGCAGCCCAAGCGTATGCGCGTATACCGAGATATAGGCCTCTGCGGCCAGTTTGCTTGCGCCATAAAACGAAATAGGTCTCAAAGGGCCAGCCATTTCGTTGAGCTTAGCTTCGTTTTCACCAAAAACGGCAGAGGTGCTAGCAAACATCAAGCGTTTGACTTGATGCGTGCGCATTGCCTCGAGCACTTCAAAAGTGGTTTGAAAGTTAAGTCGCTGGTCTAAGCTCGTATCACTTGTGCCTGCGCGGATATCTGAAT
>JBAWWV010000666.1:0-1526 GCA_037146575.1 Alcaligenaceae bacterium | reverse complement strand
TGTATATTTGCATATTACTCACAAATTACTGAAAAACGATGAGCCCCGTATAGTCCTTACGTAAAGGAACGCTCATAATGGCAACCATATCCACCACTCAGCTCATCACCCATGTCCAAAACCATCATTTTCGATACCGAAGCCACAGGCATTAAAGAGCCCGTACTGATAGAAGCCGCCTGGGTTGAGCTTGAATCCATTGCGCCCTTCACTGTTACCAACCCCTTTGAGCAGCGCTACAGCCCTGGCAAGCCTATCACCCTTGGCGCACTTGCGACCCATCACATCATGGATGAGGAGTTAGTTGATTGCCCACCAGCCGCCAGCTTTACCCTGCCTGGCGACGTGGTCTACATGATTGGGCATAACGTGGACTTTGACTGGGAAGTGATTGGCAAGCCCGACATCAAACGAATCTGTACATTGGCCTTAGCGCGCAAGCTATGGCCCGATTTGGATAGCCATAATCAAAGCGCCCTGCTCTACTACCTAGCGCGAGCGACAGCGCGTGAGCGGTTACGTAATGCCCATTCTGCATTAATTGACGTGGGTATTTGCGCCACGATCCTAGATCATATTTGTCAGCAGCTAAGCGTTAAAACGATCGAAGATTTATACACAGAGTCTGAAAAGGCTAGAACACCCACTACGATGCCTTTTGGTAAACACAAAGGGATGTTGTTGGTCGATGTGCCTAAAGACTATAAAAAATGGCTCTTAACTCAACAGGATATTGATCCCTTTTTGAGGAAGGCTTTAGGGGGTTGATACATTTGCAGCCTCGACAAACCCGTCACCCCTATTCACCAATTACACCAAGCGCATGGTGGTCATCTATAAAGTATTTTGCAAACTAGATATGAAAAAACTTACGGTACTTTTTATTTTGCTGATTGGTCGCTTAACTTCTGCGCAGGCGCAAGACAGCATCACGTTATACGGGATCATTGATATTGGCTTGCAGTACGCAACGGTCAATCAGACAAGAGACTATGCTGTTCAAAGCAGTCAATTTTTCGGGATTGCCAGTGGCGTACAAAGCGGTTCACGTTTTGGTCTGCGCGGCACGCACGAAATGGGCGGTGGTTTTGAAACAGTATTTACTTTAGAAAATGGTTTTAACTCCGCTAACGGAGATGCCCAACAAGGGAGCAGATTATTTGGACGACAGTCGACCATCGGTATTAAAAATAACAATATTGGGCAACTTGATTTTGGCCGTCAAATCAACTTAGCTTCCAATTATTTTTTGCCGATCGATCCATTTGGCGAAGGCTTCGGACAAGCAAATATTGGCGCCTCGTTTGGTTCAGCGAATACAGTACGCTATAGCAACATGGTGTTATTTCAGGCGCAAGCGACCGAGTCCTTGACCCTAGGTGCAGGCTACTCATTTTCAACTGAGATGACTAGTATCTACGCCGGTAATGGCTCATGCCTCGAAACGTCGTGCGCGGCAAGCAATCAAGCATCGCAATTTCAAACGAACAACAATCTTCGCGCCCTCACGCTTGGAGCTAAATATT
>JBAWWV010000665.1:0-1527 GCA_037146575.1 Alcaligenaceae bacterium | reverse complement strand
ACGAAATCGTCATTTTTTGCAACGAAATCAGTCTCGCAGTTCACTTCGAGCACTGCGCCCTGTTTGGCATCAGCCGAAATGTACAAACCAATCAGGCCTTCAGCCGTGACGCGCCCAGCGGCTTTGCTCGCTTTGCTGCCAAGCTTGACGCGCAAGATCTCTTCTGCACGAGCCATATCGCCGGCGGCCTCAGTCAGAGCGCGCTTGCACTCCATCATGGGTGCGTCGGTTTTTTCACGCAACTCTTTAACCATTGCGGCAGTAATTTCAGCCATGTTTGCTCCAAGATTAGTTAGAGGCGCCCCGACGCGTGGTCAGAGGCGCACTATTGCAATGCCCCGCACATCAGCGCAGGCACCAGAAAAATTACGCTTTTTCGTCAGCGACTTCGACGAACTCTTCGCCAGAAGCAAGTTCTTCAACAATCCCGTTCAGGCTTTGCGCACGCCCTTCGAGTACGGCATCTGCCATACCTTTTGCATACAAAGCAATTGCCTTGGCCGAGTCATCATTACCAGGAATGATGTAATCGATGCCATCTGGCGAATGGTTGGTGTCAACCACAGCAACCACTGGGATCCCCAGGGCTTGGGCCTCAAGGACAGCAATCTTGTGATAGCCGACATCGATCATGAAAATGGCGCTAGGAAGGCCGTTCATGTCTTTAATGCCGCCGATTGACTTGTTCAGTTTGTCGAGTTCGCGTTGAAACATCAAACCCTCTTTTTTGCTCATGCGCTCGGTACCACCGTCAGCGATCATGACTTCCATGTCTTTTAAGCGCTTGATTGAGCTTTTGACAGTTTTGAAGTTTGTGAGCATGCCGCCCAACCAACGACTGTCAACGAAAGGCATACCAGCACGGCTAGCCTCTTGTGCCACGAGTTCGCGCGCAGCACGTTTTGTACCTACGAACAGAACGTTACCGCCCTTAGCTGCCACTGAACGCACAAACTTCGTTGCGTCGGTATAGTTGGCAACCGTTTTTTCGAGGTTGATAATATGAATTTTGTTGCGATGGCCGAAGATGAAAGGCGCCATCTTGGGGTTCCAGTAACGGGTTTGGTGACCGAAGTGCACACCCGCTTCTAACATTTCACGCATTAACGACATGATTTAAGGCTCCGAGGGTTAAGTCTTGTATTGCGTCTGCACCGTTTCATTCAAGAAAAGCAGCACCCTGGTGACGCAACACGCGATTTGGTCTAATCCTATTTGGCAGCAGGTACAACCGCGTTGCACCAAGCCATAAACGATTTTGACCGGTTATTGTTAAGAAGGTTTTACTAGCAGGCAAAGGCACCGATACTTTTCAATCGCCTACACTCTACACACGGCTAGCGAAGCAACGCGCTTCTGTTTAAAAAGCACTTTTTATCAGCTAAAAAACGCGGTAAGCCTATAATTCTACTATCTTTCACCACTTAGATTCAAGTTGCCATGGGATTAGTGACCAATTCAGCAGAATTAGACCGAATGCGGGCAGCTTGCCGTGACGCGGCAAAAGTACTCGATTTCATTACACCC
>JBAWWV010000664.1:0-1529 GCA_037146575.1 Alcaligenaceae bacterium | reverse complement strand
TATGGGGCTCAGCGCATTGATTAGGGACGGCTGCACGTACTCTTGAAAAAAGGGTACAAAGACGAACAAGCCCCACATGCCGTAGATGATTGAAGGGATTGCGGCCAACATCTCAATCGCAGTGCCGATGGGGCGTTTGAGCCAGCCCGGTGCTAATTCAGTTAAAAATATTGCGATCCCAAACGACACGGGGATCGCGATCACCAAGGCAACCACCGAGGTCAGCAGGGTACCTAAAATTGGCACCAAGGCGCCAAATTCGGCCTGTACTGGATCCCACTCGTTCGTCCAAAGAAAAGACAGACCGTATTTCGAAAGTGTTTCTTGGCTACCGTAGATCAGCGAAAACAGAATCGCGGCCAAGAGACTAAACACTAAAAACGCAAACACCCGCGTCAGACCACTGAACGCTGCGTCGTGCCACGAGTACTGAGTTTTTTTCATAAAGATTTTGCTAGCTGAGTCGGATACTGAGCTTGCGTTGCTTAACCCATCAACGCAAGCTCAGACGTAACAGACAAACTAAAAGTAGGCCGCGCTTAATTCAACAGAGGTTTGCCGCCCGCTGTTAAATTGGTTTTCCAGCTTGCGCGAATTTGATCCGTCACGGCTGCTGGTAAGGGCACATAATCTAAGGCGGTGGCTGACGCTGCACCTTTAGAGAATGCCCAGTCAAAGAAAGCAACAGCCGCTTTACCATTTTCAGGCTTAGCTTGGTCTTTGTATAAAAGGATAAACGTGGCACTTGTGACAGGCCATGAGTCAGCACCAGGCTGGTCGGTCAAGACAACGCCCATGCCAGGTGCGCTATCCCACTTGGCGTTTGCAGCAGCAGCGGCAAACGACTTTTGCTCAGGCTGAACGCTCTTGCCGTCTTTGTTGGTCAGCTGTGTCCAAGCCAAACCATTTTGCTTGGCATAGGCAAACTCAACATAACCAATCGAGTTTTTTAGTTGCTTCACATAGGCAGCAACACCCTCATTGCCCTTACCACCCTGACCGGCTGGCCACTTCACGGCTTTGCCTTCACCGACCTTTGCTTTCCAGTCAGCAGAGACCTTGCTTAAGTAATTTGTCCAACCAAACGTTGTGCCAGAGCCGTCTGAGCGATGCACGACGATAATTTGCGTGGCCGGCAGTTTGAGGTCAGCGTTGATGGCTTGAATCGCTGGGTCGTTCCAGGTTTTGACTTTGCCCAAGTAAATGTCGGCAAGCACGGGGCCCGTCAACTTTAACTGACCAGGCTTCACACCTTCAACGTTGACGACTGCAACCGTGCCGCCAATAACGGCCGGAAACTGCATCAGACCAATCTTGTCGAGTTGCTCACCGCTCATCGGGTCGTCAGTTGCGCCAAAATCCACTGTCTTGGCAGTAATTTGCTGCACGCCACCACCAGAGCCAATCGATTGATAATTCACGGCCTTACCAGAGGTTGCTTTATATTCAGCGGCCCACTTGGCATAGATTGGGAAGGGGAACGTCGCACCGGCACCGGTGATATCGACTGCTTGCGAAGCGAAACCCAC
>JBAWWV010000663.1:0-1541 GCA_037146575.1 Alcaligenaceae bacterium | reverse complement strand
TGGCGAGAGTCGTGATCGTGGGCAAGCAATGGTCGACTTACTAGAAGAGTATCGCAAGCACGGGTTCGAGCTTTCAACCACAGAGTTACCCGATTATGTACCACTGTTTTTAGAATTTTTAGCGCAACTACCAGCAGACCAAGTGCAAGCGTTATTAGGCGATGCCATTCATGTGCTAGCGATGATTGGCAACAAGTTAAGTGCAGATCAAAGTCCTTACGCTTGCATCTTTGAGGTGCTTCGCAATCACTGCACGACTGAACCACAAGCGTTCACCGAGCCGCCGGTACGCGACATGGACGAGGCACTTGAAACCTTTGGTGCGGGTGCCGATGGGGTCGAACCTTTGTTGCGCCCGAGCATGACACACACGATGCAGTTTCAGCCAAAGCCCACGCCTGGTGCTGAGCCAAGCCACCGGCCCACTCACTCTTGCGCTTGAACCTACGAGGCCCAACATGACCTACCTCAACCAACTTGCCTTTGGCATCTATCCCTATATCGCACTGACGATTTTTTTACTGGGTAGCCTGATTCGTTTTGAACGCGAACAATACACCTGGAAAAGCGAGTCGTCGCAGCTATTGCATCGCGGCCAGCTGCGCTTAGGCAATATACTTTTTCATATCGGCATATTAGGTTTGTTTTTTGGGCACTTGTTTGGCCTGCTCACGCCGCTTTGGGTATGGGACACCCTAGGCGTGACGCATAGCCTTAAACAAATGGTGGCTCTGATTGCCGGGGGCACCATGGGCACGATTTGTTTGGCGGGGCTCACACTCTTACTGTATCGCCGACTCAGCAACGCACGTATCGCAGCCGTCACCCGTAAACGAGATTGGCTACTGCTGAGCTGGATTTTGGGCGCGTTGCTGCTGGGCCTGCTCACTATTACAGAGTCTGCCAAACACAGCGATGGAGAAGTAATGGTGCGCTTGATGATGTGGGCGCAGCACCTTCTAACCTTTCAGGGCGATGCCGCAAGCTTCATCCTGGATGCGCCCTGGCTCTTTAAGCTGCACATGCTGATGGGTATGACGCTCTTTGTGATTTTTCCGTTTACACGCTTGGTGCATGTCTGGAGCGGCTTTGGCTCTGTGATGTACCTAGTACGTCCGTGGCAGCTGGTGCGTAGGCGCTAAGTATTATTATGCTTTATGTAGTTTTGGTGCCCCGAGCCGGAATCGAACCGGCACGCCCTAAGGCCTGAGATTTTAAGTCTCATATGTCTACCGATTTCATCATCGGGGCTATTAAGACAGGCGCCATTGTAACGAAAGCGCCAAATCTTGTTTTGAGCTGCTCTAGCCCTTGCAGGGGAACCTGATCGGCAAATAGCGAATCACCGTCGCGGCCGCCTTATCCTTGTTGTATTGGGGATTGGCAAGCGCCCATTGGATGAACTCGGCCAAGACCACATCACGTGTCACGCCGCTGGTGGGCAGGCAGACCGTTTTAGGCGCCTTCGGATCCAGGTGCAGTTCATAGGTCTGGTAGACCCCCTCGCCAAAGCCGTAGCAAAAGGTTTGGGCCTCAAGATC
>JBAWWV010000662.1:0-1546 GCA_037146575.1 Alcaligenaceae bacterium | reverse complement strand
GTGATCCACTAGTTTGGGATCATAAATTGCGGGTATCCGGAAATGGCCCGAGGCCTATCTACCCGCAATTTATGATCCCAAACTAGTGGATCAGTTTGAATCGATTGAGCAAAAAGACGCCGAAAACATGGCCAGGCGCTTAGCCGCTGAAGAAGGAATCTGCGCAGGTGTGTCGGCGGCAGGTGCTTTGGTGGCAGCATTGCGAGTGGCTGAAACGGCTCGCAATGCCACCATCGCCTTCATTGTCTGCGATCGCGGTGATCGTTACCTTTCGACTGGGTTATTTGACCCGCAAAGTTAACGAAAGGGACAAAAATCCTCCGCGGCAAGGGCGAGGAGGGTGCCAATTTTCGGCTAAGGCGTCAATTGTCCGCCAAGGCATTTGCTAAATCGGCGACTGACGCCGCATAAAAATAGCTGCGGTTGTATTGAGTGATGGTGAAGAAGTTTTGCGTAGCCGTACGCAGTTCAACTGTGCCAGCGTTGTCTTCGGGTAGGTCGATGACACCAAGGGCCGTGCGCATCCAGGGCGCCTCTTTGGCACCCGGCGCAAGTTTGGCACCGGCCGCTTGCAATTGAGGCCAGTCAAGAGTGGGTTTTAAGCCCCCATCGACGAGTTTGTCTGCGCCGGCGGGTAGTCTGACCGGAACAAACGTCGGCAAGCCCCGTTGCCAGCCATGCTCAACCAAAAAATTCGCCACCGAGGCAATCGCATCGGCCATATTGGTGCTGAGATTAATCGCCTGAGCGCCTTGTGCACTTACGGCAAAGCGCTTGATACTGCCGGGCATAAATTGTGGGATGCCAACGGCTCCGGCAAACGATCCTTTCAAGGTTCGAGCGTCAACGCGACCCGTCAAGTCCAGCTCGATCAAGTCTGCTAACTGACCGCGAAACATCTGGGCACGGTCTGGCCTTGAGGCGTCGGGATAGTCAAACCCAAGTGTCGTCAAAGAGTCAAGAACACGAAACGTCCCCTGACTTTTGCCGTAGAGGGTCTCAACCCCAATGATGGCGGCAATGATGTTTTGCGGCACGCCATAGCGCGCACTGGCACGGTCAAGCTCGGCTGCATACTGTTGCATAAAGGCTTGGCCTTGGGCGATGCGAATCGGTTCGACAACTCGTCCGCGATACGTGGCCCAACTGCGCGGTGGGCGAGGTTGGCCAGGCGCGACAGGCGCCACAATGCGGGCAACCGTGGGGTTATAACGAGCTTCGTCAAGTAGTTTCAGTACCTTAGGTTCAGAGAGTTGGCGCTGCGTGGCTAATTCGACTCCAAAGCGCTGCATGGTGGCGCGACGGGCGCTTTCGGTTTGCGGGCGAGAGGCAGGGTCAAAACGATTGTCAGGGCTTGCAGAACCGCTGGCAGGGTTGCTAGCAGTACTTGAGGTACCAGGGGCTGCCGTAGCGCCTGAGGCGGGTTTGGCATTCGGGTTCATGTCCGTCGCTGTCTTGTCGGACCCCAACGGGGGGGCGGAACAGCCGCAGAGTAATGCCGTCAGCAAACTGAATTGAACCAGGAGTCGGGGGCAATGCATAAATA
>JBAWWV010000661.1:0-1547 GCA_037146575.1 Alcaligenaceae bacterium | reverse complement strand
GAAGGTCAAGGGGCCAATCACCACACAGACCAACGACCTGCTGATGAGCGGGTAGGGTCACTGGAGAAAGCCGATGAGCCTGAAGATCTGAGCAGATGGACTTTGTTTCACGAACAGTGCGAACAACTTCCCGATGAGGAGAAAGAGGTGGTCAACTTGGTCTACTACCAAGGCCTGACCCAGGAGGAGGCGGCAAAGATTCTTGGCCTATCCCTGCGAACCTTGAAGCGGCGGTGGTTTCAGGCTCGTATGCGTTTGCATGAGGTATTGAGCGAAGATGGAGCAGAGTGACGAAGAAGAGTTGCTCGATCTTTTAATGAGATGGGAGGAGTTGCGCAACCGTGGACAACCCGTCGTTATTGCAGACCTTTGCCGGAACCGTCCTGACCTCTTGGACGAGTTGCTCAAGCGAATCACTGCTCTGGAGACAACCTCCTGGCTTGAGCAACCGCTTGAAGAAAAAATATTTTGTCATGTTGAGCTGATCAGCGACCCTGAACAGCTCGTGCAGGCCGCCAACGCAACAATATTTAGTCAAACTGGCAAAATTCTGTGTCGTGTCACAAAATTGAAAGCGACGAAAGTGGCTGCGGCCAGTTGGCATCAAGCAGAGCCTAAACGCAATCAAGTCAGTCAATTGCTCTACGACATTGACTGGCAGTTAAACGCACTGGCCGAGCCGACTCAGCTCAAAGCACCCGCAAGCAAACCAGAGCATTGGCTTGTTTTTTCTGACGAACTTGGCTTGAGTCAACAATTACAGCTCAAGTGTGCGTCTGCTCAGATTATTTGCATTTCAATCGGCAAAGGTGAACGTTTCGCCTCGCTGAGCCCGACCCAATTTACGATTAATCCCTTTGAGACAAGCGACTATATACGCTTGTTCGAGCATCTCTCGGCTGGCGTGATTCGTCGCTGTGTGTATTTGTGGGCCTTAGATTTGCCGAACGATGTGAAACCCGCGAGCTCACTCACTGAGCAAAGCGGCTTAGCTTGGAAAGCGCCTCTTTACCTCGTTCAGGCGTTGCAAAAACAGAGTTTTGCCGGTGGGCTTTTGCTAGACTTTGTGACGCGCGGGGCGTTCGCACTAACAGCAAACTCGCAACCTAACATTCAAGCAGCACCGCTTCTTGGTGTTGCCAAAAGTATTCTTGCTGAAGTCGCTAACTTTAGCTGCCGCGTGATTGATCTCGATCCCACGCCTGCAGCGCTCGCTCTTCAAAAAGACGCTTCGTCGTTATTTTTAGAATTCACTCAGCCTGATCAACAGCCCTTCGAAGAACAACTCGCCTATCGAAATTCGCTGCGTTACGCTGCTAGACTGAAGCGTGTTGCACCAGTCAAACCGGTACCGACGACACCAAACTACGGACTCACCATCCCCGCCTCCGGGAGTTTAGGAGACTTAGCTTGGCAAGCCTGCGAACGGGCGGCACCTCAGGCCGGTGAAGTCGAAATTGAAGTGCACGCCACGGGTTTGAATTTTAAAGATGTGTTACTAGCCCTACACCGCGTACCGGCGATGGGCGATGGCTTAGGCGTTGAAT
>JBAWWV010000660.1:0-1548 GCA_037146575.1 Alcaligenaceae bacterium | reverse complement strand
ATCCAAAAGAGATTGAGTATGTTGACGCTTTACCCATGACGACCACCGGAAAAATTCAGCGTCGCGTCTTACGTCAACTCGAAATTGGTCGTAGTCAGCGCCAAGCTAAAAAACTGAAACCCTCGTAAAGACGCCTACGTACCCACCCCTCATGCGCACGCGTTAAACTAGACGTTTTCCTCTGCACTAGGCGCAACTCATTATGGCTATTTATCAACTAGGCGACCTGATTCCGCGTATCGACCCAACGGCCTTCATTTTTGATTCGGCCGATTTAATTGGGGATGTTGTAGTTGGCGCGCACGCGAGTATTTGGGCCAATGTCAGCATCCGTGGTGACAATACCTGTATTGATATTGGTCATCACAGCAATGTTCAAGAAGGTAGCGTCTTGCACTCTGACGCCGGCGTCCCCTTAACGATCGAAAATCATGTCACGATCGGACATCAGGCCATGCTCCACGGCTGCACAATTGGCTCAGGTTCGTTAGTCGGGATGCAAGCCATCGTTTTAAATCGTGCAAAGATCGGACGTAATTGCCTAATCGGCGCCGGGGCCATCATTCCTGAAGGTCGCGAAATTCCAGACGGCAGTTTAGTGATTGGGGTCGGCAAAATTACCCGCACGCTCTCTGAAGAAGAAATCGCCACCATTCGCAATAATATTGAAAACTACGCCAAGCGTGGACAAATGTATCGCCAAAAACTCAAGCGGATCGGTTAATGACCTTTAGTCCAGATTCAACGCGCCAAGATTTGCTTAAAAAATTTTTATCCCAAGACCGCAGTGTAAAAATTGAGTCTGTACGAATTGAGCAGGCATGGCTGTCTGCCCAAGCGCATCAACAGTATCCAGCGCCGGTCACGGCCTTGCTCGGTGAACTGGTGGCCGCATCAACCTTGCTTGCGGCTAACCTTAAGTTTGATGGCTCACTGTTATTGCAATTACAGGGCGACGGCGCAATCGCCTTAATGGTGGTTGAGTGTCGCGCTGACCTCAGTATTCGAGCAACGGTCAAAATGCGTGAACGCCCGTTACCCTTGGTACATGACTTGCAGTCCATGCTGAACCCGGGTGGCACTGCAAAATTTATTGTTGTTCTCGACCCGCCCAAACACACCCCGGGACGCCAAGCTTACCAAGGTATCGTGCCACTCGAAGGCGACACCATCGCCCAGGCGCTCGAGCAATACATGCTGCGCTCTGAACAGCTACACACGCGCATCTGGCTAGCAGCTGATGCGTTGCATTGCACGGGTCTGCTCATTCAGCGCCTACCACTGCAGGGTGGCTCTCAACAAGCCGAACTTGATGCTGCGGATGAATCCTGGAATCGAATCCAACACCTTGCACAAACCTTAACGACGCTTGAAATGCTGGGCACCGACCAAGACACCCTCTTGCACCGTTTGTTTTGGGAAGAAACGCTGCACGTCTTCGAACCTAACACTATCACTTGGAAATGCTCTTGCACTCAAGAACGGGTGGCCGACATGCTTAAGATGTTAGGTAAAGCTGAAGTTGATGATATTTTGAAAGAGCAAGGC
>JBAWWV010000659.1:0-1548 GCA_037146575.1 Alcaligenaceae bacterium | reverse complement strand
GAAGATTGCTGGCAAGCGTTTGGGGCCCGCTGAGGTCGAAGAGATTTTGCTTGCACTCAAAGAGGTGAGTGAAGCCGCTGCAATCGGTGTCTCAGACCCAAGCAAGGGTCAAAAATTAGTGGTCTTTGTGATTGCGTCTCCTGACTACAAAGGCGAACCAGCCGCTCTTGAAGCGATGATCAAAGATCACGTCGCGGATCGAATGGGCAAGCCCTTTCGGCCAAGCCAGGTATACATCATGAAAGATTTGCCAAAAACTCGCAGCCAAAAAGTCATGCGTCGTTTGATTCGTAATATTTTTATGCAAGAAAAATTGGGCGATCTGTCGGCGCTCAACAACCCTAGTGCAATGGAAGAACTGCAACAAGTTCTGAAGAATTCAGCCCCCTAACCCTCTTATAGGCAGCAATGGTATGGAACTCAACCTGACAGGTAAAAAGGTATTGGTAACAGGCGCTTCGCAGGGTATTGGCCAAGCGCTTGCTGAATCCTTTGCGCGCGAGGGCTGTCACCTTACTGTTGTTGCTCGTTCAGGAGATCGACTCACCGCTCTGGCGAACGATCTCCTCAACCGCTTTGGCGTCCCAACTAAAGTCATCGCACTCGACATGACTCAAGCAGGTGCGATTGACAGCATCGTTAAGCAAGCGTCAGATATCGACATCTTAGTCAACAACGCAGGCACGATTCCTGGAGGTAACCTTTGGGATGTGGATGCTACTCAATGGCGTGCTGGATGGGAATTAAAAGTGCTGGGCTACATCGATATGACCCGTGCGTTCTACCCTCTTTTCAAAGCGCGTGGGCACGGTGTGATTATCAACAATATTGGGATCGGTGGTGAAAACTTTGACTTTGACTACGTTGCAGGCACCACAGGCAATGCTGCCCTGATGGCTTTCACCCGAGCAATTGGTGGTCGAAGTCTGCGCGACGGCATCCGTGTGCTGGGGGTCAACCCAGGCGCCGTGTCCACACCACGTATTGAAAAAGTTTTAAGGCGACGCGCAGAGTCTGAGCTTGGTGACGCGAATCGCGCCAGCGAACTACTGGCTAAACTACCGTTAGGGCGCGCAGCCACCGCTGAAGAAATCGCAGACCTTTGCGTCTACCTAGCCTCAGACAAGTCAGCGTACACCTCTGGCTCTATTTTTACAGTTGATGGCGGGATCACCTCAGCGCGCTCGATCGTTTAGCTTGCAAAGCTGAACAACGCACGACTGGAGTATCATTTAGCGCATCTTGCGCCCTTCAAGGCTCAAACTGGCCTCCGGTCAGCGTGAGCCTTTGTTAGGTTGAACTATTCGATTTCATCTTCTAAATAAACTAACAAAATGAATTGGCTTGCTCGTATTTTCAGAATTGCCCCACCATTACTTGGCCTTTGCACCTTAGTCGGTTTTGCCGCTGTGAATGCTCAAACAAGCGACACGAACACTGTAGACACTGCGGCAACCATAACTGCTGCTACACCAGCAACTGCTGCAACAACAGCAACTGCTGCAACACCAGCAACCACTGCAACAACAGCAACCACTGCAACAACAG
>JBAWWV010000658.1:0-1550 GCA_037146575.1 Alcaligenaceae bacterium | reverse complement strand
CCAGATATCAGACGTAAAGCCTGCGGTGTGCGTGAGTAATTGACGCAGGGTGATTTGAGACGTTGGGGCACGTAGCAGAGGTTGTCCGTTTGTATCCCAACCTATTAGAAGTTTGACCTCTGCAAGTTCGGGCAAGATCTTTGCGGCGGGCTCATCGAGCGTCAACTTGCCTTGCTCAACTAATTGCATGGCTGCAGCACCCACGATTGGCTTAGTCATCGAGGCGAGCCAAAATACGGTGTCCGGTGTCATTGGGACGCCTTTGCCCAGCGCGCGCTCACCAAAGGCGGCTTCGTACACGGTGCCCTCTGCAGAGCTGGCTGCGGCAACGACCCCAGGAATATGGCCTGCGCCAACCGCCTGCTGCAAAAGCGCATCTGCGACGGATTTAAGTCTTGAAGTATCGATTGAGGTCGTCATCGTTTAAAACGCAATATAAATAGATGAGCACTGCCTGGTGCAGAGTAAAACGCGGCTGTTTCTATTTATACCCGATTGTCTGACTAAGGTCGGTACACCGCGAGGCGTATAAAATGACTCCCTATGAGACAAGCTAACCGACGTTCAACTGAATTCAAGCACGACCCCGATCAGCCAGTAGCCAAACGCCAATTAGGTGACTGGCGTGTGATCCGTGATTTGTTGCCCTATCTCTTGGCTTACCGCTATCGGGTGCTGCTTGCCATTGCCTGTTTGCTCGCGGCCAAGTTTGCGAACTTAGGGATCCCGATCTTACTCAAGACGCTGATCGATGATCTGGATGCACATCAGCGCGTTTCAACCGCCTTATTGGTTGTGCCGCTCGGCTTGATCGCTGGGTATGGCTTGCTCAGGTTTTCGGCGTCCTTGTTCACAGAGCTGAGAGAGCTGCTGTTCTCTCGGGTCACGCAACATGCAGTCAGGCAAATCGCGCTTGAAGTGTTTCAGCATTTGCATGCCTTATCGTTGCGGTTTCATTTGTCGAGACAGACGGGCGGTGTCAGTCGCGATATCGAACGCGGTACCCGCGCGATTCAATCGCTTGTGTCCTATTCCCTTTACAGCATTGTGCCCACGTTGATTGAGTTCGTCTTGGTGCTGGGCTATTTTGCTTATCAGTACAACATTTGGTTTGCCGCGATTACCTTAGGCGCACTGATCATCTACATCTTTTTTACGATTATCGTGACTGAATGGCGTACCCATTTGCGGCGCACCATGAATGATATGGATTCACGCGCGAATCAAAAAGCGATTGATTCACTACTGAATTTTGAAACCGTTAAATACTTTGGCAATGAAAATTTTGAGGCGACACGCTACGACGAGAATCTACTGCGCTATCAAGCGGCAGCGATTAAGTCGCAAAGGTCCTTATCTTTTCTGAATATCGGGCAGCAATTTATTATTGGGATAGGTTTGGTGTTGATTCTATGGCGTGCCACGGTGGGCGTTGCCAATGGCTCGATGACTCTGGGTGATTTAGTGTTGGTGAACACGCTGATGATTCAACTATATATTCCGCTGAATTTTTTGGGCGTGATCTACCGTGAAATCAAGCAATCACTGAC
>JBAWWV010000657.1:0-1564 GCA_037146575.1 Alcaligenaceae bacterium | reverse complement strand
GTGCAGTTTGTCGTTCAGTATCGTCTGCGTGCCGATGGGGCACCAGACTATATCTTTAAAACCAAAGATCCAGATGAGTCGGTGCGTCAGACGGCGCAAGCCGCCATGCGCGAGGTTGTGGGCAAACAGCCTATGGATAAGGTGTTGTATGAGGGGCGTGCCGCCATTGCGGTTGCTGTTCAAAAACTGATGCAACAGATCCTTGATCGTTACAAAACGGGTGTGCAAGTGAGCAGCGTCGCGATACAAAACGTACAGCCGCCCGAGCAGGTTCAAGCAGCGTTTGATGACGCGGTCAAAGCTGGACAGGATCGGGATCGACAAAAAAATGAAGGTGAGGCTTACAGTAATCAAATTGTTCCGATGGCAGCAGGGCAAGCGTCGCGCATGCTTGAGCAGGCTGAGGGTTATCGTGCGCGCGTAGTCGGTACCGCTACGGGTGACGCGGCGCGGTTTGGCAGTGTTTTGACCGAATACGTTAAGGCACCTGAGGTGATCCGCCAGCGGATGTATCTTGAAACCATGGAGCAAATGTTTGCACATGCTAGCAAGGTATTAGTCGATACTAAGGGTTCAAACAATATGTTGTATTTGCCACTCGACAAGATTACTCAGCAGGCTGCGCAAGACTCTTCGCGGGCGGCTGCGGCCTCGGGGATGTCGACTACGCCGGTGGTCCCGCAGGCGCTCACGCCCCCTGCTACAACGCCCGTGCGTCCAGCGACGTCCGGTTCCTCAGGCTCACTGACCCGCGATCGCGGCAGTCGCTAAACAGAGGATAGATCATGAAAAGATTACTACCCCTGTTAGTTGCCCTAGTCATCGGTGTGCTTGCCGTATCTTCTTCTGTGTTCATTGTGCGAGAGCGTGATTACGCTGTGGTCTTTGCCTTGGGTGAAGTTAAAAAAGTGGTTTCTGAGCCAGGCCTGTACTTTAAATTACCGCCACCGTTTCAAAATGTGGTCACTCTTGATAAGCGGTTGTTAACCATTGACGCGCAAGATGCCGAGCGAATCCAAACCTCTGAAAAGAAAAACCTGCTGATCGACTCGTTCGTGAAGTGGCGCATTGCCGATCCTAAGTTGTATTACGTCACCTTTGGCGGCAACGAACGTGCAGCCCGCGAGCGTTTGCAAGCGCAAATCCGCGATGCCTTGAACGCGTCGGTCAACATCCGTACCGTTAAAGACGTGGTGTCACTTGAACGTGAAGTCATCATGAACGAAGTGCTGACCAACGTGGTTAAACGCGCTGAAGCCCTGGGTGTTCAAATTGTCGATGTGCGACTCAAGCGCATTGAGTTTGCCCCCGAGATCTCTGAATCCGTGTTTCGCCGTATGGAATCCGAGCGTCTGCGCGTGGCCAACGAGGCGCGCTCAATCGGTGCGGCAGAAAGTGAAAAAATCCGTGCTGAAGCTGATCGTAAGCGTGAACAGATCGTGGCAGAGGCCTACGGGCGTGCTCAGGCGATTATGGGTGAGGGCGATGCAGTTGCGGCGGGTATTTATGCCAAAGCCTACGGTGCTGACTTAAGCTTTTATAGTTTTTACAAAAGCCTTGAGGG
>JBAWWV010000656.1:0-1573 GCA_037146575.1 Alcaligenaceae bacterium | reverse complement strand
GCCCAGCAGCTTGGCGAAATGCACCAAGGGCGTGGAATCCAGCTCGACCAGCTCGGCGCGCTCATAGAAGGCGCGCATCTCGGGATGCTTCCGCAGCAGGTAGAGGCTGTTCAGATGGTGGTTGGCGATGAGCACCACATATTCAGCTTGCGCCAGTTCAGCCTGATACAGCCGAATCATGGGGCCCTGTTCTAGTGCGAAGGGGCGGGCAAAGTCCAAACGTTTAAGCTGCTCAATGCGACTAGCGCGATCACCCTCGAGGGTGACAACCTGATAATCGATCGCGTCATTGCTTTGAATGATGGCCATGCCTGGGGCAAGGTGTGCGGGCGCTAACGCCAAACGCAACACTTCATGGCGTGAAATTAATGCCAGCCAGGCGCGTTTCATTGCGTCGTTGTTGATGGCACCCTTAAACGTGAGTAACAGATGAACGTGATAAGGGTCTTTCGCGTTTTCAGCTAACGCGGTCGATTCAAAGCCAAGACCCTGTTGCAGAGGGGTCAGGGGCACAATATCTTGAAAGTGCGGATACAGCGTTGCAAGTTCGTCTAACTGTAGCTGCTCAAGCGAGTTGCGCGCTGAGTCGCTGAGCGGATTTAAAAACTCAAAGTCTGAGGGGGTGTGACGATTGTCGAGTGCCGAGGTCAGGCAATGCTGACTTAAAGCCAACAGCATCGCCTTAAAGCGAAGCGCCAAGTCTTCGATCTGTGCTTGCGTGTGAGCAGCCTTGCAATAGGTGATGCCAACGCCAAGCAGTCCCGACGTATTAATCGCTGTATTGATATCGATTAAGTGCAGACGAGGGCGAGACAGATTATCTTCGGCACCGATCAAACCGCCTTCGGCCATCCGCCATTGCTCTTCATTGGCTTGATCGAGTTCAAAGCGACCTAAGTAATTGAAACCAATTTCAGGCGCGGCATCACGACTTTGCAGAAGCGCACTGTTCGGATCAAGGTAGCGCAAAATGCCGAAGCCAAGACCTTTGTCAGGCATGCGACGCAGGGTCTCTTTGATGCGACGAATCGCTTGACCTAGATCCTGATTATTTGCCGGATTCAAGTCGCCGGTCTGAAGACGTAGCGGAAACACACTGGTAAACCAGCCTACGGTGCGCGTGAGGTCCGCTTGTGTTTCGCGGCCATGCCCCTCAAGTTCGATTAACGGATCGCCAAGCTCAACGCCAAAGTGGTGCGCGCTCCATTGCGTCAACGCAAGGCCCAAGGCAGCCAGCAACACGTCATTGATGCCGCCGTGGTAAACCAAGGCCGAGCGCACTAAGGCTTCAGTTTCAGTCAGATCGAGTGCGCATTCTATCGTTGCGGCCTGCTCAAGCGTATTCAGCGTTGAAACATAATTCGTATTGACGGGTAGCGCCCGCGCGGCAGCAAGTTGCGCAAGCCACATTGACTCTTCAGGGCGACGAAGCCCTTCGAGACCTTGGCGATGAAGCTCAAGCGCCCAGGCTTTGAAAGACATACTCGCGGTCGGTAATTCGCCCTGAGGATGAAGGGTCAGTGTCTTCAGATCGTCAATCAGTACGCGCCACGACACGCCATCGACCGCATAG
>JBAWWV010000655.1:0-1575 GCA_037146575.1 Alcaligenaceae bacterium | reverse complement strand
ATGCCGCTGCTTGACTTACGTAAGGTGAGTAAGCGTTTTACGAGTTCACAAGATTTAATCGAGCGCTTTGCCGCCAAGTTCGGTCTCGCTTCACCGGCGCAGACGGTACACGCAGTGGATCAAGTATCGTTTTCAATCGCGGCGGGCGAAGTGATTGGTCTGGTAGGCGAATCGGGTTGTGGCAAATCAACACTCGGGCGTGTGATAGCAGGGCTGTACTCGGCAACCGAGGGCGAGGTGTTGTTTGAGGGTAAGGCCTTGCAGCATGCGCCGGGCATCCGCCCCAAGATTCAGATGATCTTTCAGGATCCCTTTGCTTCGCTGAACCCGCGTAAGCGCGTGGGTGAAGCGATTGTCGAGGCGCCGATCGCGCACGGACTGATCCCTGCGAGTCAGGCAAAAGAACAAGCCGCGCATTTGCTTGAACAAGTTGGGCTTGATGCCTCTTATGTCAGACGTTTTCCGCATCAGTTCTCGGGTGGTCAGCGCGCGCGCATTGGCATTGCACGCGCTTTAGCTGTTGAACCCACTTTACTAGTGTGCGACGAAGCCGTAGCCGCGCTTGATGTATCGATTCAAGCGCAGGTGCTTAATCTGTTTATGGACTTGCGCGAACGTTTATCGCTTACCTATTTATTCATCAGTCACGATCTGGGTGTGGTCCGCCATATTGCTGATCGCGTGGTCGTCATGTACTTAGGGCGTGTGGTCGAAATCGGTCAAACCACCGAGCTTCATGATCATCCAAATCATCCATACACCCAGGCCCTGTTGGCTGAAGTGCCAAGGCTTGACCGGCGCAACATTGCTTATACGCCGATCAAAGGCGAGATCCCGTCGCCGCTCAACCCGCCAACTGGGTGTCATTTTCACCCGCGTTGCCCCCACGCTAAGCCTGTGTGTGCCGAGCAAGCGCCCGCGTTGCGTGAGTTATCGGCTGGTCATTGGTCAGCCTGTCACCTAAACGACTGAGCGCTCACTGATCGATACTGACGCCGGCTTGTTTGGCGACTTGTCCCCACTTCACAACTTCTTCATGCACGTACTGTTTGAACTGCGCGGGTGTGCTGCCAACGGGTGCAGCCGAGATCGTTTTAAATTTTTCTGCGATCTCGTCTGATTTCAGAATTGCGATGGTGGCCTTTGCAAGCTTTGCGATGATATCTGGTGGGGTACCGGCAGGTGCAAACAAGCCATTCCATGAATCCACTTCAAAATCAGGCATGCCAGACTCAATCATCGTGGGTAGGTCGGGTAACTGCGCCAGTCGTTTACGACCCGCGACAGCAATCGCTCTGACCTTGCCGTTCAAGATGGTGGGCATCACACCGCTTGCTGTTTTAAAGCCCATGGCGACATTGCCTCCCATCACATCGGTGAGCGCAGGGACCGCACCTTTGTAAGGGATGTGCAACATATCTAAATTTGCTCTCATTTTCAACAGCTCACCTGCGTGATGCTGCAAGCCACCTGCACCCGACGAGGCGTAGCTAAGCTTGCCTGGGTTAGCCTGCACATAGGCAATCAATTCGGCTAAATTTTTGACTGGGATATCGTTGTTGACGACCAAGATAC
>JBAWWV010000654.1:0-1579 GCA_037146575.1 Alcaligenaceae bacterium | reverse complement strand
GCTTCAAGGCGGTGTACACGCCCAAGGGCAAGCCCACCAGCAAAGCAATCAAGGCGGCGGCAATCGAGAGCTCTAGCGTAGCGGGCAAGCGTTCACGTAGCAAGGTCGAGACCTTTTGACCTTGTCGCAATGACAGACCAAAATCGCCCTGCACTGCGTTCATGACAAAATGATAAAACTGCACAAACACTGGATCACTAAGCCCGAGCTGTTCGCGCAAACGATCGCGTTCTGCAGGTGTGGCTTCTTGCCCCAGCATAATGGTCACCGGATCACCCACATACTGAAACAGAATAAACGCCAACAGCGCTACCGCGAGCATGACACCCGCAGCCTGAATCAATCGACGCACAATAAAAGCAAACATGCATTCTCAAAAAAACATCACGGCACCACGAAGGTGCCGTGAAAAGCGATTTTTAGTCAGTCATTCAACACAAAATTAGCGATTAAAACTTGTGGCCTATCCGTCAATAAGACTAAGAGCTCACCGGTAATCACTCGCGACCCGACAGTTAATCAATCTTGATCCAATCCACGACTGGGCGATTATCGGCCCGATGGATCGCGTTGACATTTTTCTTCATCGCCCAAGGGATGATCTGATCATGCAACGGAATCATTCCAAAGTCACTTTTCACGATATTGAGAGCTTCGTGAATCATGGCGGTGCGCTTTGCCGCATCGATTTCAGTTTGAATCGTATCGATCAGTTTATCGACCTTTGGATTTGAATAGTTACCATAGTTAAACGAACCGAACGCACCGGCGCCTTTGCTATGAATCAACGCCTCGAGCGAATAAAAGGCATCGAAAGTTGGCACACCCCAACCAAACAAATAAATGCTGGTGTCATTGCTACCCACCTTCGGGAAAAACGTCGCACGTGGCATCGCATTCAATTTAGCTTTCATGCCCGCCTTCGCCCACATGGCAACGACCGCCTGGCAAATGGCCTCGTCGTTGATGTAGCGGTTATTAGGGCAGTCAAGCGTAAATTCAAGATTATTTTCATAACCTGCTTCTTTCAATAATGCCCTCGCTTTATTTAAGTCATAAGGTACGCGCTTACCTAATTCAGGCGTCCAACCATTGACCTGCGGAGCAATCATTGTGCCGGTTGGCAATGACAGACCACGCATCACTGCCTTTTTGATCGTTTCGATATCAATCGACAGATAAAGCGCCTCGCGCACACGCACATCGGCAAAAGGATTTTTACCTTTGATATTGCTGTACTTCAACTCGGGGCTCGCAACATCCATCGCAATATAAATGGTGCGCTGCTCGTTACCATCAAGTACTTTGACTTGCTGGCGCAGGCGGTCTAGATCTTGCACTGCAGGATCTAAAACAAAATCAACCTCACCCGACAGCAGGGCAGCAGTACGTGTGGCGTTTTGTTTAATCGGCGTGTAGACAATTTCACTGACATTGCCTTTTTTAGTCGGTTTGCCCCACCAGTTTGTATTTTCAGCGTAGACGGTCTTGATATCGACTTCGCGCGACTTCAGCATATATTGGCCCGTGCCCATTTCATTGCGCGCTGCGAAACTTTCTTCCTTTTTATTGAAGTCTT
>JBAWWV010000653.1:0-1585 GCA_037146575.1 Alcaligenaceae bacterium | reverse complement strand
GTACTGTTGGACTGTTGTAGTTCACGACTCACTGTTTGACTGCTGTATGGTTGACTGGCACCTCAGCAGAGGCAGTACCTCATTGCTCCGCCACCACTCCGGTTTGCTCGATGACTTTTTTCCATTTCGCAAGATCCTCTTGAATGAAAGACGCAAAAGCTTCTGGCGTGCTAGTCATCATGTCACCGTTTTGCGATTCGGCCCAGGTCTGCAGCGCGGGATCGCTTGTGATTGCCGTGAGTTCTTGATTTAAACGTTGGACAATGCTTCGATCAGTGCCTGTGGGCACCAGCACTCCAAACCAAGTGTAGGTCTCAAAGCCCTTCATCCCCAGTTCAGAAAAGGTCGCAACCTCTGGCAGTTGTTTAGACCGCGTCAGACCTGAAATCGCCAAGCCTTTCAATTTACCCGCTCGAATGTGTTGAACAGCAACATCACTAAACATCACTTGAAGCTGTCCGCCCAGCAGGTCGGCAGTTGCGGGGGCCGTACCTTTGTAAGGAACGTGTGTCATGTAAAGTGAGTGATCCGCACTAAAGAGCTCGCCGGCTAAATGACTCACGCCTCCTGTGCCACTTGAACCGTAATTTAATGCCCTTGGCTGAGCTTTTGCCAAGGCAATTAAATCCGCAACACTGTTCACAGAAAGATTGGGCGTGACGACAAGTACCGCCCGACTGCCGCCAATCAACGCCACCGGCTCAAGGTCTTTTAGGGGATCAAACCCAAGCGACTTATACACCAAGGTATTAATCGTCACTGTGGCGTTATTACCAACGTAAAGCGTATAGCCGTCGGGCGTTGCTTTAGCCACTTTCGCTGCACCGATATTGCCGCCACCCCCTGAAATATTTTGCACGATCACTTGTTGATTGAGTCGCTCACCTAAAGGCTTAGCCACGATACGCGCAAGAGCATCTGTGAAGCCACCCGGCGGATAGGCGACAACCATTTGAAGGGGCCTCTCAGGCCAGCCCGCATGCACCGACCCCGCGCTCAGCCCCAGCAAAACAACCGCAACAAGCTTGAAATAATTTACTCTGATCATTTTGGACTCATGTCTCTTTTTTTGATACTGCGAGCTTACTTTAATCAAACACCTATAGTTTTAGATCGACTTGCAGCGCGAGCGCCTTAAAAATTTCGGTATCAAGGCGAATGCGTTCGGCAAACTGTTCTGGCCGACTCCCCACCGGTTGCAAGCTCAACGCTTGAAGCTCTGACTGACTTGCAGCACTTGCTAAGTACTCTGCAACCTCTCGCTGAATACGCTCAACAATCGGCTGAGGCGTCGACGCAGGCGCCACGAGGCCATACCAAAACACCGTATTAAACTGGCTTAAGCCCTCACTTGCGCCCGCTTGAGAAAACAATGGCACGCCTTTCATCTCGGAGGACACAATAGTCGTGCCGTACGCATTTAATTTTTTACTATTGATCAAGGCAGTCGATGCGCCAGGGTTGTCAAACAGAACCGAGGCGCGTCCCGCAATTAAATCAGGATATACCTGCGCTGACCCCTTGTACGTAATGTGCGCGAGCGTTATGCCGGTCAGCGCTTGAAATTGCAGACTCAGAAGATAAC
>JBAWWV010000652.1:0-1612 GCA_037146575.1 Alcaligenaceae bacterium | reverse complement strand
GCACCGCCCTACATTTTAGGTAACTTTCCGAAAGCCGAAGTGCAATTCATGTGTCTAGATCGGAACGATCCCGCGTTAAGCCGTCCAGTTCTCAGACCGGAACCAGCCACAGTTATCAAAGGCGGTGATGTAAGTAATATCATTCAGATCCAGAAATAGTTTCATACACCCTGTCTCGCTTAAGGAAAGAATCATGAGCCGAATGGGCGCAGTAGATGGGAGCGTTTTTCTTACCGCTCGTACTGGTGTCAGCAGTATGACGAAAATCTGGGTGTCTCAATGAAGCGACTAATTATTACAATAACGATTTCATTGCTATCGGGCTTAGCATCCGCACAAACGGCAAAAATTGATCTTCCCGAGGGGCTGTCGTGTTCAACGCGGGAGGGAAGAGTTAAATACATAGCTACATTTGTACCGCGATACTATAGTTGGCTGACGGAAAACATTGAAAGAGTTCCTCCCGATGTGGCGGAGTATTTAGAGCAAGAATATGCAGATACAGTAAAAAACTTTCCTGCGGGTGAAGGCAGATACACGCTCTTGGTGCAAAACCAATTTTGGCACGCGTGGCAACTGAGGCGTGAGCTTGATCGGGCCGCTGGCTTAGCAAAATCTAGTAGCCGTGTCTTATTTACAGTGCCGGATGAAAGCCCGCTCAAGAACGAAATGTTGGTCTATTTATCGCTGGTCGATCAGCATCGAAAAGTTATGGAACAGTTCGACGTTTATGTGAATTTTGACAAAAACCGTAAAACACCAGTTCTTAAGCGTGATGATAACTTTTGGTACAGCAAGGGATTGCTTGGGGGAATGTTTTCTCGCCCAATAGAAATACTAATTGATTGCGCATTCAAGTGAAGCGTAATTAACTATCGGCAATTATTGTCATTCGGCACCAGCAAGTCTCTTTGCTTCATCTATATTGATTCGAAAGTTGTAGCCATAGTTCTGCAATAAACCTAACAACTGTGATCCATTTAGTAAAACAATGGGTTTTCCTTGCGCAAATGAGTATGCATCGGGGCCGAAGTGACTTGTGGTTACTAGGATGCCCTTCATGGCCCCTTCATTCATTAAAGACCCATAGAGATCGCGTACTGCCGAAACGTCAACTGTGTTCGTATAACGCTTCGCCTGAACAACAATTTTTCCGCCTTTGATTGGATCAGGATCAAATATTACTGCGTCAATACCTTGATCACGACTTGCCTGCGTGACCTTGACTTCTGCGCCTGTGTCGGCAAATGCTCGCTCAAATAATTCTCGACAGAGATGTTCAAAATCTTCCCAATCCATCGCGGCCAAGTTTTCGCCAGTATTTAACTGATCAATAACTTCCTTTGCTTCCACGAAGCGTGGATCATCTTTATTGATTTGCATAACAGGTGCGATAGGTACTACCTCAGTACTTTTTGAAGTTATCCCTTTAAAAGACATAAAAGCTATTTCGGGATCTAAGTTCCTAAAATTCAACTCGGCAATTTGTGCTGTCGTTGCAAAGATGCTAGAGCAGAACGCACTTTTGGTTTTGCCAGTGGATTTTTCTATGAAATCAGCCCAGCCGTTGATAACAATTGCTTTTACTATTTTCTCTGTATCAGCACCTGCT
>JBAWWV010000651.1:0-1623 GCA_037146575.1 Alcaligenaceae bacterium | reverse complement strand
GCATCAATGTGCAGACCGGACCCGATGATCACTCTCCGATCGAGCGTATGCAGCTAGCCCGGTTTGACGGAAAAGCTTGGGTGTTAATGGGTAAAACCTACGGCAGATAGATCGTGTGGTAAGCCGTGCGTCACGAGCACGGTAGAAGCTATCTTTAATAATTTAAGAGGACACAGACATGAAGCTAAGATTGGGTGGTTTAAGGACTGCAGTGATGGCATCCCTGCTGCTGAGCGGCTCTTTAGTAGTTGCTCAGCCTTACGGGCCGGGAGCCTCGGACAAAGAGATTAAGATTGGCAACATCAACCCCTATTCGGGTCCTGCTTCCTCTTATAGCTCGTATGGAAAGGCGCAGGCTGGCTACTTTAAGATGGTCAATGATAAAGGCGGGATCAACGGTCGAAAGATTGATTTTATTTCGCTGGATGACAATTACACGCCACCGAAGACACTCGAGCAAGCGCGTAAACTGGTCGAGCAAGATAAGGTTTTATTAATCTTTGCACCGCTTGGTACTCCCACTAATTCTGCGATTCATAAATATATGAATCAAAGGAAAGTGCCGCATTTGTTTGTTCAGACCGGCGCCTCAAAGTGGGGTGATCCTAAGAACTTCCCCTGGACAATGGGTTGGCAGCCAAACTATTTCAGCGAAGGCAAAATCTTTGCTCAAGCTATTTTAGAGAATCAGCCTAATGGCAAAATTGCCGTTCTTTATCAAAATGATGACTTTGGTAAAGACTACGTTAGTGGGCTCGAGGCCGGGTTGGGCGATAAGAAGAATATGATCATCGCTCGTGAAACTTACGAGGTGACTGATCCAACTGTCGATAGCCAAATGGTCAAGCTGAAGTCCTCTGGTGCAGATGTATTTTTAAATGTCAGCGTGCCAAAATTTGCGGCACAGGCAATTAAAAAGGCCGCTGAACTGAGCTGGAAGCCCACACATTACTTGGTGCAAGTTGCGAGCTCAATGGGTTCTACGTTGGTGCCGGCAGGTCTTGAAAATAGTGTTGGTTTAATTACAACCGCTTTCTTTAAAGACCCAAGCGATCCACAGTGGAAAACTGACCCAGCATTTCTTGAGTATCAAGAGTGGTTCAAGAAGTACATGCCTGGCTCAGACCCGACCGATAGTTTTTATATTCAAGGGTATATCAATGCGCAAACACTTGAGCATGTGCTTAAACAGGCTGGTAATAATCTGACCCGCGAAAATATCATGCAACAAGCCGCAAGCATCAAGGATTTAAAACTGCCTTTGTTGTTGCCCGGCATTAATGTGCAAACAGGGCCGGACGATTTTTATCCAATCGAGCGCATGCAGTTAGCGCGCTTTGATGGTAAGGCCTGGGCGTTGTTTGGCAAAATATACGGCGACTAAAAAAGCTGGATTTTTCTGATCTGTGAACCCTTCAACTCTGCTCTCGCTTGAGTTGAAGGGTTCATTGACTGAGGCACCCGAATCGCACTGTAGTGAGAAAGAATCATCAAATTGCCTCTAAAACCTGACGCCGGCGCCATTGAACGTCGCTTACCGAAATCGTTTCGTTGGCCTGGTGGTAAGCGCATTGGCGTGATTTTTCGCTGTGCCTTTGAGGCGTGGTCGGATGACAAGTGGCC
>JBAWWV010000650.1:0-1626 GCA_037146575.1 Alcaligenaceae bacterium | reverse complement strand
ACCATTACGTGACTAAACATATGTGCTCCAGAAGTCGTGTTTGAGAACTAACAGCGTAACTCAAAAAAGGGAAAGACTTCTGACTTCGGCCTGAGCAAATCAGGCCAAGTATTGGTGCGAACGGCTTCAAATGCTAAAAGATCGGCGGGATACAACGGATCCTCTAGGGCATAGGTTACGAGCTCCCACAAACAAGTTTATGATAAGCGATTGATTCCCGAACTACCACTCTCGACAAGACGAATCACCCTGCCATCTTCAGATTCAAGAGATATGATTAGGACTAGAGCGCTCTTCCTTTTGCTGACATGGTTTGCATCCGCGGCACTTATTCAAGCCCAAACGACCGCAGGCGGTGCCAACTCATTCAATACGATGGCTCTTATTGCAGAGGGCTATTTCTTGATGGGCTCTAACAATGGGCCCGCTGATGAAAAACCAGAACACCGTGTTTTTGTGCATTCTTTTTTTATTGATGTTCTTCCAGTCAGCAACGCCGATTTTGCGAAATTTCTGAATGCGCGAGGTTTACGCAATCATCAAGGAGAATCCTTTTATGATGACGATGATAATGATGCCAGAATTCATCAGCGAGACTTAATATTGCAAGCAGATCCGGGTTACGCAACGCACCCAGTCAATGAAGTAAGTTGGTTAGGGGCTCGTGATTATTGCGATTGGTTAAATAAGCGATTACCTACCGAAGCAGAATGGGAAAAAGCAGCGCGCGGAACAGATGCAAGAAAATATCCGTGGGGCGATTCAAAGCCGAATAACAAACGGGCTCTGTACGGCGCAGCATACAACTCGTCAGCACCTGTTGATGCATTTCCAGAGGGGGCAAGTCCATACGGAATTTTAGATCTGTCTGGCAATCAATGGGAGTGGGTCTCTAGCGCCTATCGGCCCTACCCCTACCGAGCTGACGACGGTAGAGAGAATCAAAACCCTGGTCCAATTCGCTCTACTCGCGGTGGCGGACATGATTCAAGCGAAGACGACATCACGACCACCCAACGAGGCAGAAATTTGTCTCGCAATCCAAAAGCAGGCCATCATAATATTGGATTTCGCTGCGCGAGTTTTTCAAAAGCAGGTTGAAAGGTGAGCCAACGCTCCTGATTACCCGTCCGACACCGCCCCTACTCGTTCGTCCGACACCACATGAAAGCCGATTCAATCTATTCACGATGGCGTCGGTTATGGTACCTTAGACCTGCCAATAGCAGGGCAATATCCCCTTGTAATCAGACAAAGGTTTTAAGTCGCGGCAAATGAATGATTTTGAACATGAGTGGCATGTTGAGGCAAAGCAAAAGCGAGGCGCAGATGCTATTCAAACGATCAGCGAAGCGGCAACTTTGCTCGCTAAAGAGGGGCGGCCTGAGCTTTTAACCACGCGCAATTTGTCGGAAATTTCTGGCTACTCAACTGGCACCCTTTATCGCTATTTCAGACGCTTTGAGGATATCTTCGTTAATTTGTTTCTCCAACGACGAACACAGGCAATAGACAAAATTGTCCTCCTAATCGAAGAGCATCCCCCGGCGCAAGAAGCACGCTTCTTAGTTGCCTCGATTGGGGTCGACTAAAGCTTAGGATGTCAGGCCCCGCCGCACCTTAATG
>JBAWWV010000649.1:0-1628 GCA_037146575.1 Alcaligenaceae bacterium | reverse complement strand
GACCGAAATCCATCTGACTACTCTCCCAGTACATCATGCACGTCAGTACGCACACTTAAGTTCGTTGCACTCTAGCGCTAGAACACTGCGGCTAGAGGCGACATGAAGGTGTGGCGGTGGTCGAGGATGGCTGTATTTGCTGCAAGCGCACAATTTTCGATATGCAACGATTCGCCGGGAATCTGATCGATCGTTTCGCAGATACCAAGCGTTGAACCGCTTTTCAATGCAATTTCAGCTTTGTCTCAAACCACTTATTTTTAAACACTCTTTTTATAAGATTTATCGGATTTGCGCATAAAACCCCGCCGTTTAGGGCGGGGATGTAAGCGCTGAAGGCACAGCCTTCCTTTTTTTGACCTTTAATTTAGCGTAGCGCTCGCCATTGCTTAATATACTTGTAAATAACGGAAATTGGCGCGCTGCTGCTGCATCCTGCAAAGTGACTTGGCGACCACAAAGCCCCACCTTAAAGCTTTTTGCGGATGATTGGGTCATTCTTTTTGCGAATCATTAAGCTAGCAATACCCTTGAGATTATTCGCAAGTTTCGACACGGCTACTTTAGGTGGATGTTTCACCAGCAAGCACCGGGATCGTCTTCCTCCTCAAGCTTTATAAGCGCTGACTCGAAATCAGTACAAACGCTAGCAAGTATCGGGCGCAGGTCTTCAAGTATTTCTTTTGTGAATCCATCATGCCTATATTTTGTTATATAGCACCACTTTTTGTTGCAAAGATTCACTGAATTTGTATCTTACAAATACAACTTTTACAGAGGTGATTTGGTGATTTACCTTGATAGCGCAAATATAATTCAGAGTATGAAACGCTTGCAGGCCTACAAATACGAATTGATGCCAAACGGCGATCAGGTGCGCGATATGCGTCGGTTCTCTGGCTCGTGTCGGTTTGTCTATAACAAGGCTTTGGCACTACAAAAAGAGAATCACGAGGCCGGTAATACGTTCATCGGTTACGTAGCAATGGCAGCTAAGCTGCCTGTCTGGAAGCGCGAAGCTGGGACTGCATGGCTGAAAGAAACACCTTCACAAGCGTTGCAACATGCCCTGAAAGATTTAGAAAAAGCCTTCAAGGGTTTCTTTGCCAAGCGCACTGGTTTTCCACGCTTCAAGAAAAAAGGGAATGGTGACGGTTTTCGCTATCCTGAGCCAAAGCAGATCAAATTAGACCAAAGCAACAACCGTATTTTGTTGCCTAAACTTGGCTGGTTGCGTTACCGCAATAGCCGTGAGGTACTGGGTCAGGTGCGTAACGTCACCGTGAGTCAGTCAGGCGGTAAATGGTTCATCGCTATACAGACACAACGCGAGATTGAACAACCATCACCCACAACTACAACGGCCATTGGTATTGATGTCGGAATCGCCCGTTTCGCGACGCTGAGTGGCGGCAGCTATATTGCACCACTGAATAGCTTCAAAAAGCACCAGCAGCGACTTGCGCACTATCAGCGCCGCATGGGTCGTAAACAAAAATTCAGCAATAACTGGAAAAAGGCGAAAGCTAAAGTTCAGAAGATTCACACCGCTATCGCTAATACCAGAAAAGATTTCTTGCATAAGACCAGTACCACGATCAGCCAAAACCACGCGCTCGTATGTATTG
>JBAWWV010000648.1:0-1629 GCA_037146575.1 Alcaligenaceae bacterium | reverse complement strand
GGATCGCAGTGGTCAAACTTATTTGCTTCAAGAGTTTATGGCCGAGGCACAGTCAGGTCACAATATCGTGGGCTCGGTATTTGTTGAATGCGGTGCGTTTTATCGCAAGACCGGCCCCGAAATGATGGAGCGCTTGGGCGAAGTCGAATTTGCCAATGGCATCGCGGCGATTGCAGCGAGCCAGGTGTATGGCAAGACGCAAGTGTGTGCGGGCATTGTGGGCTCGGCTGATCTGACCTTTGGCACCGAAATCGGCAAACTACTCGATGCGCAAATTGCCGCGGCAGGCGGGCGCTTTAAAGGCATTCGTTTAATTACCAAATGGGATGCGGATGATTAACTGAATAACGGCCGTTATCTGATCCCGCCTAAGCTGATGTCAGACCCAGATTTTCGTAAAGGCTTTGCTGAGCTCGGGCCACGTAATCTAAGTTTTGATGCGATGATTTATCATCATCAGATCTCTGAGGTGATCGATCTGGCTCGCACCTATCCTGATACAACAATTATTTTGAATCACATCGGCGGCTTGATAGCCAAGACTCGTACGTATCTGGCAAAAGAAAAAGAGGCAACCGACACGTGGCGCACCTTGATACATGAACTGGCAAAGTGCCCCAACGTCTACATCAAACTTGGCGGCTTAGGGATGGCGTATTTAGGTTTTGGTTTTGAAAAACTCAGCAAGCCAGCTGATTCAACCCAACTTGCCGCAGCTTGGGGTCCATTGTTTGATTCTTGTATTGAAGCGTTCGGTGCCCAGCGCTGCATGTTTGAAAGCAATTTTCCGCCTGATCGTGCGTCGGTTGATTACCACGTGATCTGGAATGCCTTTAAGCGCGTCGCTGCAAAGTATTCAGCTGCAGATAAGCAGGCTTTGTTCTTTGGTACAGCGGCAAAGGCGTATCGCTTGAAGTTGGATTGAGCGCTGGGTGCAAGCAACCGCTAAACCACTTTTGTATTCATATCGCCGCTGCCCGTACGCGATGCGTGCGCGCATGGCGTTGTGGTGTGCGGGTGTACAGATTGATTTAGTGGATATCAGTTTGCGCGACAAGCCTGCTGCCATGTTGGCCGTGTCACCTAAGGGTACGGTGCCGGTGCTGCATTGTGTAGATGGTTTAGTGTTAGATGAGAGCCTGGCGATCATGCGTTGGGCGCTTGAGCAGCATGACCCGCAGGGGTGGTTGCTGCAGGCAGATCAGCCTGAGCAGTTGAAACTGGTTCAGTGCAATGACTCTGACTTTAAACACTGGCTGGATCGTTATAAATATGCCGAGCGCTATCCAGAGTTTGGTGCTGAGCATTACCGCGAGCAGGCTTTGGATTGTTTAATTGTTGAGCTTGAACGACGCTTGACGATAACTCCTTATCTTGGCGGGCAAACGCCTTGCCTAAGCGACGTGGCGATTTTTCCGTTTGTGCGGCAATTTGCCGCGGTAGATACTGCTTGGTTTGCGCAGGATTTGTGGCCGGCGACCCGAGCCTGGCTTGAGGGCTGGCTTCAAAGCGCCTTGTTTAAGACGGTGATGGATAAGAACCTAGCGACGCGTGTACCCGTTCAATAGTGCGGCGGTAACTCGTCGCGCAGGCTCGGTAGCTGTGTGTTGCGCTCTTGGGGCATCTGCT
>JBAWWV010000647.1:0-1630 GCA_037146575.1 Alcaligenaceae bacterium | reverse complement strand
GTTTTTACTTGGTGGGCTGGGCGAGACTCGAACTCGCGACCAACGGATTAAAAGTCCGCTGCTCTAACCAACTGAGCTACCAGCCCCAAGCCCGCTATTATGACTTTTTACTGTTTTACTGTCAAACCGCGGCCACCTTCATTAGGGAAAATGCCCGTTGTTTAATGTTCTTGGCCACCTTAATATAGAACGATGCCTATGTGTCTGTGAGAGTGCTTTTTATTAAAAGTCTATACAGATCAAAGGACTAAATTTAATCACCAACATCCCCACAAGGAACCCAGCATGAACAAATTAAAATTATTCGCCGCCATCGCCACGACTGGTTTGCTTGGCATGGTGAGTCAAAGCGCGCAGGCGCAAGCAGAGGCTTGGCAAGGCCCGTGGGTTCAAGCGGGAGTTGGTGCCGCAACCTTCATACCTGGCTTTTCAGGCGGCCAATACTTGGGTGCCTATCCTTACTCGGGGACCAAAAAAGACATCAACACGGCCATTGCTAGCATCTCTGCAGGCTACACGCTTGCAATCTCTGGCCCGTGGAGCCTCGGCCTCGGTGCTACGATCGCCCCCGGCACCAGCCCCTCGGCCGAATATGCCGTTTTAATCACCACGCCTCGTGGTGTGAGCACGGGCCCTGGTACTTATAACGTAGCTAACATCTACAGCATCACGCTTCAACCAGGTTACGCGATTGACAAAGAAAAACTTGTCTACGCAAAAGTTGGTTATACAGGCGCCACTGCAAACACCAACTCGGACAGTTTTGGTAAGGCCTCAGCTAGCCTAAGCGGCTACGCCTTGGGTCTTGGTTACAAGCAAGTGATCTCGGGTGGCCTGTATGGCTACGCTGAGTTCAACTATGCCAACTACAGCAACGTCACCGTCCCATACTCGCAACTGACCGGCAACATCAATGCAACGGGCATGGATGTCATGGTCGGTTTGGGTTATCGGTTCTAAGCTCTTAGGTCAAAAAAGCCGCCGCGAATCTTTCGACTCGCGGCGGCTTTTCATTTCATCTGAATAATCTTAGCAGCGCTCAAAAATCCCAGCAGCACCCATTCCTGTGCCTACGCACATCGTCACCATGCTGTATTTCAAATTGCGGCGATGCATTGCATGAATCGCCGTCGCGCTACGAATCGCGCCGGTAGCACCTAAGGGATGCCCAAGCGCGATTGCGCCACCTAAGGGATTAACTTTAGCGGGATCGAGTTGCAGCTCTTGCATGACCGCTACCGCTTGCGCCGCAAACGCTTCATTCAATTCAATCCAGTCGATGGCGCCTTGCTTTAAGCCCGCCAAGCGCAAAGCAGCTGGGATCGCCTCTTTGGGGCCAATGCCCATGATCTCTGGTGCAACGCCTTTAATCGCAAAGCTCACAAAGCGGGCTAGCGGCGTCAAATTAAATTGCTTCAAGGCCTTTTCGCTCACGATCAGCAAGGCGCCTGCGCCATCAGACGTCTGCGAACTATTACCCGCTGTCACACTGCCTTTGGCCGCAAACACCGCGCGTAATTTAGCCAAACCTTCAAGTGTCGTGTCGGCGCGCGGTCCTTCGTCTTGGGTAAAAGACTGCCACGACACATCGACCTCGCCAAGTGCCAGATTCATCTTGCGTTGTGCGACT
>JBAWWV010000646.1:0-1633 GCA_037146575.1 Alcaligenaceae bacterium | reverse complement strand
TATACGTTCATAGCGTATCGGGGGTTCGAATCCCCCTCTGTCCGCCAAAACTTAAATTTCGAACCTGCTATGCAGAGATTCGCCATGCCACGAGCCCCGCATATTGCGGGGCTTTGTGTTGCTACCTCTTGACTGCGACCTGTGGCCGCGGCCCGTAAAAGTGGTCTCAAAGCCCGTTTGTCTCAAAACCTCCTGACTTTTTGGGCGTCGGTTCAGAGGTTGGTCGTTAGTCAATTTGGCGAGAAAGCTGTGAACCTTGGCGAACGGAAGTTTGTGGTGCGGTGGGTTTTGGCCCTCTGAAGCAGCTTTGACATGGTTGCCTCAAACATTATCAATTCGTCAAAATCGACCAAGAAGGATCCTTAAAGAGCTGTCAGGGTTAATATCAGAAGTAGTACGGATCTCAATGTTGGAATGCGGGTCACCGCCACTTGACGGACTCGTCTTTGTTCATTCAAAAATGGCTACGCTTAACGAGCTAGATAGATGAAAACTATTGACCTTCGTTCCTTCTCTCGCGGCGATCGAAGTGATTGCGGACTTGTTTGAATTTAAAGGTATTTGACCAGCTATCATGCCGCTAAACTCTGGTGATCTACTAGACGACAAGTATCAGTTATTGCATACACTTGGCCGAGGTGGTTTTGGCGAGGTATGGTTGGCCCGTGATACGGTCTTGGGTGATCACCACGTTGCCATTAAATTCCTCACTTCCGCCAGTCCCGAAAAAGACAAGACGTTTTTAGTCGAGATGCGCGCGCTCGCAGGCCTGAATCTTCCAGGTATCGTTACTTTTTACCATCACTTTAGGCATCAAAAGCAACTTGCGCTGGTCATGGAATATTGCGAGCATGGCAGCCTAGCGCAACGGTTGCGAGCTGAGCAACTGACTGACGCGCAGGCTTGGGTTAATCAGGTGATGAAGTGGGTGCTTGAGCTCTGCGACACACTTACAACTGTACATGCTCGGGGCTTGGTACATCACATTGGCAACAGGAGGTGAAATGATTTGGCTACTCGCAAATCGGTACGTTTTGGTTGCAATTGCCCTTGTCGCGGCAACGTCGGGCCTGTGGGCCTACGGAAAGTATCAGTACCACCTGGGTTACCAGACCGCTGAAAACGTGCGCCACGTGGCCGACCTTGAGTCGTTTAAGTCCGAATCCCTGCGCCTGCAGGGGCTATCCCAAAACCTCGAGCTGCAACTCACGGCTTTGCGCGAAGCTCAGCCCAAAATCATTGAAAGGTTCAACCGTGTCATCATCGAAAAGCCACTGCCTGCTGATTGCCTTATTGATTCTGACAGGCTGCGCGAGCTCAACGCCGCCATCTCGACCGCCAATACCAGCAAACCTAGCCAGCCCTTGTCCAGCGGTCGATAGTTTTACGTCGGCGTCTTGTGATGATTTGATGAAGAGCTATCTGAAGCTGGTGATTCAATATTCTGAGTGTGCTGGCAAACATGCTGCGGTCAGCGACACTAATAAATAAAAATATTGTGCTTGGGCTGCAACGTTTACGCAGGCGTTAAAAAGCCGCCCGAAGGTGGCTGATACCCAAGTGGGCAGTGGGTTAACCGTCAGCAATGGCTAAATGGCTGGGTGCATACAGCGCTTCTCCCCTGCGCACCACC
>JBAWWV010000645.1:0-1636 GCA_037146575.1 Alcaligenaceae bacterium | reverse complement strand
GCGCCGCGTCGTTTATGGATGTGTTCAGCAAAATAGGCATGGCCAAGTCTGACGAGCAGGCCGTATCAATCGCCATACTCGGGCCGCGTAAATCAAAAAAGTACGACAAGCGATTGGCAGAGATACTAGCCGTATTACCCGTGGCCACAGCCGAATCAATCGAGGCTAAATCCTCAGCCAAGCGGTACGAATAATCTGCGCTCGCAATGCCAATATAGACACCGCAGGCACTACCCCGCAGCGACGAAGGCTTCAGCCCCGCATCTTCAAACGCTTGCCAACTTAACTCAAGCAACACGCGGTGCTGCGGGTCAATCTGCGCCGCCTCGCGAGGCGATATCCCAAAAAACCCAGCATCAAACTGACTCACATCACCCACCGAGCCAGAGTCAAACGTATACGCCGTACCCGGATGCGACTTTTGCGCATGCGAAAACGCCGCGTGCGACCAGCGGTCTTGTTGAACTGCCGAAATTAAGTTTTTGCCCTCAAGCAGATGCCGCCCAAACTGGCCCAAGGGCGTAGAAGGCAAGAGGTAAGAACTTCCGATGATGGCGACAGCTTTAGGCAACGAGGTATCCAGTGCAGCGACGGCAATAGTTATAGGTTAGCGTAGTGCTGGTCAAATGTGTCAGTCAGGTATCGCCAAGGCGATATTTGACTGAGAAAAGGGTTTTAGGCGTAGGAACTCAGTGGTATTACGCAGCCCCAATTGCGTGAAATGGGTATGGGCGTAGGCTTGAGATGGTAGTATCGTAGATCTGTAGTGGTTTTGGCAATAGATAATAAGACGCGCGGGGTAACCCTTGGGCTAAAAAGCGTGCAAATAAGGTAATAAATTGACACAAAATCATAAAAAGCGGCAGCTTTGGAAAAGTGCATTGTTTTTAATCACCGTGGTCATCCCAACGGCCATGGCGGTAGCATATTTTGGCTTTATTGCCTCTGATATCTACGTCACAGAATCCAAATTCGTGATCCGCAGCCCCCAAAAGATGGGCGCCGCGTCGTTTATGGATGTGTTCAGCAAAATAGGCATGGCCAAGTCTGACGAAGACTCGTTTGCCGTCAGAGAATACATTTTGTCGCGCGACGCCATGAAAATTCTGAATCAAGACCTCAAAATCAAAGAGGCCTATTCCGATCCCAACATTGACTTTCTTGAGCGGTTTCCGGGCTTACGCTATTGGGACACGAGCCTTGAGGCGTTTTATCGCTACTACCAAAAACACGTTGGCGTAGAAGTTGACCCCAGTTCATCCATTGCCACCCTAAGCGTGAAAGCCTTCACCCCAGAGCAGGCCCTTAGCCTGAATCAAAAGCTGATTGAGATGAGCGAAGCCTTTGTTAATAAACTCAACGAACGCGCCCGCCAAGATCTATTAAAGAGCGCCACCGAAGAAGTCAACATCGCCAAAGCCAAAGTCGAAGCCACCACACTGGGCTTAATGCAACTGCGCACTCAAAAAGCAGACCAGCAACCCGATAAACAGGTGATGGCGCAGCAACGCTTAGCGTTAGAAAAAACCTTTGCAGAACAACAACTTGCCACAGCCATGACAGCCATGGAGCAATCACGTATCGAGGCGATTAGAAAGCAAGTCTATATCGAACGCATCACCCAACCGGTTAAGCC
>JBAWWV010000644.1:0-1644 GCA_037146575.1 Alcaligenaceae bacterium | reverse complement strand
GTAGCCAGTCGTGTTGGCGCTTGCACTGGGCTCGGGACTGCGATCGGGCTGGCAACCGCTCCCTGCGCGGCTGTCATTGCGCTCTGACCTGAGCCAAAGGACGAGTCAGACACAATATTGGTCGCGGCGCCTGAGCCACTGAGGACAACAGCGGCTGAGCCTTGGTCAGGGTTGGCTTTAGCCACCCGGGCCGAAGATGTGGCGCTGGCAACCTGCACAGGGTTTTGCGCGCTAGCGTTGGCCAAGGTAATGTCTTGCTGCACCGCGGGTTTGCCAGTGCAGCCCGCCAGCAATAGTAAACCGAGCAAATACGAAGTCGGGCGAAACGTCATGACATGAGCCTTTTTACGATGTGGCAGCTAGTGTATCGCTGACAGAGCCAAGGCCTTGCTCTTAGAGCGCGAGAGCCTGTTCGATCTCTTGGCGAAGCGAGTCGGGCGTATCGGTTGGAGCATAACGTTTAAGAACCTGCCCCTTGCGGCCAACTAAAAATTTGGTGAAGTTCCATTTAATCGCTTCGGTACCCAGTAAACCAGGCTTACTGGTTTTTAGCCATTGATAAAACGGCTCGGCATTCGCACCATTGACTTCGATTTTAGCGAACAGTGGAAAAGTCACTTTGTACTGGGTTTCGCAAAAGGTCAGAATACTGCTTTCGTTGCCTGGCTCTTGGTGGCCAAACTGATCGCACGGAAACCCCATCACCACCAAACCACGGCTGGCGTACTCTTGGTGCAAGCTTTGTAAGCCCGTGTATTGGCCCGTGAAACCACACTTCGAGGCAACATTGACCACCAACAAAACTTTGCCTTCGTAAACGCTTAGGCTCTGTGGTTCGCCTTGGATAGTATTGACGGTAAAAGGTGTAAGACTCATATTTTGACTTTAGAAAAGAGGGCTAAGCAATAGCATACTGATTGTAAGAACGTTCATTGATCAGAAGATGGCCGCAAGAGATTTCAACATATCGGCGCACCCAACTAGCGCAGATTTTTGAACGCTTCGATCGCACGCACGCGGCTACTTTTGAGATCAACAATTTGCGTCGGATAATTTAACGCTTTTCGTGCAATTGGACTTGGATCGTGAATCTCTTTGGCCCCTAGCGTGGCAAGCTCAGGAAGCCAATGCTTGATGAATGCGCCCTCGGGATCAAATTTTTCAGACTGACTAATTGGGTTAAACACCCTGAAATAGGGCGCTGAGTCTGCCCCAGTTGAGGCACTCCATTGCCAACCACCATTATTGGCAGCCAATTCACCATCTATTAAATGTTGCATAAAAAACGCTTCGCCCAGACGCCAGTCGATCAGTAGGTTTTTGGTCAAAAACATCGCAACGACCATCCGCAGCCGGTTATGCATCCAACCCGTGGCCAAAAGTTGTCGCATGGCAGCATCAACAATCGGGACCCCTGTGCGACCCTGTGCCCAGGCGTTGAACTCTTCGGGTACGTCACGCCACACGACTGCACTAGTTTCGGGGCGCATCGGTTGATGCTTTGAGAGAGCCGGATAGCCATAGAGCAGATGTTGGTAAAACTCACGCCACAGCAGCTCGTTAATCCATACAACGATACCGCGTTGACCGGTATCTGCTTCGCCTTGGTTTTGTACCAGGGCAGCGTGCAGGCACTGACCCGCT
>JBAWWV010000643.1:0-1645 GCA_037146575.1 Alcaligenaceae bacterium | reverse complement strand
GATCTTTTGCGTTGAGGTAATTTTCATTTTTCTCGGACCAAAATAATCAATCGCTATCGATAGGCACGGCAGCCTACGTTGACAGACCGCCCAAATTTCAAATATGCCGACCGTTCAAACTGCGGGATGTTGACGATGCCAAGTGGTATCACGCTGAAACGCATCTGCGACTTTCAGCAGTTTAGCCTCTTCAAAGTGACGGCCCACTAATTGAAACGCTAATGGCATCTTGATGCTTGATAGGCCCGCAGGCACGCTTATCGACGGGAACCCTAAATAATTAATGGCGCGGCCTGCGTCAGAGAGGGCACTGATTGTTTGCAACACCTCGTCCAGTGTGCCTGTCGTGGTCGAGGCAATCGTGGGCGTTTGCACCATTAAGACAGGCAGGTGTACGACGTCACAGTTCGCAAAGCAGGTGTCGAGATAGGCTTGAATCAAGGCTTGCCGAGCGTCAAGCGCTTCGCGGTAAGTGATGCCACTGTGTGTAAAACCTGCCGCCGTGCGCGCCAGTACTTGTGAACCATAGTCTTCTCGGCGTGTTTGCATATCGCGATGGTGCACTGTGGCAGCCTCAACGGTGAGTACGATGGCGGTCATCTTATGGATTTTTGCCATATCGGGTACCTGCACGTCGACCAAGAGTGCACCCCGTGCTTTTAAAACTTCAAGGCTGGTGTTTAACGCCGCTGCGACTTCAGGATCAAGGTTTTCGCGATAGTAGGCTTGGGGTACGCCGATTCTCAGACCTTTGATGTTGCCGTCTAGTGTCGCTTCGTAGTCTTCATTCGCGCGCGGTGTGCACCAGGGGTCAGCTGCATTGGGGCTGCTGATGTGGGTCAGGATTCGTGCGCAGTCACGCGCTGTTTGCGCCAAGGGCCCAACGCAATCCAGGGTATGTGATAACGGAAAGACGCCAGCAAAACTGACACGTCCAGCGGTAGGTTTGATGCCGGTCACGCCACACATTGCAGCAGGGTGTCTGATTGAGCCTCCGGTATCGCTGCCGAGCGACCCGTAGACCAGGCGAGCAGCCACCGCGATCCCAGAGCCGCTAGATGAGCCACCGCAGGCATAGGCCGGGTTCCAGGGATTTAAACCGTGGCCATAGTGTGCGTTAAAGCCCGTGGGGCTCATGGCAAACTCAGCCATATGCAGCGCACCTAAATTCACCTGCCCCGCCGCGTCAAGCGTGTTGATCGCCCAAGCGTTGTGCGTAGCGATGTTGCCTTGCAAAATCTTTGAGCCCACGTGCATTTCAAGGCCAGCGACTTCGAGCAAATCTTTATGAGCAAGTGGCACGCCGTGCAAGGGGGCAAGTGTTTCACCTCGCGCTTGCTGCGCATCTAGTTTTTTGGCACGCGCTAGTGCTTGCTCGTGCTCAATACGAAAGACTGCGTTGAAGGTACGACCGATGGTGTCAAGGCGCTTTAAGGACCAGGCTGTAATCTCTTGCGAGCTAAAGTTTTTAGCGGCAATGCCTTGAGCAACACCTACCAGATCTAAATCTGCAAAATTGGTCATGTTTAATATCCTTGAGTCTGAAAAACGACCGCTTGAAAAAGGTAGATCGCGACGAGTGATGTTAGTGCGCTCATCTGAGTTTAAGCGGAGAGTTTTAGTTTTGACCGAATGACTTATATTC
>JBAWWV010000642.1:0-1647 GCA_037146575.1 Alcaligenaceae bacterium | reverse complement strand
ATTCGATCGTTGGCATCATCGAAAAACGCCTGATGCGCTGGCAGCCTAAATCGGGCGAAACTGAAAAGCTGTAATCTGTATGGTTGCAGCCCTGCTGGCTGCAACACGTCTGACTTTGACGACTCGCACAGGCTAGTCTAATGCTTAACGTTGCGCTTCGATTAACGCATCAAGCTTGCGTCCGTCAGTCACAAACGCACGGATACCTTCAGCGAGCTTATCTGTGGCCATCGCATCTTCGTTTAGTAAAAACCGAAACGCTTGTTCGCCCGAAGGTAAGCGTTCTGGCATGTTCGCTTTCGCATAGTCTGCGTTTAGACATGGCTTCACCTCGCCTTGGGTGTCACTGAGGCTAGCCAACAGCTCAGGACTGATCGTTAATAAATCACAGCCAGCCAGTGCCAAAATTTGCCCGGTGTTTCTAAAGCTCGCACCCATGATTTCGGTGGTAATACCAAAATTTTTGTAGTAACTGTAGATTTTTGACACGGACAACACGCCGGGGTCGTTCAGGCCACTATTGGCCGCTTCGTTCCAGGTGCTGCCTTGCTGTTTTTTGTGCCAATCGTAAATGCGGCCAACAAACGGTGAAATGAGCTGTACACGCGCATCGGCGCATTCAGCGGCCTGAACCAGAGAGAACAGCAGGGTTAGGTTGCAGTGAATGCCTTCAGCCTCTAATACGCGTGCTGCCTGTATGCCTTCGTAGGTGGCAGCAATTTTGATCAGAATGCGGTCTTGACCAAAGCCAGCTGCTTGATAAAGAGCGATTAGCTGACGGGCGCGCGCGATGGTGGCGTTGCTGTCGAACGATAAACGCGCATCGACCTCGGTTGAGACGCGGCCAGGCACGATATTAAGGATTTCTTTCCCAAAGGAGACGAGTAATTGGTCGACCAGGTCACGTGTCGGTGCTTTGGGGTTGGCTTTTACGCAGCGTTCAAGCATCGGGCGATAGGCCTCTTGCTGCACCGCTTTGAGGATCAAAGAGGGGTTAGTGGTGGCATCGGTGGGCAAGTAGCGTCGCATGCTTTCAAAGTCGCCGGTATCGGCCACAACAGTCGTTTGGGTGCGAAGGGAGTCGAGAAGGCTGGCCATCAGTTATACTTCCAAGGTTTGCTTACTAATTTTTAACGCTGGGGTTGATTGTGCTGCCGAATATATTTGAAGAACTACGAGCCAAGCAAAACGCCCCCCAGTCTAAGCGTGCTGTTGCAATTTTAGCGCTCGCCGACGGAACCGTCTTTAAAGGCGTCTCAATTGGGGCTGACGGCCAAACTGTAGCCGAGGTCGTGTTCAACACGGCGATGACCGGCTACCAAGAAATTTTGACAGATCCTAGCTATAGCGGCCAAATCGTCACCTTAACGTATCCGCATATTGGCAACACCGGGGTTAATCTCGAAGACGTCGAATCCAGCAAAATTCATGCGGCCGGCCTGATTGTGCGCAATTGCCCCGAGCAATTGTCCAATTTTCGGTCAACCCAGTCACTGCCTGATTATCTTAAAGCACAAGGTATTGTCGCCATCGCCGAAATCGACACTCGCAAACTGACCCGCATTTTGAGAGAGGGTGGCGCACAGGGTGGCTGTATTTTGGTGGGTGACGATGCTGAGCAGGCCTTAAAGCTTGCTGCCAAGTTTC
>JBAWWV010000641.1:0-1653 GCA_037146575.1 Alcaligenaceae bacterium | reverse complement strand
GTTCCTTGTTCGTGCCATGACTGGCCAACCTTAATCAAACTATTCCGCTTTTGGAATACGCTCTGCTACCTTTTCCCATTTCTTTAAATCTGAGGCAATGAGTCGCGCAAGCTGAAGTGGTGTCGAAGGCGTCACATCCATCCCAGCAATTGCCATTCGAGCTTTAAAAGCATCAGTCGCAAGCACCTTTGCCACTGCCGCGTTAAGCGCCTTAACGATTTGATCTGGGGTACCAATCGGTGCCAACAACGCAAACCAGGAAGCCACGTTAAAGCGTTCAAAGCCAACCTGTCCAAAGGTAGGTACAGTGGGCAATGCAGAGTTGGTTTGACTGGAAGGCACACCAATCCCAAGCACCTTACCTTCGCGCACTGAGGCTGCTGCCACAGCAATCGAAATCACAGCGGCTGGCGTGCTGCCCCCGATCACATCGATGATGAATTTTCCACTACCCGAACCGCCATAGGGAATGTGCACCCAATCTAAGCCTCCTTCTAGGCGAAGTTGCTCGCCGAGCATGTGCGCGGTGCTACCGACACCGGGTGACGCATAAGAAAGTTTGCCGGGATTCGCTTTTGAATACTCAACCAGCTCTTTAATATTTTTGACCGGAATAGAAGGATTCACAACAACAACAAAAGCGACATCAGTGAGTTTTGAAATTGGCGCAAAATCTTTACTCGCATTGAAGGTGACATTTTTTTGGATAAACGGTGTGATCGTCAGCGTGCCATCGAAGCCCAATAAAAGGGTATGGCCGTCAGGCTTGGCGCGCGCCACTTCAGTCGTACCAATGACACCGGTTGCGCCCGCTTTGTTTTCAATTTGAAAAGACTGGCCAAATTCTTTAGACAAGCCTTCACCCAGCACTCGCGCCAGCATATCCGCCGACCCGCCCGGCCCAAAGGGAACAATAATTTTGACCGGGCGCGTGGGATAGGTTTCGGTTTGAGAAAATCCAACCCCCGAATACCCTAACATCACAAGCGTTTGAACTGTGATAAAGATGTATCGACGTAAATTAATCAATTTCATTTGCCTCAGTGTTTGACATCAAAGACTCACTCAAGTGTTAAACCAGTATCTCGCTCAAATCTTAGTTTATGTTTGCAGAGCAGCATTCATACTGCGCTATTCAAGCGATGCATCCAATCTTTTTTCTCGACGCTTACGAACCCACGATAAGTTTGGCAAAATCAACAACAACGCCGCGATACACATTAAGACCGCCGACAGTGGTCTAGAGAAAAAAATCATGAAATCGCCTTGCGACAACAATAAGGATTGCCGAAAGTTGTTCTCCATGAGCGGGCTTAAGACCATTGCCATAATCAGCGGTGCCGCTTCATATTTAAGCTTTTTAAACAAGTAGCCGATAAAGCCAAATACGATCATCACGATCACATCAACAATACTATTGCTTAAACTGTACGAGCCAATGACACAAAAAATCAAAATGGCGGGCACTAGATAGTGGTACGGAATTTTTAAAATCTTGACCCATAAACCGACAAAGGGCAGATTCAACACAATCAACATGATATTGCCGATATACATACTGGCGACCACGCCCCAAAAAATGTCAGGATGCTGCGTAATTAACAAAGGCCCGACATTCACCCCATACGATAAAAACGCACCAAGCAGCAAGGC
>JBAWWV010000640.1:0-1654 GCA_037146575.1 Alcaligenaceae bacterium | reverse complement strand
TGTGAGGCACCGTGCAAGGCTTGCACATTTTGCAAAATGATTCTTTTCATTATTTTTTAAAACTCACAAGTGACTCTGGTTTCTATTTCATATACCGAGAAATTCCAGCGATGCGTTCCATGACTAACAGTAATAATAGTGTAGCCAAAATTAACGCTCCTGAAGCAGCCGCGGCTCGCACATCTAAGCTGTCTTCAATAATATGCCAAAGTCTGATCGGTAGAACTTCAGAGCGTGCGTCAGACAAAAATAGCGAGAGCGCGACATTATCTAAGGAAGACATAAAAGCAATAAAAGCCCCTGTTGCAATACCAGGCAGAAGCGCGGGCAACTCAATACGCTTAAACGTAAACCAACTCGTCGCACCCAAGCTATACGAGCAGTCAAGCATCACCGGATCAAGTTGTGCATAGCTCGCAGAGGCCGTTCGCAACACATAGGGCGTGCAAATGGCCACATGACCCGCTACCAGAGTCGAAAATGATAGGCCCTGCCCCATTAAATTAAACAACATCAAAATCCCGAGACCGAGTGCAAGACTGGGGAGCATGAGCGGTGACATAAACACTGAGTCCATGAGTCGGGCCCAAAAAGCGCGGTTACGCGCCAAGGCTAAAGCCGCTGCAGTCGCCAACACTGTCGAAATCGCAGTTGCAACAAGGGCTAAGTGCAAGCTTAAGAAAAAAGCGTCAATGATTTCAGGCGATTCAAGAAATAATGCCTCATACCAACGGGTTGAATACCCCGGCGGCGGAAATTTAAGTGAATAACCCGAGGTAAAAGAAGTGATCATCACGATCACCGTCGGAAGCACTAACATCAGCACACCCAAACTCGCTGCAAACCCGAGTGTCCAAACAAAACTGATACGGTCGAGCAGTTTTCGAGTGTGATTAGCCATGCACAAACCCCGCACTGCGTCGACCGAGAAAATTCACTAAGGCAACGATGCTCAATACACTGACCAACAGGATCACGGCTACGGTTGCCGCAAAGGGATAGTTTTGCGATTGGATCGCTTGCTGATAAATATAAAAGGGCATGAAAATCATCCGCCCTCCACCCACGAGTGTTTGAGTCACCAACGCGCTCGCAGAGGCTGCAAAGACTAAGATCGAACCGGCTAAGAGCCCTGGAATCGACAAGGGAAAAGTCACTTTCAAAAACGTACGCCAGCGCCCAGCACCCAGAGCGATCGAAGCATCTTTAAGCTGCGGATCAATACCAGACAGCGCGGCGATCAAGGGCAAAATCATCATCGGCATCTCGATCTGCGACACAGCAAGCATCACGGCACCCGGCGTGTATAACAACTTGAGCGGAACCGCTATCCAGCCCAAGGAAAGCAAAAACTGATTAATCAAGCCTTCGCGTCCTAAAATCACTACCCACGAAAAGGTCCGTACGACTGAACTCGTCAGTAGCGGCAGCAAAATCGCAAAAAGCAAAACGGTTTGCCAACGTCGTGACAAAAGGGTGTACAGGTAGGCGACTGGATAGCCAATCAAGATTGAAATGACCACCGCGCTTGCGGCAAGCGTCAGTGTTTCGAACAAGATACCCCGATTGAAACTATCCAATACAAACTTCGCATACTGCGCACCGCCTACCTGTGTCATCGCCGTGTCGCTAAATAAACTGATCCCAGCCATCA
>JBAWWV010000639.1:0-1654 GCA_037146575.1 Alcaligenaceae bacterium | reverse complement strand
GGATACGGTGGCCAAACCCTTTATCGCGGCGGGTGTTCCGACCTTTGCGAACGAAGCACAGGCAGTCGGTGTGTTAGGTCAGCTGGCCGCGCATACGGCCTTGATGAACGAGTCGTTCGAGCCTTGGCATGATCTTCAGGCAGTTCAAGTCCCGGAGGGCTCGGGTGCATATTGCAGCGAGGCACAAACCCTCAAGCTATTGGCGCTGCACGGCATACCAATTGTCAAGCATCAGTTGTGCCAAACGGCGGCTGAGGTGCGCGAAGCCTTTGTCACCGTCGGTGGGCCAGTTGTGATTAAGGCTTGTTCGGCCGAAGTTCCACATAAGTCTGAGTTTGGTTTGGTGGCGCTAGGAGTGCAAAGCGCGGATGTTGCCGCCACAATTTTTGAATCGCAACGCAAAAAACTCACAGAAATGAAGGTAGGGCACGAAGGGATTATTGTTGCCGCGATGAGCCGTGGTCGTCACGAATGCATGGTGGGCGCGCGCTTTGACCCAGTGTTTGGTCCGGTCGTGATGATAGGCGCCGGTGGTAAGTATGTTGAGGCGCTCAAAGACTATGCTGTGTTGTTGCCCCCGTTCAGCACGGCTCAAGTTGAGAAAGCCTTGCGTGGTTTGCGCATGGCGCCTTTATTAGACGGCGTACGTGGTGATGCTCCGATGGATATCAGTGCCTTTGCAGAGGTTGCTGTATCGGTCGGTCGCCTGATGATGGCGGCAGGGTCACGGATTGCCTCGTTGGACTTGAACCCGGTGATGGTGGGGGCGGTGGGCGAGGGGGCTGTCGTGGTCGATGCCTTGCTCGAACGAGGCGCGACTGAATTAAAGTGATGCGAGGCGTGATAGAGGATCAGGGAAATCCCTGAAATCCTCTTAGTCCGCAGCATTGCGTTGAAGGTTTCATTGACGCAGTCGCCGCACTGCGGCAATATCCTAGATTGCTGATATGACATTTTAAGGAAACCACTATGCGCCGTCCACTTCTTGCCGTCGTGCTTGCCGCGGCTCTGTTGCTGCCAACCTTAGGCAGTGCAAAAACCTTCAAATGGACTAGTCAGGGCGATATCTTGACGCTTGATCCGCATTCGCAAAATGAAGGCCTGAATATTGTGGCTAACTTGTGGGTGTATGACGGCCTGCTTCGGTACAACGAAAAATTTGAGCTCATCCCTGCCCTGGCTACTTCGTGGGAGCAGGTTACCCCGACCTTATGGCGTTTTAAACTACGCGAAGGTGTGAAGTTTCATGATGGATCGGCCTTTACCGCTGATGATGTTGTCTTCTCGATCAATCGCGCCTTGGCACCTTCGTCGCAGTTTAAATCGTATGCCGCCGGGATCACCAAAGTCACCGCGCTTGATCCCTTGACCGTTGAGATTGCGACCGAGGGTGGGCCGAACCCCGTGTTGCTGCGTCAGCTGCCTACCCTTGCAATGATGAGCAAAGCCTGGTCTGAAAAAAATAACGTGATGACACCGCAAGATTTTACAAAAGGCGAAGAAACGTATGCGGCACGTAATGCGATGGGCACGGGCCCTTACCTCCTGAAGTCGCGTGAGGTCGATATTAAGTCTGTGTATGTTGAAAATCCAAACTGGTGGGGGAAGCCGACGAAAACAGGTAACGTCACTGAAATTGTCTACACACCGATTA
>JBAWWV010000638.1:0-1655 GCA_037146575.1 Alcaligenaceae bacterium | reverse complement strand
ACTTCGATGGTTTGCTGGTTATTTGTCGGCTCTGCCTTGTTCTCGGCGGTCTTCGCGATTTTCGGCGGGCAACAAATCATTGCGACCTGGGTGCTGAGCATGAACCTCTCACCACTGCAATTTATGCTGCTGTCACAAGCCTTGATTTTTGTTCTGGGCTGGCCACTTGAATGGACTGAAATCATTGTGATTTTTGTGCCAATCTTTTTGCCAATGCTCACGCATTTTGGAATTGATCCCATCCTTTGGGGCACCCTGGTCTTTGTGAACTTGCAGGCGGCCTTCTTATCACCACCGGTAGCGATGTCAGCATTTTATCTGAAAGGCGTGGCTCCACCGCACGTTACCTTGAATCAGATTTTTGCAGGCATGATGCCTTACATGTTTATCGTGATCATTTGCATGGCGATCATGTACGCCTGGCCCGGCATGACCTTGTGGCTCCCTAAATATCTGTATGGCGGCGGTTGAGAAAAATATGTCACCTGAAGCAAAACTGAAAGAACTTGGCCTGCAATTGCCAACACCACCTGTGCCAATTGCAAGCTATGTGCCCTGGCGCAGGGCCGGTCAGTTACTTTACCTCTCGGGTCAAGGCCCACGCGACGAAGCTGGCCAAATCAGCATCGGGCGCTTGGGACGTGACTGCTCGGTTGAACGCGGCTACGCCGACGCGCGTTGTGTTGGCTTGCAACTCTTAGCGACGATACGCGCAGCAATCGGCTCACTTGATCATGTCGAAGCAGTCATCAAGCTGTTGGGCATGGTCAACGCTGAGCCCGACTTTGGCGACCAACCGAAGGTCATCAACGGTTGCTCTGATCTGTTGGTCGAAGTGCTTGGCGAGCGCGGCAAACATGCCCGCTCGGCCGTCGGAATGGGCTCGCTGCCCAATGGCATGACAGTTGAGGTTGAGGCGATCATTCTGGTCAAAGACGGGTTTTAGTCTTTGGTACCGAATCTTTTGCGATTAAAAATCTCGGCTCTCACCATCCCTACTCCCCTTGTGGTATTTTAAAGCTCTTACAAAACCATTTAGACAAGCCATGAACACTTCAGCAACTATTCAACGCGTTGATGCCATTATTGTTGGCTCGGGCTTTGCCGGCATGTACCAACTTCACAGCCTGCGCGACAAACTGGGGCTTAGCGCCAAGGTCATCGAACGCGGTGCGGGCGTGGGTGGCACTTGGTACTGGAATCGCTATCCTGGAGCGCGCTGCGACTCTGAAAGCCACACCTACATGTACTACTTTTCACAAGAGCTTGTGCAAGAGTGGGAATGGTCAGAGCGCTATCCGCAGCAGGCCGAAATCTTGCGCTATATGAATTTTGTGGCTGACAAGCTTAAGTTGCGTTCAGATATTAAATTAAATACCGCCATGACACAGGCGCATTTTAATGAATCAACCAATCGCTGGTTAGTGACAACCGACACGGGCGAGCAATACGACGCTCAGTTCTTAATCACCGCGGTTGGGTGCCTGTCTAACGCCAACGTGCCTAAAATCTCAGGCATCAGTGACTTTAAGGGCGACTGGTACCACACGGGCCAGTGGCCACATGAAGGTGTTGACTTCACGGGTAAGCGCGTAGGCATTATCGGCACCGGTTCAACCGGCATTCAGGCTATCCCGGTGATCGCGGCACAAGCC
>JBAWWV010000637.1:0-1659 GCA_037146575.1 Alcaligenaceae bacterium | reverse complement strand
CGTCATGGGCCGAACATATCCGGCTTGAACGCATTCCATCATGCGGCGAGCAAATCCATCCAGCAGGCAATCCAATTCATGTGAATCCTGGCATTCGTCGGTCACGATGCCAATGAGGTTTGTTTGCCCGATCTCGGCAAAGGCTTCAATCGCTGGCATCAGGCTTTGTATGTCGTCAGAGCTTAAGCCAAGCAACTGACCCGCCATAATGGCATTTTGACGACCAGTGAAGTCTGGATGAAAACCCATGCCAAGCTCAAGCAGCGCAGCAATACTACCCGAGACGCTGATGGAGCCCGTTGTGGGTTCAGTGGTGCCAGTGATCATTTTAAGTAAGGTGCTTTTGCCGGCACCGTTCATGCCAATAATACCGATGGCTTCGCCCGGCTTCACTTCAAAATTTAGCCCCTGCAACACCCACTTTTGGGTGTGGCGTACGCCGCCAAAGGGTATCAACCATTCGGCCAACCGCGCACCGCGGGTTGGATACTGTTTATACGCTTTACCTAAGTCGCGTACGCTGATGCTGCCCATTAGAGTTCGTCTGCCATTTCGGCTGCATGCTTATCAAACAACCGCACGCCCAAGAGACACAGCAACACCGCAATCAGCGTAATCGGCCACAACGAATACCAGTCAGGCCATTGCCCCTTCACTAGAATCTGCTGATAAGCGCCCATCAGTTGCGTCATCGGGTTGTAGCTTAACAACTGCTGAAAAACCGGGGGCAGGATATTAAGTGGATACACGATGGGGGTTGCCCAAAACCAAAACTGCAACACGATCGCCGACAACTGCCCAACATCGCGAAAAAACACATTGAGTACGCCTAAGGTCAGGCCCAAACCCGCTGACAACAAAACTTGTATCGCAAGCACCGGGATCAAGGCCACAAACACCTTGCCCGGAAACGCCCCAGTTACCAGCATAAAGAGCGTGAACAGTGAAAAAATAATTAAAAAATTCACGAAGGCATTGGCGAGCGCAATAATGGGCAAACACAAACGCGGAAAATGAATCTTTTTAAGCAAATTTGCGTTTTCAATAAAAACGTTTTGCCCCCGCGTGACAGCCTCATTAAAAAACGTCCAAGTCAAGACGCCCGCGCACAGGTAGATACTGTAAGCAAACTCGCTGTCAACGCCGGGCAACTTGCTGCGCATAATCTGCGAAAACACCACGGTGTACACAACGATCATGGCCAAGGGCCGAGCAACCGCCCAACCCGCACCGAACAGTGAGTTTTTGTACGTGGCCTGAAACTCGCGTCGTACGCTACCGAGAATAAAATCGCGATAGCTCCAGAAAGTTTTAATGCTTTCCATCAGTGCGCGCTCTGACTAGGCACCGATCTCACGCGCGACCATAGTGGTCTTCAAAGCGCACGATATCGTCTTCGCCAAGATACCCACCGCTTTGCACTTCGATCAAGACCAAATCGATTTTGCCGGGGTTTTCAAGGCGATGCTTATGGCCCGCAGGGATAAAGGTTGATTCGTTGGTAGCAATCAAGAGGTTTTGTTCGCCATTGACGACCTTGGCCATGCCATCGACCACAATCCAGTGTTCGCTGCGGTGATGATGCATTTGCAACGAGAGTGAAGCACCGGGCTTGACGACGATGCGTTTCATTTTGAAGCCAGCGCCTTCTTCAAGCAC
>JBAWWV010000636.1:0-1669 GCA_037146575.1 Alcaligenaceae bacterium | reverse complement strand
GTCACGGGGCCGCTCGCGAGTGCTGCGATCTGATTTTGGCGGCCCAACACCGTCTTGGGGCCTTCTTCCAGCCTGGTCTTCTCGGCTCGGGGCCGGTGCAGTGAAGGCCGCAGCATGAAAGAACGCTTTGCAATTATTGTCTCACTCGTGATCCTCACCTCTTTGGTGCTGGGCACCTGGTGGGCCGCCGACTATTCTCAACGCGCGGTCGAAATCGACCCACCGGTCAGACTGACCCACGAGCGCGATCACTGGGCTAAAAAAATTGTGCTGGTCCGCACCGACGAAAAGGGCTTAGTCATTCACCGGCTTGAAGGCGATCTGATGGAACATTTTCCTGATGACAAGTCCTACGAGGTCATCCGCCCCCGCGCGTTTGGCTTGAAGGCGAATAGCCCGCTCACCGTCGCCACCTCACGCACGGCCACGGTGTTTGACGAGGGCGATCGGATTATCATGAAAGGTGATGCGGTATTGCTTAGGCTTGGAGACGCCGAGCGTCAGCCGCTGAACTTTCGCAGCGACGAAGTCACCATGCTAGTCAAAAAAGATCTTGCCTACACCGACCTGCCTGCCATCGCAACAAGCGGGCGTTCGCGCATGAGCGGTACCGGTATGCGCTACAACCATGCCACTCAGCAACTAGACGTGTTTAAATCAACAGACGTTGAAATTGCACCAAAAGATAAAACCGACACCACTGAACCCGCTGCGACACGGCCTAAACGATGATGATTGACCTACACACTCACTGCACGAGGCGCCTTTGGCTGGCGATGGGTCTGTGCGCGATGCTCAGCGTCGCTCACGCTCAAAAAAAAACCTCTTCGACCACCGCGCTGGTGCCTAAAGAAGAGCCCAGCACAATGATCTTGTCAGACACTTTGCATTTTGACGACTCAAAGCGAGAAAGTACCTTTGCTGGCAATGTTGTCATGACACGCGGGCTCATGACCCTGAACGCAGATGCCCTGAACCTGCGCGAAGATGCTGAAGGTTTTCAATACGGCACGGGCACAGTGAAACCCGGCAAAAGAGTCTTTATCCGGCAAGCTCGGCCCGAAGTCTACGAGGTCCTCGAAGGGGTCGGCGTGCGTGCTGAGTACAATGGCAAAACCGAAACCTTTGATTTGATCGGGCAAGCGGTTGTGACGCGTTACATTTGTGGGCAGCACTTTGACACCGTTAGTGGCGAGCGCGTGCGTTACAGCCAAAAAACCGACGTCTACGAAGCGTTTTCTGGCCCAGACTCTGCCAACGCTGGCGGGCGTGTACGCTCGGTTGCCCAACCTCGGGCACGAGCCGATGCAGCCGTTGCCGAGTGCAAGGCAAAAGAAGCGGGCCTGCCCGGGATCACACCAAGCACCACGCCTGCTAAACCAGCGGCGGCCACACCAGCACCGGGTACGCGTCGTCAACCCGCGCCAGCTCGCCCTTAAATTTTGGTCACATGCAAACAGCAAACGACGTAGACTCCACCACCCCTTCTGAACAACTGACGCCAGGGCGCCTAAGCGCGACGGGTTTGCGAAAGTCTTATGGCGGGCGCATGGTCGTGCAAGATGTTTCGCTCTCAGTCAATAGCGGCGAAGTGGTTGGCCTGCTTGGCCCAAATGGCGCGGGTAAGACCACCAGTTTTTATATGATTGTGGGCTTGGTCGCAGCAGAC
>JBAWWV010000635.1:0-1671 GCA_037146575.1 Alcaligenaceae bacterium | reverse complement strand
CTTTTTAGTGGCACAGCGTTTTGTTCAGCTTGATCACATGACGCGTGGTCGTTCGATGCTGGGCTGTGGCCCGGGCGCCTTGGTCTCGGATGCGTACATGATGGGTATCGAAGCTGAAAAACAACGCACCATGATGGATGAGTCGTTGGGCGCCATCATGCGCCTGCTTGAGGGCAAAGAGCCCGTCACCTTAAAGACTGACTGGTTTGAACTGAAAGAAGCACGCCTGCATCTTGCCCCTTATACCAAGGGGTGTTTTCCTATTGCCGTGGCGACCTCAACCACACCGTCTGGGGTGTTGACCGCCGGCAAATATGGCGTTGGTATGTTGTCGCTAGGTGCTGGTTTGCCAGGCGGCCCACAAAAGCTGGCTGAACAATGGAAGCTTGGCGAAGAGCAGGCTGCAAAATTTGGTAAGACCATGAATCGCGAAGACTGGCGCCTGGTGGTCAATATCCATGTGGGCGAAGACGACGAGACCGCCATGCGCGACGTTCGCGCACGCGAGAGGGTTGAGACCTTGAGCTACTTTAGTGAAGCCCTCGGGCGTCCACCAATGCGCAGTGAAGATCCCCTGGGCGATGGCCTGAAGGCGGGCACGACGATTGTGGGTTCGCCCGAAACTGTGGCCAATGGTATTGCCCGCTTGCTTGAGTTCACTGGCGGTGGTGCTGGCGCGGTGATGTTCCGTTCACACGAGTGGGCCACCCGCGAGCAAACGATGTGCAGCTATGAGCTCTTTGCGCGTTGGGTCATGCCTAAGTTTCAAGGCAGCATGGATTCATTGTTTGCCTCACGCGAGTGGGTCAGTGAAAACCGCAGCGGCATTTTTGGCCCACACATGGGGGCGATGCGCAAAGCCTTTACTGATGCAGGTCAAGAGGTGCCTGATCATATGCGCCTGAAGTTGCATACGGGCCCGACGCCGTTGGTAGAAAAGTAAGGGGGCGCGCCTGCGTGCCTAGCCCGATCGTTCGCCTTCGTCTGGTCCAAGACGCTTGTTTCATGCTTGACTAAGTCAAGACCTAGTCTGACTTAGTCAAGCACGGTTGCTTAGTGACATGCCATCAGGCACTATGTCGGGCAATATCATCACTCTTTCTTTCCATTAAATTTTAGGATTTAACCCATGGATCTCAGTCGTTTTCCACGCCGTCGCTATTCACAAGGGCCTTCGCCAATCGAGTTTTTGCCTAATTTCACCAAAGCCTTGGGTGGACCGCGGGTTTGGATTAAGCGCGATGACATGTTGGGGTTGGCTCCGGGTGGCAATAAAACCCGCAAGCTCGAGTTTCTGATGGGTGATGCACTGGCAAAAGGCGCGGATACGCTCGTGACCTGCGGTGCGCCGCAATCAAACCACTGCCGCATCACGCTCGCCGCGGCCGTCAAAGAAGGCCTGAAGTGCCGTTTTGTGATTGAAGAGCGGGTGCCCGGCAGCTATAAATTTGACGCCACGTGCAATCAATTTATGTTCCGTTTGTTGGGGGTTGAGGCGGTGACAGTCGTGCCAGGTGGCAGCAACATGGCCGAAGCGATGGAAAAAGTCGCCCAAGAGGTTCGTGCCGCTGGCGGCAAGCCTTACATCATCCCGGGCGGCGGTTCAAACGCCATTGGCGGTTTAGGTTACGTTGCCTGCGCCCAAGAGCTGCAACAGCAGCTGTTGCAGAT
>JBAWWV010000634.1:0-1682 GCA_037146575.1 Alcaligenaceae bacterium | reverse complement strand
GCATCAGCCTGAACGGGTCATTGAGGTCGCCTGGTCTACGGGTACGCCTGGGTCAGTCTATCCGGTCGAGGTCATCATTCAGGCGCAAGATCGCCCAGGCTTGTTGCGAGATTTATCCGAAGTCTTCGCACGCTTACGTTTAAACGTGATCGCCGTGAATACTCAGACAAAGGCCTCGATTGCCTACATGGCTTTCACGGCTGAAATCCGCGATGGTAACGACCTGCAGTACGCCTTAAGCGCTTTGAGCGAGGTCTCGGGTGTATTTCTGGCGCGTCGCCGCTAGCCAAATATGGGTTCAAGCGTGAGGTCTCGCGTATTTTTTTACGCGTCAGACTGCTAAACTGAGTACTTTCGCGCTAAAACTGTTCAGGTGCTCAGTTGGGCGCTTGCGGTGGTGCAAAACGCGCTGGGCATATGGTTGCCCACGTAGCTTGGTTTGATCCGGAGATCTGATCTTGAAACCTTATGATTTTCCTGACGCAAAAGGTCATTTTGGGCCTTACGGCGGTGTCTTTGCAGCCGAAACGCTGATGCAGGCAATTGAAGAGTTGCGCTTGTCGTACGAAAAGTACCGCAATGACCCTGATTTTGTGGCTGAGTTTGAATACGAACTCAAGCATTTTGTGGGTCGCCCCACGCCGGTGTATCACGCCCGCCGTTGGTCAGAAGAGCTCGGAGGCGCGCAAATCTGGTTTAAGCGCGAAGACCTGAACCATACTGGCGCTCATAAAATCAACAATAGCCTGGGCCAGGCTCTGTTAGCGCGCCGGATGGGTAAAAAACGCATCATCGCTGAAACCGGTGCGGGTCAGCATGGTGTCGCCACTGCCACCGTTTGCGCGCGCTACGGCATGGAATGCGTGGTCTATATGGGGATCGAAGACGTCAAGCGTCAATCGCCTAACGTGTACCGCATGAAGTTGCTTGGGGCGACCGTGGTGCCTGTCACCTCAGGCTCACGCACACTTAAAGACGCTTTGAACGAAGCCATGCGCGATTGGGTCACCAACGTTGACGACACGTTCTACATCATTGGTACCGTTGCCGGGCCCCACCCTTACCCGATGATGGTTCGAAATTTTCACTCAGTGATCGGCAAAGAGTCGATTGAACAAATGCCGTTGTATGCAGGTAAACAGCCCGACTACGTGCTGGCTTGCGTGGGTGGCGGTTCTAACGCCATGGGTATTTTTCACCCCTACATCCCGTACGAGCAGACCAAGTTGATTGGTGTCGAAGCGGCCGGAGAGGGCGTTGAAACCGGCAAACACTCGGCCACGCTCTCAGCGGGTAAAGTGGGTGTGTTGCATGGCAACCGTACCTACGTGTTGCAAGATGAAAACGGCCAGGTCGCCGAAACGCATTCGGTCTCAGCGGGTCTTGACTACCCCGGGGTGGGCCCTGAGCATGCCTGGCTCAAGGATAGCGGTCGGGCCTCGTATGTCAGCGTCACCGACGAAGAAGCGCTCAAGTTCTTTCATCACTGCTGCCGCATCGAAGGCATCATCCCTGCGCTCGAGACAGCTCATGCGCTGGCCTATGCTGCAAAATTGGCGCCTACGCTGTCAAAAGACAAGGTGATTCTGATTAATTTGTCTGGTCGCGGCGATAAAGATATCAACTCGGTGGCGCAACGTGCCGGCATGGTGCTTTAAAGGTTTTTATATTTATGACTCAAT
>JBAWWV010000633.1:0-1690 GCA_037146575.1 Alcaligenaceae bacterium | reverse complement strand
GTGCATGAGGCGCAATCGCGTAGTCAACAATACTGCCAACCATCAGCGTGTAGCCATCAGGTGCACTGCGGGCGAGCTGAGCGGCGCCAATCGTGGCGCCGGCGCCCGGGCGATTTTCAACGGTGATGGTGCTGTTTAATGCGGGTGCTAGTCGATCGGCAATGAGTCGCGCGACACTATCGACCCCGCCGCCTGCAGGGTAGGGTGAAATCATGGTGATTGGTTTACTTGGCCATGCTTGCGCAGCTGCGTGGCCAGAAAAAAGTGTGAGCAGAAGACAAGCGAGGGCACTTAAACTTTTTAAAGCGTCTAGAACGAGCGGGTGCTGGCGAGCGCTGAGCATTTTTCCTCTCAGAGTTGGTCTATTGTCGATCATCAATCCCGCGACTGTTTGATTCGACATAATCTTGTTTTTCAACGGTTCTTGTTGACACATGATTGCTCCCGATTTCGGAAAATGTTTTGTTTGCTTCGTTGTTATTGCTCAAGTACTGCAAGTGCTATTAGAAAATGTTTTGTTTGTTTCATTTTTTCGTTAAAACACGGCAAGCGCTAAGGCGCTTGCAAAAAAAGCGCCTAGCTCTTCACCGGTCTTCAACGAATTTTGGTCGATTATCTTGTTCTGAAGAATTTGTTGTTTAGTTTGTGCGTGGGTTAAGACGATCTTCGATTCAGCGACTTTTTTCAGGCGCCAACCCGTTGCAATCTTTTCGAGTTGCCTCAAGGCACCTTGCCCATCGCTGCCAGCACAGATTAACGCAGCGTAGGGGCGTCCGTTGAGCTCATCGAGCACTTGATAAAAGGTGCGATCAAAAAAGTCTTTCATCACGCCACTGAGTGATCCTAGCATTTCAGGCGCAATAAAGATGTAGCCACTTGCTGTCAGCAGATGCTCGGGCTGCACATGTTGCGCTTGCTGCAGGATCACTTCGATCTCTGGCTCTTGTCGTGCGCCTGTGGCTACCGCCTCAGCCATTTGCTCAGAGCCTCCGGTGATCGAGTGAAAGATGATGAGAAGTTGTTTCATGACTTTCACTCTTAAACTTTACGTTCGAACATGAATTTCAAATTGCAACGTTAAGCCTGAATTTCAAAAGATCGCAGCTTAGGACGAGGGCGCAGCGCGAGACCACAAGCCGCGCTTGAAGTAACTGAGTGTAAAGAAACCGACCGATACGCTCGCAACAACATAATGTAGCTGTTGATAGCCAGCTAAAAATGCCGACTCAGGAGTTTGACCCGCTGCGAGCGCACTGGCTTCACCGCGATCCACCAACCATAGCCAACAGACGGCACCTGTGACGATCCCTAGCATACGGGTCAAGACAGCAAGACTGCCCGCGACACCGCGCGACTGCGGCGGTAAGTCGGCCATCATCCAATCCGAATACACGACTTGAAAAAGCCCGAGACCGGTGCCTTGTATCGCGATGCTAAGCACCATGAACGGCACCGACACTGAAGAGGACCAGAGGCACATGGCTAGCAAACCTAGGCAGCAGAAGCAGGCGGCGATAAAGCCGGTTTGATTCAGTCCAAAGCGGCGCACGAGCGCCGGGGTGGCAGCAGCCCCCGCCAAGCCACCGAGTGCCCAGGCCACTAATAAGCCACCGCTTTGGGCAGAGTCCCAGTGCAGCACCCGAATTAAGTAGTAAGGCAAAATCAGCGGGACCGAAAAACTACATAGTTG
>JBAWWV010000632.1:0-1703 GCA_037146575.1 Alcaligenaceae bacterium | reverse complement strand
GCTTGAGCCCAGCTTGCAAAAGGAATCAGCAACAGAGTCACGACTAACCCTCTGAGGGTTCGTAAAGGTGCTTGAATCATGCGGCTATTCCATTTTTAATTGTTTTTGATTGATCAGTGTCGCCCAACGTGCGCGGTCCGCTTGAACAAGCGCTGCGAGTTCAGCGGGGGATGAGGCTGCTGGTTCGACACCTGCGGCCCTGAGTGAATCGCGCAAACTCGGTTCAGACAGGGTTTGTTTGAACCAAGCGTTTAATTGTTGAACAAGATGGTCAGGTGTTTTACTTGAGGCAAAGACGCCATACCAGGATAAGGCATTGAGGCCTTGATAGCCTTGTTCATGGATGGTAGGAATATTCGGTACCGCAGGATTTCGTGCCTCACCAACCAAGCCAATCACACGCATGCGCCCAGAATTGATGTGCGGTAAAAAGGCTGGCAGATCGCCAATCGTTCCTGCTAGTCGTCCACCCATCACGTCGATCATGACCGGTGCGATTCCCTTATAAGGGACTGCCATGAGCTGCAAGCCAGTAGCATCAGCGAATTGTTCAATCCACAGTTGAGTGATGTTGCCCACCCCAGGTGATCCAAAGTCGATGGTTTGATTTTTGGCTTTTGCGTAGGCAATAAACTCGCTGACAGTCTTTGCCGGAATGTTTGCGTCGATGGCCACCGCTGAGGCGTTGATCACGATCCGCGATACAGGGATTAAGTCGCGGTCGATATCAAAGGGGATCTTTTGAAAAATCGGCGAGATTGTAAAGAGCCCCGAGCTTGAAAAAAATAGGGTGGCACCGTCAGGTTCGCTCGCAATAACGCTTTGAGCTGCAATAATGCCATTGGCGCCTGGCTTGGCCTCAACGATGACGTCAGCCCCCATCGTTTTAGAAAGCTTTTCAGCGAATTGACGAGCAACAAAATCTACGGGGCCACCGGCAGCAAAAATCACTAAGCGGATTGGCTTATCTGCGGCGTGCGCAGCAGTGGATAGCAGTGCGAGCGTGTACCCAAGAACTGCAATGGCAATGCCCAGTCGCTTTTTCATTGAGGTCTCCGGTACCTGCAAACTCATCCAGTGATCGTTTTGCTAGCCGCTTTTGCTGGCGAAGCTCGCTTGGGCGGTTTTAGGTGATACGTGTAAACGAATCGATTTTTATAGCCTATGGGATCAAGCATACTGAAAGCCAGACGAGTTTGCGAGTGATTGTTTAGGTATTGCAAGCGCCTTACTAGGTTGAACGGTTCGAAAGCCTTGGCGGGGTCTATCTTCGGCGTTCTTGCACGTAACGGTGTTATAAGGTGTGGCTGCTAGATTTTTAGCCCGTTTTTTGTAAAAATACGCCTTGAATTTGTTTTTACTGCCCCCATAACCTCCACTAGGCGAACTATATTCAGACCTCGCGAGCGTTGTGCAAGCTAGTATTCATTTAAAACTGAGAGATCTATGATCAAGATCCAACATTTATCAAAATCCTTCAAAGGCAAGTTGGCAGTTGATGACTTGTCGTTAGAAGTCGGTCAGGGCGAGGTGTTGGGCTTCTTAGGCCCCAACGGCGCCGGTAAATCCACCACGATGCGCATGATCACTGGGTTCATTCCGCCTACAGGTGGTTCGATATCGGTCTGCGGCTTTGATGTGTTGAAAGATCCCATCGAGGCCAAGCGCAAGATTGGTTATTTGCCTGAATCGGCGCCTTCCTA
>JBAWWV010000631.1:0-1704 GCA_037146575.1 Alcaligenaceae bacterium | reverse complement strand
TCGTTAGACTGTGTTGCTGTCGCTGCTTCGTTCATTTGTTGTCCCGTTAATTTGATCTGATCGCGTCTAACTTTTGGTGTGTTTTAGGCATCGCCTTGCAGCACGCAATGTTTGTAGAAAGTATTTCAATGTCCATCTCGTCGTACCACGCTTGGTCTTACCCTTCAGGCTAATTGACTCAGAAACTGTCGCGTTCTTGGATCACGAGCCCTCGTGAAGACGTCTTCAGGTGGACCATGCTCAACAATCACGCCTCGATCGGTAAAGTAAATATGATCAGCGATTTCGCGTGCGAAACCCATTTCGTGCGTCACAAGTATGCAAGTCATACCGTCCAGCGCCAAGGCCTTAATCGCTGAAAGGACCTCTTTCACTGTCTCAGGATCCAACGCGGCGGTGCTCTCATCGAACAACATAATCTCGGGCCGCATCGCCAAGCTCCGAGCGATTGCCACCCGTTGTTGCTGTCCGCCTGATAGTTGTCCAGGATACGCATTTTCTTTACCCTGCAAGCCCACTTTTGCGATCAACGCGCAAGCGCGCTCATACACTTCAGTTTTCGGCTCTTTCAGCACCAGAAGCGGTGCCATCATGACGTTCTCAAGTGCTGTCTTATGCGGAAATAAATTGTATTGTTGAAAGACGATACCCACTTTTTTCCGTAGCGTAAAAAGATCGACCTTAGCGTCATTCACCTCTTGACCGCGCACCAAAATCGAACCCTGCTGGATGCTACTCAAGCCGTTGATGCAACGCAAGAGCGTCGATTTGCCTGAGCCCGAAGGACCAATCAAACAAACGACATCGCCTTTAGCAACATTAAAGCTAATGCCTTTAAGTACCGCAGTTGAGCCAAAGGATTTATGCACATTGGTTAACTCAACGATGGTTTCTCGAGATGACGAGCCGCTTGACTCAACCGTCTTGTTATGCGCAGTGTCAATCGATAACGGCATATTTTCGCTCAAGTTTTTTGGTCCACAATGCTATTGGATAGATATAGCAAAAGAACAGGCACAATAGAAATAAATAAAACGGGAAGAGAAACTCAGGCCGTGCTCCTGCCGCTTCCATCGCCGCTTGGGCATTGCTCAACACTTCTTTGACGCCTAGGATCGATGCCATGGGGGTCACCAGCGTCAGCAATGCGTACCAGTTCATCCAAGGCGGTAGCACACGTTTAATGCATTGGGGCAGAATGATCCAGCGCAAGGTTTGTCCATTTGTGAACGCGAGGCTTTGAGCAGACTCCCATTGCCCTCTAGGGATCGAATTAACAGCCCCACGCAAAATCTCGCTAATGTTTGCGGCGACCGGTAGCGAGAAAGCGAGCGTTGCTTTGATCCAATCAGGAATATCAATTTGTACACCTTGCACACGAAAACTGATGGGCATCAAATACATCGCCGCAAACAAAATGACTAGCCACGGAGAGTTACGAAACACGTGTGTCATCAAACGCGCGGGGTGACTCAGCCATTTTGAGGGACTGAGTTGCAATAACCCCATTGCAATTCCGATAGTCGTCGCAAGTGCCATTGCGCAAAAGCTCATGACAAGATTGAGGCCAAACCCTTTGAGCAGCGACTGCGGAGCAGGGGCATCATCAGCGGTGGGCAGTTTGCGGTCCCGGCTGGCATCAAGCCCCTGGCCCTGAAACTGGGTTGGGAGGTTTGCCGCCAGGTGCAGATCCCGGTCATTGGC
>JBAWWV010000630.1:0-1707 GCA_037146575.1 Alcaligenaceae bacterium | reverse complement strand
GCGAAGCGATAAAAATCGACATCGTCAGTTCGTCAAAACTGGTGATAAAGGCGATTACCCAACCACTCACCACGCCAGGCATAATTAGCGGCAAGACGATGCGCCGAAAAGTCGTCCAGTTCGACGCCCCCAGCGATAACGCGGCACGCTCAAGAGACGGATCAAGACCGGTCGCTGACGCAAGCACAAGCCTGAGTGCATACGGCATCACCACGATGGTGTGTGCAACCACCAAGCCAAAATAAGTGCCCGACACGCCGATGCTGGTAAAGAATTTTAAGAACGCAAGCCCCAACACAATATGTGGGATCATCAAGGGCGACAAGAAAAATGCCATCAAGGCTTCGCGTCCGCGAAATTGATAGCGCGCGGTGGCCAGTGCAGACGGGATTGCGATGACGATCGCGATTGTGGCCGAGATCAAGCCCAGCCCCAGGCTAAACACAAACGCATCCATAAAACGGGGGTTGTTCAAGATCGCTCTAAACCAGCGCAGCGACAGGCCATTCACTGGCAACGAAATAAAACCATCGCCCGTAAACGCCACGGCGCAGACCATGATGATTGGCGCCAGAATAAACAAAATAAAGAGCGTATGAAAAATCAAACCAATGGGCCCGTTGCGTAAAAACATATTCGCCCCTTAGTTGAAAACCGCGCCGTAGCGCTTTTCGATTAAACGATTGGTCGAGATCAGCACAACGATCGTCGCCACCAGCAAGAGCATGGCCAACGCTGCACCAAGCGGCCAATTCAAGGTATTTAAAAACTCATCGTAGGCCGCGGTCGCAACCGTTTTTAGACGCCGCCCGCCCACGATCGCAGGCGTCGCAAACGCGCTGGCCGACATCGCAAACACCATGATCGAGCCAGATAAAATCCCAGGCATCACTTGCGGCACAATCACCCGCCTGATCACCGTGAACTGGCTGGCCCCCAGCGATAACGCCGCCGCTTCAGTCGAGGGGTTGATTCGTTGCAGTGAGGCCCACACCGAGATCACCATGAAGGGCACCATCACATGCGTAAGCGCAATCCCGACACCCAAATTTGAATACATCAAACTGACGGGCCCCGAAGCCAAGCCTAAGGCCTGCAGAGCTTTGCTAATTAAGCCGGTCGAACCAAACAACAACGCCCAGCCCAAGGTACGAACCACCACTGAAATCAAAAGCGGCCCTAACACCACCATTAAGAACAGGCCTTTCCAGGGATTACGCATGCGCGACAACACATAGGCCTCGGCGGTACCGAGCACCACGCACGCGAGTGTGACCGCCAAGGCCACACCGAACGTGCGCGCGAACACTTCGTAGTAATAGCTGTCGGTCAAGATCTCGAGATAATTTTTTAGCGAGAACGAAACTTGTATCCCACCGTAAAACTCGAAATTAAAAAAGCTGATTAAAAACACACTGGCAAGCGGCGCGATCAAAAACGTGGCGTACAGCACCAGCGCTGGAGTACTCAGCAACCAAGGCGCTTGGGTGGGTTTGATCACCATCAGTTCTGACCTGCGCGCTGAAACACTTGGGCGTATCGATAGCCTAGCCCTAGACTTAAGGGCTTGCGCTGGGTGTGGATGAAATCAGTCATGAGTCAGTGCGCCAGCTAAGCGGCTAAGCTTTCGGCAGAGAAGGCAAGACTGCACGCATATCCTGCGCACGCCAGCGCAGGTGCACAGTTGTACCTTCTTCTGGCACAGGT
>JBAWWV010000629.1:0-1712 GCA_037146575.1 Alcaligenaceae bacterium | reverse complement strand
CCAGGTGGGCCTGCAGACTCGATCGCTCGCACGGTTGCTGAACCTTTAGCCCTCAAGCTTAAGCAAGCGGTTGTCGTTGAGAATAAGCCAGGTGCTTCTGGTGGGATAGGGGCTGCTTTTGTAGCGAGTGCTGCACCGGATGGCTACACCCTCTTGCTCTCAAATATTAGCGATGCGGTTGCTGTGGCCTTAGGGGTTAAGTTGACCTACGACTTCCAAAAGGATTTGGCTCCTATTATTTTGCTTGGTGATACTCCCTTTGTATTAATTGCTGGTTCAAGCGTCAAAGTGTCTTCTGTCAAAGAACTCATTGAATTTTGCAAAAATAATCCAGGTAAAGTGAACTTTGGCTCCTCTGGCACTGGCTCGGCGTCGCAACTCGCGGGTGAACTGTTTATTAGTATGGCGGGGTGCTCTGCAACGCATGTGCCCTACAAAGGGCAGTCCGATGCGACGATGGCGTTGATGGGCGGGCAACTGACTTTCGCCTTTGCTAACCCGGTGCCAGCCTTGCCGCAAATTAAAAGCGGTGCGCTGCGCGCACTGGCGGTTTCTTCGAAAGCCAGTTATCGGTCTTTACCAGATACTCCAACAGTCAATCAAGATGGTTTGGTGGGTTTCGACGTGAGCCCTTGGTTTGGGTTGGTCACGGCTGCGCAAACTCCCGCAGCGGCGATCGCACGTTTGCAAAATGAGCTAGCAGAAATTTTAAGCAGACCCGAGATTCAAGAAAAACTATTTAGATTGGGCGTACAGGCTAAAGGTGGGAGTTCGGCTGACTTTGCGTCGTTGATTAGCTCGGATATCGCGCGTTGGAAAAAAGTCGTTCAAGACGCCAACATTAAAGTTGAATAGAGAGATTTTGATGCCATACCTAGAAAGAGCGGGGCAGCCGACCATTCACTATGAGTTAGACGACCATACCGACCCCTGGAAGAATGCTCCAACAATCTTGTTGCAGCATGGCTATAGTCGGTCGACAAAAATTTGGTATCAATGGCTACCGTATTTATCAAGGCATTACCGTATTTTACGGACTGATCTACGAGGTCTTGGGCAGTCGGCAAAAAACTTTAATCTCAAGACTGAAATGACGCCGCAGCACTTTGTGGATGACATCTTGGCGGTGATCAATGAGGTGGGTTGTGGACCGGTGCACTATTGTGGCGAGTCGCTCGGTGGAATTATTGGTATGAAACTTGCCGCTGAGCATGCTGACGTTCTGCGGACCTTAACGCTTGTGTCGTCACCACTTCGTATCTCTGAAAAGACAAAAAAAGATTTTGCTTGTGGTCATGCTTCGTGGGAAGAGGCTGTACGCCAGATGGGTTCTGAGAGGTGGACAACAGCGGTCAATGGTGTGACTCGATTTCCACCAGGTACTGATTCTGGATTGATGAGTTGGTATGAAAAAGAAACCGGAAAGTCTGACACTGAGGTGCTCGCTGAGTTAGCGGTTGTGGCATGCCAAGTTGATATGCGTCCGTATCTTGAAAAAATCGAGATACCGACCCTGGGGCTATATCCATCAAAGGGACATTTAACCGTTGGTGACGACGATTTGATACAGCAGGGCATAAAAAATATTCGAATGATTCACATGCCTACGACGTTTCACGCCATTCAGTTTTCATTGCCTGCAGCTTGTGCAGAGCAGTTGCTACATTTTGCAGCGCAGGTTGATGGGCGTGGTTGTCGCGAGTGAAAGGCGT
>JBAWWV010000628.1:0-1713 GCA_037146575.1 Alcaligenaceae bacterium | reverse complement strand
CTGCAGCAGGTAGGCCGCAGGCCTGCGCCAGCTCGTTCAAGGTATTGCCTTGAATCACAGGTTGATCGGTGCGAATACTTTTTTTCCAGTTTGGGACGTCGTGGATGCGTTGGTCAAAAATGACGTAACAGATTCCATCGGGTTGTTCTCCGATCGCGCGCGAGATGTGGTCGTAATTGACGTCGACTAAGCCCGGCGCTTCATCCAGAAACCGTTTGCCGTGCTTGTTCACCAAAATCCCGTAGGTGAAGTTCATGACCAAGGCTTCAGTCGCACCCGAGCGCGGGTCAAGAGGCTCAGCATGGTACGAGCCAAAATCGCCGGCCGGTGCAGCGCCCGCGGCCAGTGCCATGCGAATGCCCTCGCCCTTGTTGTAGTAGCCCCCTTTGGCCACGGGGCGTACAAACTTGGCGGCTTGGCCAAGGTATTGCGTGAGCATTTCGGGGTTGCCTTGAAAACCGCCCGAGGCGATCACCACGGCTTTGCCATGCAGCAACAGCTCTTGCCCTGTGCTGTCAGCGGTGATAACCGTAGATACTTCGCCTTGACGCTTGAACGCGCGCGCCGTGGTTTCGTACAGGCAGGTCACCCCTTTTTGCAACGCGTAGGCGCGCAGCGCTTCGATCATGGCGAGGCCGCCACCTACCGGCATTAAACGCGGTGCCGCTGCAGTTAAAAAATAAGTGGGCAAGAAATCAAATTTGATCCCGTATTGCTTGAGCCACGCCACCGTTGGGCCCGCCATGTTGGCGAGCGTCGAGACGATTTCAGGGTCTGGCATACCATGGGCTTTGACATAGGGGGGCCATTGTTCGTACGGGGTACTGGCGGCCTCAGTGATATTGGGATCAAGGTGATAGCCTGCATTTGAGACCAGACGCTCTTCAAAGTCGTCGCTGACTTCGCTTTCGCTTTTCATCCGAAAATAGGACTCGGTCCAGCGTGTATTGCCGCCGTAGTCGGGCTCGGGCGCGCGTTCGATGACCACGACCTTGGCGCCGCGGTCGACCGCGGCGACCGCAGCCGAGAGGCCCGCGATCCCACTGCCGATGATGACAAGGTCGAAGTGCATTTCGCGGGTGCTGTTTTGTGTTTGGGTCATCATGCTTACCAAGTCAAACTAAGATTAAGTAAATTAGACCATGCCCGAGCCGGCCTGTGGTTCAGGTTTGGTGCCTCTCTAGGATGCGAGGCAGGCAAAACAAAGGCACAATAGCGTCACGAGCGAACGAATATAACGCTGGCGGTAAAAGAGAGGGGATCTCAATGCAATTTAAGAATATCGTCGCGGTGGTGGCGTTGCTGTCGTTTAGCACCTGGGCCGGGGCTCAAGCTGAGTCTTATCCCGCTAAATCGATTAAGTTGATTGTGGGCTACCCCGCGGGCGGGGCCTCGGATGTCGCGGCTCGTGCCGTGGCCAACAAGATGGCTGACTTTTTAGGGCAACCTGTTGTCGTTGAAAATAAACCTGGGGCCGCAGGTAATATCGGTTCAGAGTTTGTGGCGCGCTCAAAGGCCGATGGGGACACCTTGATCTTTGGCACGATTTCTTCGTCGATCAATGGCAGTTGGTACAAAAAACTGAATTACGACCCCGTTAATGATTTTGTGGCGATTTCGCAAGTGACATCGACGCCGTTTTTATTGGTCACTACGCCCAGTTCGCCCTTTAAAAGTGTGACAACAACTACCGGCGTCATACATCCAAGTGCG
>JBAWWV010000627.1:0-1719 GCA_037146575.1 Alcaligenaceae bacterium | reverse complement strand
GCTGCACAATAACCAAGGTTGGCGATCGTCATCGCAATTGAGAAGCCGTCGAAGATATCCATGGCGCCTCTCAGAACCCAAACAAGCCAATCGGCAGTGCGGTCTCTAACCACACCTTAAACACCAAGTATGTCGCCACTGACGACAAGACGGCTCCGAACACAATGACATACCAGCGCTGGCGCTCAACCAACCATAAAAGAAAAGCGATCAAAAGAGTTGTACTCAGGATAAAACCTAAATGTTCCATCGTCAGGGCGTAAGTCAACAGCGCCACAATAATCGCCGCAGCCTTGAGTGCACCAAGTCGGTCGGCAAACAAAGGTTCAACCGCCTCTGCAGAGGCGGTGCGCACACCCTCTGCACCATCACCTGGCGCCTGGGCACGCGTGCGCGCATCTCTTCGATACGCACGACTGGTGTTCCACCACTCAACAACTGACAGCACACAAAGAGCGACTCCGGCAAGGAAAGGAAACATGCCAGGGCCAGGATCGTTGAATGAACCAAGCGACAGTCTGTAAGAGCCAAAGCAAATCAAGAACGCACACACGATCCAAAATACACTTAACCAACTATCTTTTTTCAACGCTTTGCTCATTTGTCTAACTACCTTTATGTGAATCAATTTCCACATCCAACATATCAAAGCTAGAGGTCTCTGCAGACTAATTACCCATCGATTTCAAAATCCCGCTAAATAGGTCACTTTGACTTTTCAACCAAGTTTTATATTCTTCTGGGCCTAACAATTTAATTTCGACACCAAACGGCTCAAGCCGTGTTGAAATCTGCGCGTTGTATGTCTCGACCGCTTTTTGAGCCGCTACGTATATCGTATCGACAACAGCTTTGGGGGTTCCTTTAGGTGCCAAAATCCCGTAATACGAAGGGCTCGCAATGGTATACCCAAGCTCTTGCAGCGTTGGAACATCAGGAAACGCTTGCAGGCGCTTGTTGCCATAGGACGCGAGCGGACGTAAGGTACCCGCTTTAATATGCGGCGCAGCAGGCGCAATCGCTGTCGAGGCCATGCTGACATGGCCGCCTAAGGTTGCGGTAATGGCAGGCCCACTTCCTTGTGAGGGAATATGATTCCATTTCACGCCCGCCTCTTTTGCCAGACCTTCAGGAATCAAGTGATTGGTGCCAAAGGTGCCAGAGCTTGTGTAGGTGACTTTTCCGGGTGCCTTTTTTGAGGCTTCAATTACGTCTTTGAACGTTAGCCAAGGCGAGCTCGACAGCACCACAAGCAACGAACCACTTTCAACCAAACTTGCCACTGGTTCAAACGAATCTAGGCTATACGCCACTTGCTTGTTAGTTAAAGGTACCACCGCCACTGATGAATGAGAGGTGCCGACCAACACGTAACCATCTGGCTTGCTGGTCGCCACAAAGCCCGCCCCCACTGCGCCTGCAGCGCCAGGCTTATACACGAGCGATACGGGTTGCCCTAAGAATTCACCCATTCGCTCAATAAAAGGTCTTAACAAATTGTCAGTATCACCTGGCTGAAAAGGGATAATGACTTGCACCGGCTTCACCGGAAACTTTTCAGCCGCGACGCTTTGGGGTGAATACAGGCTCACCACGCCGGTGAGCACCGAGATCGCACCGAGCATTAGACATTGATTTAATCGCATTTTGAAGTCATGCCCCCATCAACAATTAACTCGGTACCGGTGATGAAGCGGGCCTCATCAGAGGCCAAAAACA
>JBAWWV010000626.1:0-1726 GCA_037146575.1 Alcaligenaceae bacterium | reverse complement strand
GATTCGAACGGTATTTGGTCGAGTTTATTGACGATGCTGGCAACCTGTTGCTGCAGTTTGTCTAGATCGTCTGAGGCGACCGTTGGTAATTTAAAAGGTATCTCTGCTGTGGGCAGCTCAATCTTCGGTGCGTTCGGAAAGTCTTCAAGCACGATAAAGAGCTGACCGGTCAAGATATTGGCCGTGCGTAACTGCGCCCGTAGCCCTCGCCTGGTCATATGTGCCAACGAGTCAGTGAGCTGTTGTACCGTGCGCCGCGACATGCTCATTTCTCGGTAAACCAGCCCCAAGCGCTCTGGATACAAGGTGGCATTGACCGAAGTAAAGAATTTTCCTGAGACGACGTCAAAATCAAGCGCAACCGAATTCACGATACCGATGTCGACCCCCTGAAAATCGACCGCTGCACCCACCTTGAGCCCCCGCGCTGGCTGATCAAAGCGCATATAGATCGGCACGGCAACGCCCTGCGGTTCAATCTCGGCAGCGCGGCGACTGTCGTATAACTTAAACACTCGATCCACTTCAGAGATATCGCGGGTCTTACCGAACGAACCAAACGACACCCCACCCGCGATTAAAGACACTAGAGACTGTGTATTAATTTGCATCCCGTCAGGCGAGAGCGTGACATCAACGCCGCTTTCATTCCAGAAGCGCGTGCTGCCGTCTACGTAGCGGTCGTAGGGTGCATCGATAAAGACTTCGATCTCAATAAACTTACCCTCTGGCTCAAGCTTATAGCTTGAGATCATCCCAACCTGCAGGCGACGCATGTAAATGGGTGCGCCAACGCTCAGCGAACCCAAGTCGTCACTGCGCAAGGCAAAACGCGTACCCGGTCGATCATTGGTAATCGGAGGAGGCTCTTCAAGGCCAATAAATTGCTTTTGTGTCGCCTTACCGAGTGCACCGTGTTTGGTGTCGGTTTCGATGTAGGCGCCAGACATTAAGGTCGACAGACCAGATACTCCACTGATACCAATCCGCGGTTTCACGACCCAAAATTGAGTGGCTTCGTTTGCCATCCCGGCGGCGTCTTTGTTGAGTTCAGCCTCGACCACGACTTTGTCACGCATCTCAGTTAAGCGAATTTCTTTGACAAGACCAATCACCACATCGCGGTAGCGCAATTGCGTCTTACCCGCCTCTAGCCCAGTCGCCGATTGAAAAGTAATAAAGACACGAGGACCTTGTTTTGACCAACTGTGGTACAGAATCGACAGGCCGACCAGAGCCGCCACAATCGGAACCAGCCAGACCCACCCAAGATTGCGCTTTGGGCGTTGACTGACGCGCGGCAGACCCGGTGTTTGGTTTGTCATCGACTGCTCCGGCATGCCGGGCTCCTTGATAGATAAAACGGTGATAATCTCGCGACCCGCCAAAGCGGGCGCTTGTGGGATGAGGCGAGCGGAGCGCGCGATAGCTTCAAAACTAAATTCACAGCGCTATTTTCGTAAACTCTGACCAAAACTAAACTCACGGCGTCATTTTCGCAGACTCTGGCATAAGATGCCTACGGTGACCGGCTCGCCGCCAAGCCAGCCGAGGATCAAATCCGAGCGCGGCTAACATTGTCAAAATCACAACACCCGCAAAGGCTGCCGCTCCGCCCCCAGGATCAATCGTCAGTAAGTTGCCAAAGCGCCCCAGCGCGCACAGCAAAATCACCACAAACACGTCAAGCATCGACCACTGCCCGATAAATTCGACCACTTCATAC
>JBAWWV010000625.1:0-1729 GCA_037146575.1 Alcaligenaceae bacterium | reverse complement strand
GTGTAACGATCGGGTTTGCTTTTGGCGACATAGCTTGCGCCAACTGCCTCGGATGCGCCCGGTTTATTCTCGATGATGACGGGCTGCCCCCACTTCTTTTCAAGATAAGTGGCTAGTGAGCGTCCCATCAGATCTGAGATGCCACCGGGCGTGTAGGGCACCACAATTTTTACAGGCTGCGCAGGAAATTTTGGGCTTGGATCGGCGGCCAGCGTCGTACCTACAGTGCTTAACGTGATGAGAGCTACCGCGAGTGCTTTGAGCATTTTGTTTTTCATGGGCTTTTTGATTGGGCAAGTGCGATGAGACAATCGTAGCGCCTAGGTTACTGATTTTTACTTAAAGTGCAAGGAATGCTATCGACGAGGTTAATGTTGCAATGCCGCATTTGTTCTATGGATGAGACTTGAACGCCTAACGGTTCATTGTTAGATTTTCGAGATTTGGGGATCAATCAAAATCCGTTTAGACTATGACCATACGAGCCTAAAACAGCATTAGCGGAGATCAAGCAATGACTTCAGCAGCACCCACTTCACAATACGACGTCGTCGTTATTGGCGCCGGTTTTGCCGGCCTGTACACCCTGCACCGTCTACGTGAGCTCAAACTCAGCGTCAAGGTGCTAGAGGCTGGAGACGGCGTGGGCGGCACCTGGTACTGGAACCGCTACCCTGGTGCCCGCTGCGACGTTGAAAGCTTAGAGTATTCATATTCGTTTTCAGATGATCTGCAACAAGAGTGGGAATGGCCTGAGCGCTTTGCCGCTCAACCCGATATTTTGAAATATGCCAATCATGTGGCTGATCGTTTTGATTTGCGTCGGGATATTCAATTCAACACGCGTGTGAAAGCTGCAGTGTTTAATCGTCAGACAAACAATTGGACCTTAACAACGACCACTGGTGAAGTGGTGTCGGCCAACTTCTGCATTATGGCTTCAGGTAATTTATCGTTGCCACGCGTGCCCGACTTTAAAGGTCTAAATAATTTCAAAGGCAAGTGGTATCACACGGGTCAGTGGCCGCACGAAAAAGTTGATTTCACTGGAAAGCGCGTGGGTATTATCGGCACAGGCGCTTCGGGGATTCAAACGATTCCAGTCGTCGCAAAAGAAGCGAAACACTTGCATGTGTTTCAGCGCACCGCGAACTTCAGCGTGCCTTCTGTGAATTACAAACTACCCGCTGAGGTTGTTAAAAAGCATAAGGCTAATTACAAGCAAGCGCGTGCTGAGGCAAATAAAACTCCCTTCGGCATTTCCGGCTATCCCCCACCTAGCAAAAATGTACTTGATGATTCTGAAGAGGCCCGCGAGGTCCTTTTTGAAAAGAAATGGAACACGGGCGGCAATATCAGCTTCTTGTATTCGTACAAAGATCTGTTAGTCAATAAAGACGCCAATGAGGCTGTTTCTGAATTTGTGCGCCGCAAAATCCGCACGATCGTGAAAGATGCGAAGGTCGCTGAGATCTTGTGCCCAAACGATCACTACATCGGCACGAAGCGCCTGCCTTTAGATACCGATTATTTTGAAACCTACAATCGGCCGAACGTGACTCTGGTGAATATCAAAAATGCCCCAATCGTTGAGATCACCGAGAAAGGGATCAAAACGACTGAAGCTGAATACGAGTTTGATGCCATCATCTTTGCAACAGGCTTTGATGCCATGACCGGCGCGATTATGGATATTGATATTCAAGTCAATGACGGCGCCGAGTTACGT
>JBAWWV010000624.1:0-1731 GCA_037146575.1 Alcaligenaceae bacterium | reverse complement strand
GTGCATAACGGTTCGGTATTTCACCCAGCCGCGGTGATTTTTCCACCAGCTTTGGCGGTGGCTCAGGCAATCGGCGCCTCGGGTAAAGATTTCATCACGGCCTCGGTCGTTGGCTACGAGGTCGGCATTCGTGTCGGTGAGTTTTTGGGGCGCTCGCATTACAAGATTTTTCATACAACGGGTACTGCAGGTACAGTTGCTGCGGCGGTCACCGTGGGTCGCTTGCTTAAATTGAATCCCGAGCAAATGCTCCACGCGATCGGTTCGGCCGGCACACAGGCCTCGGGGCTTTGGGAGTTTCTACGCGACGCGGCCGACTCAAAGCAACTGCACACCGCGCACGCCGCCGCAAACGGCTTAGCGTCTGCGTATTTGGCGCTTGATGGTTTTACCGGTGCGCGCCGTATTCTTGAAGGCGCGCAAGGCATGGCTGCTGGCATGTCAACCGATGCCGATCCGGCAAAGCTGGTAGATCGCCTAGGCACACGCTGGGCCTTACCTGAGACCTCGTTTAAGTTTCATGCCTCTTGCCGCCATACCCACCCTGCGGCTGACGCTTTGCAACACGCCATGAAGCAACATGGTCTAAAAGCCAGCGACATCGCTTCGGTAGTCACACACGTGCACCAAGGGGCCATTGATGTGCTGGGCCCCGTGACTGATCCACAGACTGTGCACCAATCGAAGTTTTCGATGGGCACTGTCTTGGCACTGATTGCACTACGCAACTCGGCTGATCTAGCCGGTTTCGATGGGGCATTAAAAGATGCAACGGTTGCAAACTTTCGCGATCGCGTCACCATGGAGCTTGACGAAGAGGTTGACACGGCTTACCCGCAGCGCTGGATTGGTAAGGTTACGGTCAAGACGACTGACGGTCGTTCAGTGACAGGTCGTGTCGATGAGCCTAAAGGCGATCCAGGCAATACCTTATCGCGCGATGAGATCGAATTCAAAGCGATGCGCTTAGGTACTTACGAAGGTGCAGCCACTGAAGCTCAAGTCAAAGCGTTGATCAAAACAGTTTGGGGCATTCGTGGGCAAGGTGTACTCGGCGATATCTTGGCTAAACCCTGAGCTAATAACAGCTTAAAAAATAACCTAACAAAGGATGACGACATCATGCGTCTAACGAATAAAGTCGCAATCGTGACCGGCGCCGCAAGCGGCTTTGGCGCAGAAATTGCCCGGTGCTATGTGCGTGAAGGTGCCAAGGTTGTCATCGCCGATCTGAACGAAGCGGGTGCACAAAAGGTGGCTGCTGAGCTTGGCGCTGCGGCGGTGGCCGTTAAATGTGACGTTAGCAAGCGCGCCGATGTTGATCGGGCCGTCGCTCTAGCGGTATCAACGTTTGGTGGTGTCGATATCGTCGTCAACAACGCCGGGTATACCCACAAGAATCAGCCGTTTCTCAATGTTGACGAGGCCTCTTTTGATCGCTGCTTTGATGTCAACGTCAAAGCGATCTACCACATGATCAACGCGGTCGTCCCTATGATGCGCCTGAAAAAATCGGGTTGCATCATCAACACAGGTTCAACAGCCGGCATACGACCCAGGCCCGGCTTAACTTGGTACAACGCCTCAAAGGGCGCGGCAAACCTGCTGACAAAATCGTTGGCCGTTGAACTTGCCGCAGATAACATCCGCGTCAATGTGATCTGCCCAGTGATTGGCGACACGGCCATGCTAAGTGATTTTATGGGCGTACCTGATACCCCCGAGAATCGC
>JBAWWV010000623.1:0-1739 GCA_037146575.1 Alcaligenaceae bacterium | reverse complement strand
GCGCAATAGTCAGTCGCCACCTGTTCTAAATGATCCACACGTGCTGCGCACCCCGAACTGGCGATCTGCATCAACTGCCAATCAGATGGCAAAGTTTTGGCTAGCCCAGAGTTCAACATTTGTGCGTGAGAATCACCCCAAATAAGAACACGATGGCGCTTTAGCGGATCAGACGTAAAGCAATCGGGCGCAATGTTCGCCTTTGGCTTATTGGTCGGACGAGCCGCATAATACTCATCGATTTGATAAAAATTACAATCGTGCCGAAATTCTTTTTCAAAAAATGTCAGCCACCGCATGGGCGGTGCATCTGCAAAGTATGAGTAGAACTTGGCCTTTTCATTTTGAGTTGCTGCGTCTACAACGACTGGCTGTGAATACTGATAAAAAGATAATGCTGCAATCAGCATCAAAGCCGCAGCAAAAACCGCTGCGACTTTGTTTGTCTTGAACCTAATTCGGATGGGTTTTTCGATGGCGACATAAGTCAAAGTCGCCAAGATCAGGGACAAGGTAATTAACGCAATGCGCACAACATATGAAGGCGTCGAGCTGTAGTAAATTCTTGCGAAAGCAAAAACAGGCCAGTGCCAAAGATACATTGGGAAGCTAATCAGCCCGACCCACACCATCCAACGCAACGACAACAGCCTGCGATTAATAAAGCCATCAGATTGACTTGCTATCAATAGTGCCGCACCAACCGTTGGCAACAACGCCCACCACCCTGGAAAAGCCGACGTCGAATCAATCAGCATGACACCACTGCCAATCAACACGAGCCCTAAGATTGAGCTCACCGTTTTCGTAGTTGCTGTCTGTGGCAAAAGCTTAGGGTTGAAAATATTAATGTAGGCTAACCCAGCACCAAGCATCAATTCCCACAACCTGGTTTGCAATGCGTAAAAAGTGTCAATCGGCTTCGTCTGAATATTGACAAGGTTCCAGATAAACGAAACTAGACATAACAAGGCGATGACTAACCACAGTTTTTGACGTAATCGCCAGGCACACCACAAAACAAAGGGCCACAAAGCATAAAACTGCTCTTCAACCCCAAGCGACCACAGATGCAACAGCGGCTTTGATTCTGCAACCCGATCAAAATACCCGCCCTCACTGGCCAACACATAATTTAAAACAAAGGCTGCACCGCTGCCTGCGTGTTTAAGTAATCGCGAATACTCATCTGACTGTAAAACGGCCCACCCCGTTGCCCAGGTCGCTAATAGAACAACGATTAAGGTGGGAAATATTCTTCGGGTACGCCGTGCATAAAAATCGATAAAGCTAAACGTGCCGGCACTCAAGCCATGCAAGATAATGCCGGTAATCAAAAATCCTGAAATAACAAAAAAAACATCTACGCCAATGAATCCACCAGTGATGACTGAGGGAAACGCATGAAACCCGACCACCAGTAGTACCGCGACCGCGCGTAAACCGTCGATATCAGCGCGGTACTTTAATGAGGATGGGTCTTGGAGATTCATATTAATGAGTGAGGCCTGCGCTTAATAGCCCAACAGCCTTTTCGAGACCCCGACGACTCGCCACAGCAGGCCATTGGTCGTGTTGCCAGAAGCGTAAAGAGTCGGAATCATCCAAAGTGTTAAATAAAAAATCAGCACAGAGACGGGTAGTACTGGCATCGTGATCTGAACGTGACAAGATTGAGCCAATAATAAAATCGTGACAAAAAACAAATAAATGTGAATCCAGCGGCCCCAATCATAGGC
>JBAWWV010000622.1:0-1740 GCA_037146575.1 Alcaligenaceae bacterium | reverse complement strand
GCCAGGCCGCGCTCCTTAAGGCCTGCCAGCAGGGCCTTGCGCACGCAAAAATGACCGGTGTCAAACAGAATGCGCGTGCCATCAGCCGCGGTGAGCAAGGCAACGTTACAGAGTCCAAAAAAACCGCCTTTAAAACTCAGACTATTGCCCTTGAGCAGTAATTCGTAGCGTGCGGCCATTCGTGTTCTCCGGTTTGGGGGATTATTCATTTTTTCACCGCATATAGTACTTCTTCGTTACTATGTCGAATATCTTGTTTTGGGCATGCATCTTGCTTGTCTACACAAGGTCGGGCGTTTTCTTAACCCCATCGGTTGTTCTCAAACTTTCATTTTTTGTTCAGGAGACATCATGTCCCGCTTACCCTGTGTTCGTTTGGCTGCTGCGTTGGCTTGTATTGGTTTAACTGGTTTGGCTCAGGCACAAACCAAATGGGATTTGCCGTCGGCCTATGCGCCCGGTAATTTTCATACAGAAAATCTTGAATACTTTGCCAAGCAGGTCGATGTTGCGACTGCAGGCAAACTTAAAATTGTTGTGCACTCGAATGCGTCCCTGTTTAAGGCGCCCGAGATCAAACGGGCTGTGCAAGGTGGTCAGGCGCAGTTAGGCGAGATTTTGTTGGTCAACTTTGAAAATGAAAGCCCCTTGTTTGGTATGGATGGTATGCCCGCGTTAGTTGGCAGCTATGCCCAAGCGCAAAAACTTGAGCAAGTTCAGCGTCCCGCACTAGATAAGTATTTAGAAGCTCAGGGCATGAAGGTGTTGTTTACCGTGCCTTGGCAGCCCCAGGGTATCTACACCAAAAAACCCGTGAATTCAGTCGCAGAAATGAAAGGGTTGAAATGGCGTTCTTATTCCCCTGTGACTGCCCGTCTGGCAGAACTCATGAATATGGTTCCTGTCACCATCCAGGCAGCTGAGTTGAGTCAGGCGCTTGCTACGGGCGTAGTTGAAAGTTATTTGTCGTCAAGTGCAACCGGAGTCGATACTAAAACCTACGAGAGTATGAAATATTGGTATGACTTCCAGGCGTTCATTCCAAAGAATGCAGTGATCGTCAGTCTCAAAGCATTGAATGCGCTTGATCCGGCGACGCAACAGGCGCTTACTAAAGTAGCGGCGGAGGCGCAAGCGCGAGGCTGGAAAATCAGCGAAGAAAAAGAAAGCGTGTTGAAAAAAATCTTGACTGATAATGGGATGACCATTGCCCCACCTTCGGCCACGTTCTTGGCTGAATTTAACAAGGTCGGATCAACCCTTTTAGGTGATTGGGAAAAGAAAGCTGGCGCACAAGGTACTGCTTTGTTGGCTGACTATCGCAAGCTTGTCCCTGCTCAGTGATTTTCGTTTTTGCTTGTTTTGATATTAAAGTGATGTCGCCCCATGAGAAAGCTGCTTGATACTTTGTACCTTGTGGCGGGCGGCATTGCCGCCCTCTGCATTTGCGCGATTTGCGCTTTGATGATTGGCCAAAGCGTGTTGCGCGAATTTGGGGTCAAAACGGGGGCGGTCAATGATGTGGTGGCTTGGCTGTGCGCTGCCGCAGCGTTCTTAGCCATGCCGCATGCCTTTAAACATGGTGATTTTGTACGCGTCACACTGTTGCTTGAAAAACTCTCACCGAAGCCGCGCCAGTGGTTCGAGTTGGTATCGCTCGGCTGTGCTTCAGTTGCGGTGGGCTATCTCGCTTGGTCGGCAACCTTATTTACCTACGAAAGTTGGGTGTTCAAGGATGTG
>JBAWWV010000621.1:0-1742 GCA_037146575.1 Alcaligenaceae bacterium | reverse complement strand
ATTTTAGTACGTCTTAGCAATCGTCCCAGCGTTCACCAACGGATAGATCACCGACACCATAATGTTCAAGAACTTATTGAACTCAACCGATGACGCGTTAGCAACATAGATCACATCTTTGTCTTTGACTTTAAAGCTTTGGGCCATAAAAAAGGCGCTTGGGTCGCTCATGTCTAAGCGGTACACAACAGGTACTTTGCCGTCTTCGTTGGTGGCTTTGGGTGTTTGACCTGGTCTTAGGGCTGTGGGCTCTTCAAATCTAAAAACAAATACGCCTTTGACGTCTGCGCGTTGATCTTTCAAACCGCCCACTCTAGCCATCGCTTGCGTTAACGAAATACCCTGGGCGACAAAATTGATTTCGTCGTTTTTACCGGTGGCGCCTAGTGCCGTAAAGCTATAAGGCTGAAAAAACGTTGTGATGACATCGCCTGGGCTGAGGCGAATGTTTTGTTTGGGATCTTGAATGATTTTTTCAAGCGGCATGGTCTTGACGACCGAATTGCGCGACAGCTGTACCGTTGTTTTTTCGATGGGTTGCTTGACGCCACCCGCCTCAGCAATCGCATCAAGCAGGCGCTCGCCACGTGGCGTCAAAGGCAAGACGATACTTTTATTGACTTCACCGACTACTGTCACGTTCATGGTTGAATTGCGTATGGTCCGCGCAATCACCTGCGGGTAATTGGCTTTACCTTTTAACGCTTCAACAATTTCAGCTTCGATTCTGGCAAGCGTTTTACCAGCGACCTTAATGCGGCCTGCAAAAGGCACCGTAATGTAGCCATCTTTCGCAATCATTTGCTCGGGTAAGCTAGTGTTTTTGCTGCCACCCGAAGCCGAACTCATCCCTGCAAAAGAGGGGGCTGTACCAAACAACAGGGCAGGGCTAGCCTCCCAGACGCTGATTTCGATGATGTCACCCGGGTTCACCGCATACGAGGAGTCTCGGGCCGCAGGGAAGCCACTTGAAAAGGATTGCTTCTTTTCGTTATCAGAAAGGCGGCGCGTGACAGTTGAGTTGATCTCAATCAATTCCATGAACGAGGCATCAGGCGTGGTGGCAACGGCAGCTTCAAGCTCTTTGACGCTTGGCCCAGAAGTTGGTAACCAATTGTTTGCACAACCTGCGAGCAGCACCAATGACACGGGTGCTACGGCCTGACAAACACGGCGGGCAATACCTGAGCTAGTTACAAAAAAACTAAATAAAGTCACAGTCACAGACCCATAAAAAAGACGACATTCAAAACCCAACTCGTTGCCAAACTCAAACTTAATGTCAGACTGACACATCATATAAGAGTTTAAGTACTTTTACCGTTACAAACTTTCTATTTCTTACCGTTTAGGTGGTTGATCCACTACAAGTTTTTAATTTCTTCGGCCAGCGCCGCCACCGTATGCTCGATTTCTTGTTCGGTATGCTCGCAAGACATAAAAAACCGCAAACGGGCAGATTTTTCGGGCACAGCCGGATACAAAATTGGTTGCACATTGACCCCTCTGGCAAGCATAGCGCTTGACAGCCTGGTGGCCCGGATCGAGCTACCAATGATGGCGGGTACCACCGCCAAGCCCGTGCTAGTACCCGTGTCAATGCCGGCCGCCTGTGCCAACTGTAAAAAGTATTTGCCACGTTCTTGTAACGCGGTTACCCGAGGCTGTTCAACGGCCAGACATTGCAAGGCCGCAAGCGAAGCCGCCGCCAAGGGCGGAGACATTCCCACGCTATACAAAAA
>JBAWWV010000620.1:0-1746 GCA_037146575.1 Alcaligenaceae bacterium | reverse complement strand
AAAAATCCAGGTGCCGTAAGGCGAAGCGTTAATCGTTTCGGGCGCGTCGTTCAGTGCCTCGTTGAAGCCCACGATTTCGCCCGCGACAGGTGCGTAAATATCTGAGGCCGCCTTGACCGATTCAACCACCCCGGCCGTTGCGCCCGCTGCGAGCTTGGCGCCAACTTTAACGTCACCCACAAACACCAAGTCACCAAGCTGCTCTTGCGCGGGGCCAGTAATGCCGACCAGCATGACATCGCCCTCGGCCTTAATCCATTCGTGACTCGCTGCGTATTTACGATCGTTAGGAATGCTCATGAAAGTCTCCTGAAAATTTTGGGATTCGATACAGTCGAAAAAAATAAAGTGTGGAAATTTAAAATCTTGCGTTAATTACTTTGGGTGCACGACCTCAGCGCCCTGACGAACGAAGGGCAGCTTGCAGACCTCGGCAGGCACCCACTTGCCGCGAATATCAATCTCGACGCGATCGCCCACCTCGACACCCAACGGCAAACGCGCGAAACCAATTGAGACGCCGAGCGTGGGTGACATCGTGCCGCTGGTCACCTCGCCCAAGCCATCATCGGTACGCACCGCCATGTGTGCGCGCATCACACCGCGATCTAACAGTTTGAGCCCGATAAACACTTTAGGATCCGCAAACTGCTCAAGCGCTTTGCGGCCGATAAAGAAACGCTCTGGGTCTTTAAGGGATACTGTCCAGGTCAGGCCCGCTTGGTTAGGATGAATCAGTTCATCCATATCCTGACCGTATAAATTCATGCCGGCCTCTAAACGAAGCGTGTCACGTGCGCCAAGGCCGCAAGGGTGAACCTGTTGACTCACCAGATCGGCCCACAGTTGAGCAACCTCGGCGGCAGGTAAAACAATTTCAAACCCGTCTTCGCCCGTATACCCCGTGCGAGCAACCAAAACGTCACCCACAAACACTGCAGCACAAAACACACCAAGATTTTGCGTGGCGGCTTGCCAGGCTGGGCGCGCAGCCCAAACCTTGGCGCGCGCGTTGGGGCCCTGCACTGCTACCATCGCAAGATCGCGCCTTGGCGCTACGGTAACTTCAAATTTTCCTGCGCCAGCCACACGCTGCATCCAGGCGATATCTTTATCGGCCGTGCCCGCATTAACGACCAAGCGCCACTGCGTTGCCGTGAAAAAATAAACGATCAAGTCGTCAATCACGCCACCCTGTGGGTTCAACATACAGGAGTAAAGCGCCTTGCCGGCCTGGGTCAGTTTGGTGACGTCGTTGGCTACCAGTCTGCGTAAAAACGCAGTCGCATCGGCACCAGTCACATCAACGTTTAACATGTGCGACACGTCAAAAATGCCAGCGTCGCGTCGCACAGCGTGGTGCTCTTCAATTTGCGAGCCATAATTGACGGGCATATCCCAGCCACCAAAATCGACCATGCGTGCACCTGACGCGACATGGGTCTCGTGCAGGGGGGTGCGTTTTAAAGTAGCAGACATGGAAAAGCTCCAGAACAGTCAAAGGACGAACGGTTCACCCACCCACGTCAGACGTGAGTGTTTGTACCAGCGTTCGCCCCTCTGTCCTTTTGCCTGAGAGTTGCCCTGCAACAAAGCAGGTGTGCACCTTCGGCGCCCGTTTTGGCCATGCGGCCGCGGGTCTCTCCAGAGTGTTGTGTTGCCGCATGCCTGTTAGGCGTGCAACATTGCAGATTGCGGTATGGGAAGCCTGAGCGATTCTGGGCGAATTGCGCCTTCGGCGGCAAA
>JBAWWV010000619.1:0-1749 GCA_037146575.1 Alcaligenaceae bacterium | reverse complement strand
CCGCTATAGCGTACAGTTTTGTGTTGCAGAAAGTCTACTGACAAACACTTTTAATAAGCATAGTTTGTCTCAAACCAATCTTACTGACGAGCGTTTTTTGTCGTTGGCACGCAAAGTTACGTATGCCGTCGACCCACTCGCGATAGATCGAAGTCGCTGGAGTGGTGAAGTGGTTGTTGTTTTAAAAAATGGCGTCCAACTAAGGCATCGTGTCAGTGATTTGATCGGAACGCCGCATAACCCAATGAACGAGAATCAATTGGTTGAAAAGTTTTTGCATAATGCGGATGGCGTTTTACCCAGACATGTATCGCAACAATTCATTGAGCAAATTGCCCAATTAGAAAAAGCAGCAGATATCAACACAATATTTGAATCGCTATGCCAAGGGTGGAAAAAATGAATGATGCATGTTTAAGACTCAGTTGTTCATCCGATAGATTTTTATATGCACTCTGCTCGTATCTCGTGCCGTTGATGCTCTTTGCCGGAGAATCGTCTGCACAGGTTCCAGAGCGGTATCCCTCTAAGTCGATCACCATTGTCAATCCTGGTCCGGCGGGGGGCGCCATCGATAACCCTGCTCGGGCGATCGCCAAGGGGATGGCTGAAATTTTGAAAGAACAAGTGATTACGTTGAACTTACCTGGTGCTGGTGGGACGATCGCTACCGCTCGAGTTGCCAACGCAGCGCCGGATGGGTACACCGTACTATTTCATCATATCGGCGTGGCGACGGCACCTGCACAATACGCTCAACTCCCCTTTGACACGCTGAAAGATTTGATTCCGCTTGGGCTTTCGACCGACGTACCGATGATGGTTGTTGCGAGAAACGACTTTCCGCCAAAGATGGTTAAAGACTTTATCGCTGAGGTGAACGCAAATCACGAAAAGATAACGGTTGCCACCGCGGGAAGTGGTAGTGCCTCTGAATTGTGCGCTGCTTTATTAATGAAACAGCTGGGTAAGCGTTTTACGATGGTGCCGTATAAAGGCTCCCCGCCGGCGCTCCTAGATATTGCGGCTGGACGCGTTGACTTGATTTGTGATCAAACCAGTACTTCGGCGGCTCAAGTTAAGGCTGGCAATGTCAAAACGTATGGGGTTGCCACGAAAGAACGGCTATCCATCTTGCCTGAGACTCCTACTCTCACAGAGCAAGGTATGCCTTTTGTATTTTCAGTTTGGCAGGGCTTTTATGTGCCTACAGGCACTCCAGCTGTGATCGTACAAAAGCTGTCTCGTACAATTGAACAAGCTGTGCAAAATGAGTCTGTTCAAAAGCAGTTGGCTGGCTACGGGGTCATGCCAATAGCGGCGACATACAGATCCCCTGAGGCACATAAACAGAGGCTTGAACAAGAAATTGTCATTTGGACTGAGCTATATCGTGATTCACCTAAGCAATGAAGGTTGCAGGTATATTGAGGATAGGTTGGGCGCGTTCAGTCAAGGCTTAGTTAGACATAATAAAAAAGGGTTTAAAGAGAAGGATAAAGACACGGATGAGATCTTCATGAATAACCAACGGATTTACGATGTCTTGGTAATCGGTGCTGGTGCAGCAGGAGTCACTGCCGCCATGCAAGCGCAGTCAGCAGGTGCGAGCGTGCTTGTGCTAGAAAAATCGACCTATGAAGACCGAGGTGGCAATTCGAAGGTGTCTGGTCAAATTGTGTTTTGGCCCAATGATGTTGAGAAAGCGCAGCAGTACTTTAAGGCCATGGCCGAGCCCTATACGGATTT
>JBAWWV010000618.1:0-1753 GCA_037146575.1 Alcaligenaceae bacterium | reverse complement strand
GAAATATTCAAAGATTTTTTCTTCTGTCCAGTAGGTGCCGCCAATGGCCGGATTGATACGATTCATACGGCCTAAGGCCAGATTGTCGCGTACCGACATGCCGGCAAACAAGCCGCGCCCTTGAGGCACATAGCCAATGCCAATGCGGGCAATATCAGGCGCAGCCATCCCCGAGATCCGTTGACCATCGAAGGTAATCTCACCACCGACCGGCACCACCAACCCCGTCAAGGCCTTCAGCAGCGTTGATTTGCCGGCACCATTGCGCCCGAGCAGGGCGACGATTTCACCGCGCCGGACATTTAGAGAAGCTTCATTCAAAATATGGCTTTTGCCATAAAAGCTATTGATCTTATCGAAGGACAACAAGAGATCATCAGGTCGCGTAGACGCAGTCGTTCTTGCCTGAATAGCGGGCGTGCCTTTGCCCGTATAGACCTCTTGTACCCGCACATCACGGCGGACCTCATCGGGCGTACCAGACATCAAGACCTTACCGTCGTTCATCACCGTCACATTTTGCGAGAAACCTAAGACGCGATCGAGATCATGTTCGACAATGAGTACCGGAATATGGTGCTGAATAGTTTGAATGAGATGTGAAATACGCTCGCGCTCGGCGGCCGCCAAGCCAGCCAGCGGTTCATCCAGCAGCAAGACCTTAGGATGACAGCCCAGTGCGATGCCCATATCGACTAAACGCTGTCCGCCGTAAGACATGCTTGCCGCCTCACTGTGCTCGATGCCCTCTAGGCCCAGGTACTTGACCAACTCGGTGGTCTGTTGATGCACGACCTCTTGAGTGTCGATATCTTTCAAAATATTAAAATGACCAGGATGACGAGCCTGTACCGACAAGCGCAAATTTTCGTAAATCGTCAGGCCCTTAAACAAATTAGTGATCTGAAACGAACGTGCCAAACCAAGTTGGCTAATCTTGTCTGAAGACAACCCTGTCAAGGAGGCACCGTACAACGTCACCTTACCTTGATCAGGTACAAACATGCCAGAGATCAGATTAAACGTGGTGGTCTTACCCGAGCCATTCGGACCAATCAAAGCGTGAATTCCCGAGCGCAAAGTCAAGCTGCAATCCCGCACCGCTTTGACGCCGCCAAAACTTTTCGCGACACCAGACACGTCGAGCGCGACGGCATCCTTCACTTTAGGTTGCAAAAAGGAAGGGAACGCAAGACCTTGATAAATCTTGCGGGCGCTCATCGCCGCGTCAGTTTCTTTTTCCGTTTTAAACCGCTTCTTTATCTGTGCCCAAACACCCACCAAGCCCTTCGGTGAAAAAATAATGAAGGCAACAAAAAGCAAGCCAAAGTAAAGCAACCAGTTAGGCGTCCAAATCGACAAGTACTCGCGAAACAAGATATAGAAAAATGCGCCAACGACCGGCCCTAACAAACTGTGCATGCCACCAATCACGACCATCGCCAACAACTCGCCCGAGAAGGCGACCGAGGTTGGATCCGCCGAAGCAAAGCGATAATGAAAGGCGAGCAAACTACCCGCAAGCGACGTGACGGTGCCTGAGATCACAAACGCGAGCAACTTATAGCGTTGCGTGTCATAGCCTTGAAATTGCGCACGTTGCTCATTCTCGCGAATCGCCGCCAGCACATGACCAAAGGGTGAGCGTGATACACGCCAGATAAAATACAACACTAACCAACCAATGGTACTCACAAGTATCAAATAGGGGATAGGCTGATCAAGTTGCAAGACACCAATATTGGGGCGCACC
>JBAWWV010000617.1:0-1761 GCA_037146575.1 Alcaligenaceae bacterium | reverse complement strand
TTCACCGCTAAAACAGGTATCAAGCTCCGCGTTGAGATTTTTAACGAAGAGCAATACCGGGCGCGACTCACCACCATGATGCAGGCCAAGTCTAGCGACATCGACATATTTATGTCGCTTAAATTTCGCGAAGGAAAGACTTTTGACAAAGCAGGCTGGTTTGCCAATCTGTCGCCTTATTTGACCAATAGCGCGATGACTTCGCCAGACTTTAACTTTAATGACATTGGCGAAGGTCTGCGAACCGCCGAGACCATCAACGGCAAATTGGTGGGCTTACCCATCAATCTAGAAGGCCCCTTGTTTTACTGGAACAAAGAGATCTTCAAAAAGTGCGATGTCGCTGTCCCCATGTACTTGGAAGATCTACCGCCAACAGCTGCGAAGTTAAAAGCCTGTTCAGCCAAAGGTGATGCGACAGTTTGGGCGGCACGGGGTGTGCGCGGTGCAATCCCTTACGCACTCTCTGCTTTTATTTATAACACTGGTGGCGACTTTGCGACCCCGGATGGTAAACCAGGGATGTGTCAACCGAAGACGGTAGAAGGTTCTGCCGTGTATGCGAATTTGCTCAAAGAGTATGGCCCTCCGGGTGCTGCGAATCATACCTTCACCCAGGTGATCGAAATGCTGGGACAAGGGCGTTTGGCGATGACGCATGAGTCGTCTAACGAATTTCCTAACATCATGCAGTTTCCAGGGCGCGATAAAGATATCGGTGTCAAAGTCTTGCCCCCAGGAAAAGTAACCGGCATCTCGAAACCGATTGTGTTTGGCTGGGGTATTTCTATATCGAACTTCTCTACCAAAAAAGATGCGGCTTGGTACTTCATGCAGTGGGCAACTAGTCAAGAAATGGAAACGCGTCTAGTCAGCAAGGGCGTCGCTCCACCGCGAGGTGCTGTATTTAATGGTCCAGAGTTTAAGGCTTGGACTGCACAGTCTCCGATTCGGCAAGATTGGGCAAACGCCTTAATAGAAATTAGCAAGACTGGTACGTCAGTTTCATTTCCACCGACCGAGCGTGTCATTGAAGCCAGAGAGATCGTTGGCGCTGCGATACAAAAGGTTTTCCTTGGGCAGGCCAGCGCTCAAGACGCACTGTGCGCGGCAGATCAAGAGTTGAACAAGCTACAGTGAAGTCTACGACTCACGCGCAAGTCGCACCTTCTTTTAAATGGATGATTATCCCCGCCCTCCTCTTTGTGGGGGCGATGGTGATCTTTCCGTTTGGCTATGCGTTTTGGTTGAGCCAGTTTGATTACAAAATCGGCCAAAGTTTTAACTATTTGGGCCTGGGCAATTATCAGGCGTTATGGAGTGATCCGCAATTCTGGAATGGTTTACGACTCACCTTTTTGCTGTATTTTGGCGCGCTTGCCTTGCAAATCGTGCTGGGCGTGGCATTAGGTTTGTTGTTGAATCGGTTGACCGTACTTAAGGGGTTAATTCGAACGCTCATGATCTCACCGTTCATGTTGCCGCCAGTCGTGGTGGGGATGATGGCAATGGTTGTGCTCGATCCAAGCATGGGAGTGGCAAATTATTTGCTGAAGTCGGCACATTTACCAACCAGTTTATTTTTGGCCTCACCTGATTTTGTCATCTTTACCGTCATTCTTGTTGATACTTGGCAGTGGACGCCCTTTGTCGCGTTGATTGTTTTAGGTGGCCTGCAGTCTTTACCTCAGCGCGTGTTTGAAGCTGCAGCGATCGATGGCGCGGTTGGTTGGCGCGAATTTTTTTATGTCACCTTACCCC
>JBAWWV010000616.1:0-1762 GCA_037146575.1 Alcaligenaceae bacterium | reverse complement strand
GCGCAAAATGGGCATTAGAGCGATTGATATTTTCGCCCAATACGGCACCTGGCAAACTCATCAAGCCACCCATGACCGCCGCCGCGAAACCTTTCAAGAAAATCGGAAAACCAAGATCGGGATAAAGCAAGGTGATAGGCGCGGTTAAGACCGCCGCCGCTGCGGCAATGGCCGCACCTGTGCCAAACGCCAAGGTATAAATTTTGTCGGTTCGGATACCAACCAATACGGCAGCCTTAGCATTATCAGCGGTGGCTTGCATCATTTTACCGGCTCGCGTCAAGCGAAAAAAAGCTGCGAATAAAATCAAGATCACCAGAGTGCCTGCTAATACCGCCAACTGCTGCGGGATCACCATCAAGCCAACGACGGTCATGGGATCCGTCGAAGTAATCGAAGGAAACGACAGGTAGTCACCCTTGCCACCCCATAAGACGCGCGCCACGCCTTTTAAGACAAAGGCGATCCCGACCGTGGCCAGCACAAGACTCACGATATCTGTTTTTGCAATTGGTCTGAACGCGATACGATCGGTCAAGGCACCTAACCCAAAACCAATCGCGATCGTGAGTAGGAAAGTGATCGCATAATTCAACCCTAGCTGAACATGCAAGACCCAGGCAACGAAACCCGAGAACATAAAAAACTCGCCCTGGGCGAAATTAATAATGCCCGTGGCTTTGTTCACGACCACTAAGCCGAGCGCAACAAGGGCATACAACGCCCCTGTTGTTACGCCACTGATCAGCAGATAGCTAAAGAGCATCAACGCTGTTTAACCCCCACTACTAGAAAGAACCCGAACCGGTTTCCCCGGTTCTTTCGCAAGCCATGCTGGTACTCGATTACAACGATGGTCCGTTAAAGAACAGCTAATTGGACCCGGGTATACGTCAATATTCAGATCTTTGATGCTGGCTAACGCCGCGGTCATGGACTCCCACGTGGGCTCGGGACCCGCTTTTTTAAGCGCTTCGACAAACACCTGAGCACTACCCACACCTACAAGATTAAAGACCGACAAGCGATCCCCCGGAAACTTCGTCTCGATCAACTTGCGCCAATGATCGACAGCAGCATCTTCAGGGGTGAACTTCACCATCGCAATCGTGCGAAACTGTGTGGTCGCACCTGGCACGCCCACTTGTTCTTCAAAAGCCTTGGGATCCGCAATACCTGTCTGACCTATCGCAAGTGGTTTAAAGGCAAACTTTGAGGCATCACGCATGAACACTGCTGCAGGTTTCGGATAAAGCACCATAATGACAGCATCGACATTGGCAGCCTTCAGCCTTAAAACCTGCGCAGTCGCGTCGTTCGCATCAGGAGCCAGTTCTTCGTCAGCCACAGGGGTAATACCTTTGGCCTTGAAATACTCCATCAGCGGCGTATAGCGCCCCCGACCCCAGCCATCCCGCATCGAAATCACCGCGATGCGTTTGGCACCCTGCTTGATAGCAAAGTCTAACTGGGCCTCGCTCTCGATCGTCGCCGTCAAGGCTGCACTAAAAATATTTGCTGCAACGGGTGTCGTAATCCCATCATGCACCGAGGCATTGATGAGTGTGGGGATCTTAGACGTTTCGATTGCTTCACGGGCTGCGAGCGTCGCGTTGCTACAGCCACCACCAATCAAGGCGAACACTTTTTGCTGATGAACAAGTTTTTGAATAGCTCCAATGGCTGCAGCTGGATCGCAACGATCATCCTCTCGAACCAGTTCAAGCTTGCGACCATAGACCCCGCCCGCAGCGTTGACTTG
>JBAWWV010000615.1:0-1762 GCA_037146575.1 Alcaligenaceae bacterium | reverse complement strand
GCCCGCGCCGAACTGACCCAACGTGGCGTGCCCAATGCAGACAAAATGCCGATTCCGGCTGATGCGTTTGCAGCAGAAGCCGAGCGTCGCGTCAAGCTCGGCTTACTGGTATCAGAGCTAGTTCAGGCAGAGCAGCTTCAGGCCAAGCCTGAGCAGGTTCGTGCTCGTATCGAAGAATTTGCTTCTAGTTACGAAAAACCTGCTGAAGTCGTGAGCTATTATCTGTCAGATCGCGCACGTCGCTCAGAAGTCGAAGGCATCGTGCTTGAGGATAACGTTGTTCAGCATGCATTAGCCAAAGCACAAGTTGAAGACGAGCAAGTTCCCTTTGACCAAGTCATGGAAACCAAATAAATGCAACGTTTTACCGACTTTTATGCATCCATGCACGGTAGCGAGTCAGTGACTCCAACTGCGCTCGGTTACATCCCGATGGTGATTGAGCAATCAGGTCGCGGCGAGCGAGCCTATGACATTTACTCAAGATTGCTTAAAGAGCGGGTCATTTTTTTGGTAGGTCCGGTCAACGACCAATCTGCCAACGTGATTGTGGCGCAGCTGCTTTTTCTCGAGTCTGAAAATCCCGACAAAGACGTTGCGCTCTACATCAACTCACCGGGCGGGTCGGTGTATGCGGGCATGGCGATTTACGACACCATGCGTTTTATTAAGCCTGAAGTGTCAACGCTTTGCACCGGACTGGCTGCCAGTATGGGGGCTTTTTTATTGGCGGCCGGTACTAAAGGCAAACGGTTCTCGTTGCCTAACTCTCGAATTATGATTCACCAGCCTTCGGGCGGTGCACAGGGTCAAGCCACAGATATTCAGATCCAAGCCCGTGAAATCTTAGATTTGCGCGAGCGTTTGAATGGGATGCTGGCCGAAAACACCGGGCAAACCATTGAGCGTATCGCCTTGGATACAGAGCGCGACAACTTTATGTCTGCTCCCGATGCGGTATCGTACGGTTTGATTGATAAGGTTTTAACTTCGCGGGCCGACACCGTATAAGCATTTAACCAAGTCTCGATGGCTCAGTGATGCTGAAACATCTGTTAAAAAGAGTCTTGGTACAACTGGTAATGGATCGTTATGTCAGAAAAAAAAGGCTCAGCTAGCACTAAGAACTTGCATTGTTCGTTTTGTAACAAGAGCCAGCACGAAGTACGAAAACTCATTGCAGGGCCCTCGGTCTTTGTGTGTGACGAGTGCATTGAGTTGTGTAACGACATTATTCGCGAAGAAGCTCAGGCAAGTGCCCGCGACTCGATCCGCACCGATTTGCCAACGCCCGCTGAAATAAAAGCCTTTCTCGATCAGTATGTGATTGGTCAGACTGCCTCTAAGCGTGTCTTGGCCGTCGCCGTGTATAACCATTACAAGCGTTTGCGCCATGGCGAAGTCAAAGGTGACGACGTCGAGCTCTCTAAAAGCAATATCCTGCTCATTGGTCCGACTGGCTCTGGCAAAACCTTGCTTGCCCAAACGCTTGCGCGTCAATTGAATGTGCCCTTTGTGATGGCTGACGCCACGACACTAACCGAGGCTGGTTATGTGGGTGAAGACGTCGAAAATATTATTCAAAAATTGCTGCAAAATTGTAATTACGAAGTCGATAAAGCGCAGCGCGCGATTGTCTACATCGATGAAATCGATAAGATTTCTCGCAAGGCCGACAATCCTTCAATTACCCGTGATGTCTCCGGCGAGGGTGTTCAACAGGCACTCTTAAAACTGATTGAAGGCACGGTGGCATCTGTGC
>JBAWWV010000614.1:0-1765 GCA_037146575.1 Alcaligenaceae bacterium | reverse complement strand
TCCCTAATCAATGCGCTGAGCCCCATACCCTTGATTGGCTGGATGTTTTCTGGTGCCCCGTTTGGCATCGGTATCTTTACCGCCGGCTTAATTCTGGCGATCATGGTGATCCCGTTTATTGCTGCAGTAATGCGCGACGTCTTCGAACTGGTACCGGCCTTGCTCAAGGAGTCGGCCTACGGACTGGGTAGTTCAACCTGGGAAGTCATGTGGAAGGTTGTCTTACCTTACACCCGCTCAGGTGTGATTGGCGGAGTGATGCTAGGTTTAGGTCGTGCGCTGGGCGAAACCATGGCCGTGACGTTTGTGATCGGCAACGCTTTCAGAATGCCTGGCTCGTTCTTCGCACCGGGCAACTCAATCGCCTCGGCCTTGGCTAACGAATTTAATGAAGCTGCTGGTATGCAAAAGTCAGCCCTCATTGAATTGGGTTTGATCCTGTTCTTGATCACGACAGTTGTGCTGGCTTTGGCGAAAATGATGCTGTTGCGTATGGAAAAAGCGGAAGGCACAAAAACATGAACATCAATGTAAAAGTGACGATGCAGCCTCCAGCCACTAGTATCCGGTCAGATAACTGGGTGTACAGACGGCGCAGCATCTTGAATAAAGTGATGTTGTCTTTGTCGATGGCAGCGTTGGTCTTTGGTCTTTTTTGGTTGGTTTGGATTTTGGCGGTACTGGTCTTAAAGGGCGGTAGCGCTTTATCACTGACCTTATTTACTGAAAGCACACCACCTCCTGGCCAGGCAGGTGGTTTGCTCAATGCGATCATGGGTAGTTTCGTGATGGTGGGCATTGGCACCTTAATCGGTACCCCGGTGGGGATCTTGGCGGGTACCTACTTAGCAGAATACGGGCAGCGTGGCTGGTTGGCGCCTGCCACGCGCTTCTTAAATGATGTGTTGTTATCCGCGCCTTCGATCGTGATCGGCTTGTTTATTTATGCGGTTTATGTGTCGCAGGTTGGGCACTACTCTGGCTGGGCGGGTTCGTTTGCCTTGGCGATTTTGGTGATTCCTGTTGTCGTGCGTACGACCGATAACATGCTGCTCTTGGTGCCCAACAGTTTGCGTGAGGCCTGCTTTGCGTTAGGGTGTCCGAAGTGGCGCATGATTACGATGGTGTCTTATAAAGCCGCCAGATCCGGCATCATGACGGGTATTTTGCTGGCAGTCGCACGTGTCGCGGGCGAGACGGCGCCCTTGCTGTTTACGTCTTTGAACAATCAGTTTATGTCGTTTGATATGAACAAGCCGCTAGCCAATTTGCCCGTTGTGATTTTTCAATTTGCGGCAAGCCCGTTCTCAGACTGGAACACCTTGGCCTGGGCAGGCGCCACGCTGATCACCTTGGCGGTGCTGGGGCTCAATATCATTGCACGTTCAATGTTTCGGCAAAAATGATTTTCACCGTTAGACCCGCACGACCTATTTCAGTCTGACTAAAAAGAACCCGAAGGTAAACACTATGGTTTTGAACGCTGCTGCAAAACAAGACACCCCCTTAGTATCAAAAATTGAAATTAACAAACTCAATTTTTATTACGGTAAATTTCATGCGTTGCGCGATGTCAATATGTCGATCGCCAAAAATAAAGTGACCGCGTTTATTGGTCCGTCTGGTTGCGGCAAATCGACTTTATTACGCACCTTAAATCGCATGTTTGAGCTGTATCCTGGTCAACGTGCGGATGGCGAAATCTTGTTTGACGGCGAAAATCTGTTGACGTCTAAAACAGACATTTCATTGATACGTGCAAAGA
>JBAWWV010000613.1:0-1768 GCA_037146575.1 Alcaligenaceae bacterium | reverse complement strand
GTGCAACCCAGCCGGACTGCTGCACATGACTGCTTTAAGGCGAGGGGTGGCCATAAGGGCTCCTGAAAAACCAAGGCACAACAAAAGTTATGACTTATTGTAGTGGTTCTACCTCGACCTTTGATGCCAGTAACGCTTTCGCAGTTGGCTATAGGCCTGAACGTCCAACCCCTGTGGCGTGGACGCTGCCTCGATAGCCCCGTGGCGGTCGGTTTGCCAAAACTCTGCCTGCGCATCAAGCCACCGCTGCTTGATCGCCTGATGCGGATGCCCAAAACGATTCAGATAGCCCGCCTGAACGATTGCGTGTTGCGCGCGGAGCTGTTGCACAAATCTTAGTGACGAAGATGTATCTGAACCGTGGTGCGCGACAACGACAAGATCCGCTGTCAGCGCCTTTGGCGATACAGCAATCGTATCGACTACGCCCGTGTTGACTGAGGCGGACCATCCTGAGGAATTCTGCTCTGAAGCGTAGTGCTCAAGCAAAAGTTGCTCTTGCTTAACGCCAATATCTCCTGGCAACATGGCTGAATGATGTGAGCCTTGAGCATGAAGCACACAACTTTGCGCATTTTTTGAAGACTTGCCTTTTGCTGAGCGCAAAGGTGCGCTCTTGGTGGTGAGTGCCACCTCGCCCAGATACCTGGCTTCAGGGTGCAAAAATTCAAATACCACGCCCTCCCACACCCAGCGCTGTCCCCGTTCGCAGAGCTGAACCCGTGCAGGCCCCTTTGTCGGTACTAACTGAGTCATCGTTGGCGAGCTCCGACCAAGCCAGTCTTGCATTGAAAACGAGGTGTACAACGTGCCAACCGGCATCACCTTTAGCACTGCCAACAACCCCCCTGCGTGATCGCTATCGGCGTGCGATACAACCAGGCCATCAAGCTTGCGCACGCCCAAAGCCCGCAAAGCTGGCAAGATCGTACGCACCCCAGCGTCACTAGTGCCCTGACGTGGGCCGGTGTCAAACAACACATCATGCGTCTGCGTTTGCAAAAGTACCGCGCCGCCCTGCCCGACATCAAAGGCAAGCAGTCTCCAGTGTCCAAACGCTGGTCGTTGCGGCTCAAATGACAAGACTGGCACTAACAAACACCAGCCAGCCCATCGCATGGGCCAGCCCGGGGGCTGCAGCGCCCAGCACAAGCCCACACCCGCAAGGGGCAAAGTCCAAAAGGGTGCCGCTGCCACATCAAAGGCGGCCCACGACAAATTTGCTAACCAAGTCACAGGGATCAAGGTGTATTCAAGTGCAAAATGTGCGAGCACTCCGCTTGCCGTAGCAAGCCAGCCTAGACCCGGTACCAATCCAAAGACTGCTAAGGCCAACGCCAGCGGTGTCACCACAAACGTCAACACCGGGATCGCAAGCGCGTTAGCCAAGGGTGATACCAACGAGACCTGTTGAAACAAAAAGGCCAACACGGGCAGCATCGCAATCGTGATGAGCCATTGCAAGCGAATCGCCTCGACGCACACTTGTTTGGCACGTTGCCAATGCTGGTTCGCCCGACTGGCAATGGTGTTCGGCTGATTAGCTGACTCGTCAGCGACATCAACAGTGGCTCCTCGGACACGCGCTGCGCTAATCGCCCCAAAGGCGTTACTACCTGCTGCCCCTGCCGCGAACAAAATCGCCACCGCCAAAAACGATAACCAAAAGCCAGTCGCCAGTGGCGCCCAAGGGTCAGCTAGCACCACAACGGCAGCAGCGGCTGCCAACACTCGAGAGGCTGACAGGGTGTGACGCAGCAATATCGAC
>JBAWWV010000612.1:0-1791 GCA_037146575.1 Alcaligenaceae bacterium | reverse complement strand
TTTGGTTTTGACACCACCAGATTATCGCTCTGGAAGTGGTGCCGTTTAAGGGGGGTAGGTCAATTCTTTTCGAGTTCTATTCTCATGCTTGATCTCCTATAAACGAGTAACTAATGGGTAAACAATAACTAGCTTCGTGCAAAAAAAATTTTGTTCCAAGCTTCGACATCGGTTCGCAAAAAAATGTTTGTGTGTCCGTTCTTGCGGCGTGGGAAGTTTTTTTCCTTGATCATTGCTTTGAGCTTTGTGTAGCTCCATCGATTGAGGCTCATGACGTGGTAGCTCTCCATCCATTCAACGCCGTTGAGGCCACCTTCTCGGGTCACGCGTTGATCTGCTTGACTACGACAGATGCTCATGGCTGGTCGTGCCTCGCATCACGAGCTAGTTTATTTCTTTTGTCGATGAGCTTCAGAAGCTTGGCCTCGTTCTTTTCGAGCCATGAAAGCCACGTAGCAACCCGAAAAAGCGATGGGAAAGGAGCTAACTTTGAGCCGTAGGCGTTGGGGGGATACAGCGGCTCAATGACTGTGCCGAATCGCATCGTGAACCACTGAAGCTGACTGATGCGGAGCCCTCGAATTCCTAATTCATCACGAATATCTTCGTGCCCTTGCTGCCTCGGCTGGTGAGTCCATGCGTTGATGTCCGCCATCGTGATTTCAGGTGTTTTGTGCCTCATGAAGTCGCTGAGCATTATCTTGATGACTCTGATCTTTTGGGATGGCGATATTCGTTGGGTAGTTTTGCCTCCTACTTTGCGTGGCGTCCTTGTCAGGGCGAGTCGTTCTTCCCATTCCGATGCTTTTTGGTCGATGGCTTTTCTACTGGCGAAGCCCTCTGCATGCTTCTTTTGCGCAGCTGCGATCAGCCTGTCGGTTTCTTTCTGAATCCAGTGGTATCGCTGAATCACGTCGGCGTTGTCGTAGTGCAACTGGGCGATTTCGAGGCACAACTGATCAAAATCGACCAATAATGTATCTTGGAGTTTTTGTTGTGCTTGAGCCATGTTTGAAAAACAGTCCTTGTGGCTATCTGGGAAGCTCGCCGCGTGAAATACTTGTAAACTATACTATATCATAGGTGAATAACGAATGATGGCAAGGTCGTTCCATGCTATTGCCCACAAAAAATCACTGTGGTCAGGGAAACGCAGGCCAGCGTTTAGTTCCGGGCAACTGCACCACTCAGCGATAAAAAGACGCGAGTGATTGGCGGGAAGAAGGGCGGCCTGCCCACTTAACTGCCCACTTTTGTGGGCAATGTGCCGGAAACATGCAGAAATTGAAGAATTAGTACCCCCGGCAAGGATCGAACTTGCGACCTCGGCTTTAGGAAAGCCGCGCTCTATCCAACTGAGCTACGGGGGCCTGTGTGTGTCTGATCAAACAGGTTCAGGGCATTTACTTCAATAATGATGATACGGCCGGGGGGTTGGGGCAACAAGGATTGAACCACACTGCCAGCACACCCTCGTAATCGTTGCGGGCATTGTAGCTGTTTGAACACGCGACTGTCAGTTCATCAGCTTTCTTCGCGACGGCCTGTGAGCCGTTCGGCGAGGCTTTCGGTGGTCGATCGCCAACTTCGTCACCGTCGAAACAAAATTGGCAATCCGCTGCCGATGCACGGTTGCCCTGCTATACAACGCGACTAGAACACATCGCTGCGGTCGCGTAGCGCGCTGGCTGTCCGCTGATTACCAGCCCGCCTCAGCGGTATTCTTTGACCAACTGCCTCCCGCCGAGTGCGATGCAGAAGGCGCTCTGGCAATTGGCCCAGAGGGCGATC
>JBAWWV010000611.1:0-1803 GCA_037146575.1 Alcaligenaceae bacterium | reverse complement strand
ACTTCGAACTGGCACGACAAGTGACGATCGAAGAGGTCGAGCGAACCAACCTCATTCAAGATCCGATGGAGGCTGTGCCCAATATCCCCTTCGGTCATTGCAACGCGCGCTGGGTTGTTTTTAAAGATTCGCTTCAAGAAAACGAAACGCTCTGGGAATTTGAATCTACCAGGTCTGAACTTAAAGGTGTGCAAGCGATGTGGGGTTATGCAGTCAAGCGTGATGGGCGGGTTGATCGCTTTATGACTACAGGGTGGAAGTTAAAAATTGGGGTGTTTGAGTAAAGGCCGGTAATTTTTGCAAATGTCTTGACGTAGCGATGCCAAAAGTCTTACGGTAAAATGGCGCAAAGAAAGTTTTAGTTGAGGGTTGCCAAATGCGACTAAACAGTAAACAGATAGTTTCGATCACTGAGACGGCTGCCGAGGTGGCTGGCGTTGGTGCGCGCGTGTGGCTATTCGGGTCTCGTCTGGACGATGCTCGCACGGGTGGTGATGTAGATTTATTAATCGAATCAAAGCCGGCAATTGGTTTAATGGGAAGGGCAAAAATTAAGTTGTTTCTCGAGCAAAAGTTGAATCTGCCCGTCGACGTCATTTCTTCGGAATTTAATGAAACCCAAAAGGCGTTTGTTCTAATCGCAAAAGCGAATTCTTTCTGTCTAAACGATTTAGAACTGAGTTGAGCGATATGACGATTGACCTAGCTTTAAAGGCTGAAAGAGACTACCTAAGTGGGTTGCTTGAGGCAATTCAAAGGTGCGTATATTTCTTGGATGCTGCCTCTAGAAATGTTCCATGGCCTCTTACAGAACAAGTACTGACGTCCCGCAAAAAAGATAACGAATTATTCGAGTCTCTCGCGGCCGTTAATGAAAGATTTTCAAAGTTGCAGGATTCACTTGGTGCAGCAATGCGTCATAGTTTGGTTCTTTCCGGAGAGCAAGCAGATAGCTTCATTAAGGTGTTAGCGATCTTTGAAAAATTTAAAGTCATCTCGTCTATCGAGGCTTGGCAATTGGCTAGAACTGCTCGTAATTTGGCGGCGCACGACTATCAAACAGACTATGCGGTGGTTGCAGAGCATTTCAATACGCTCCACGCGCTCACCGAAAATCTTTACGGAACTTCAAAAAGGTTTCTCACGTATTGTGAAGCTCAGCTATCGGTCTTGCCACTCAGCGAAGACTTTTCAATTGAGTTTCTTGAGGTCACTCGAAACTATTAGTCGCAGCGTCGGCATAAAGAATGCGACTCGTTCTACTACCTTGCCAGACATACCGACGAGGTTTTTTTAGTCATGTGCATATAACCAACAAATAGTTTGCTAGTTAAATCATTTGTTGTTAAAGTAGAACCAACATCAAGACAAGGGCCGACGCCCTGACCAACCTGCCCCCCGGGCAAGGTGGACGCGAAAGCGGATGTGGCCTAAGGTTTAGGCAACCAAGCGGGAGTAGCGTCGGCCCTCCATAAACAGAGGGCTTTTTTTATGACTGACGCAACGCAAATCCACTCTGACAAGCTTCGGGCTTTTCGTAATACGTCGTACCGCCTTGGCCACACAGAGCACGACATTGTGTTGAAAATTGATCAGCACTCGCCTCGCTTGGCTGAGCTCTATCAATCGCACGGTGTCACGTGCGGCGCCTTTATCACCGCTTACAACCCGCGCAGTACGGTGCAAGCTGACGCGGCCAATCAACTGGCGCACGCTGAACTAGCCGTACAGTTACAGGCTCTGGGTGTTGAAGTCATTGAAGGCTCGGGTAGCGAAGAGGGCACAGCTTGGCCTGCCGAGCGC
>JBAWWV010000610.1:0-1806 GCA_037146575.1 Alcaligenaceae bacterium | reverse complement strand
ATACGGCAGCGACATACCGGTGTAGCGGATACGGGTTGGGAATAACTCGACCAGTGCAGCGGCAATCGGGCCATACACCATGGTGACCAACAACACGAGGTAAGTCAGAATCAAGACAAGCGGAAACACCTGAGCATTAAAGATGTCAAAAAATCCATTCATCTTGATGATGCCCTTGGCCGCTTGGCCAGCAATCGGATAACCACCAGCTACGAGTGCATCATTGACTGATTTTGTAAAGGCTGCAGGTGTAGTCTTGATCTGATTGCCAGTGAGTTTGGCGGTTTCATAACCAGCAATCTCAGTCGTGCCGAATTGAACTTTGGCCGGGATCGCGCCGGGCATGTATTGAACCGAATAGTTCACTGAACTACGTGCCAATAGCGCTTTGGTCACATCGCACGAACTAGTGAACTTAGCAGTTCCGACTGGGTTGAACTGAAACGTACAGTCTTTTTCATCGGCGATGACTGTCACTTTAGTGTTTTGCTGCGCAGCGTGCAACGCTGGGTTAGCGAGCTGGGTGATCGCTTTAAACACCGGGAAGTAAGTCACGACAGCAAGTAAGCAACCTGCCAGAATGATTTTCTTGCGTCCAATTCTGTCTGACAGCGAACCAAAAAAGACAAATCCTGCTGTGCCTAAAATCAGCGACCAAGCAATGAGTACGTTGGCGGTGAACATATCCAAGCGCAAAATCGTTTGCAAAAAGAACAGCACATAGAACTGGCCTGTGTACCAAACAACGGCCTGGCCCGCGACCAAACCAAACAACGCAATCAGAGCAAACTTACCATTGCGCCAGGTACCAAACGCTTCTGCGATCGGTGCTTTTGAATTGGTCCCTTCCTCCTTCATCTTTTTGAAGGCAGGCGACTCTTCCATCTGCAAGCGAATCCAGACAGACACTGCCAACAAGAAAATTGACAGCAAGAACGGAATGCGCCAGCCCCATTCGGCAAACTCTTTTTCACCCACGGTGGTGCGAACGACCAATATCACCATCAATGACAGCAAAAGACCGAGCGTTGCAGTGGTTTGAATCCAGCTTGTGAAAAAACCGCGCCGATTAGCAGGAGCATGCTCAGCCACATACACCACTGCGCCACCGTACTCACCGCCAAGTGCCAGGCCTTGCAGCATCCGCAGCGCGATCAAAATAATCGGAGCGGCCCAGCCGATCGTGTTGTAGCCAGGTAACAAGCCTACAACGAAGGTCGACAGACCCATGATCAGGATGGTCATCAGAAAGGTTTGCTTGCGACCAATCATGTCACCCAAGCGACCGAAGAACAGCGCACCGAAAGGACGCACCAGAAAGCCCGCTGCAAACGCGAGCAACGCAAACACGTTACGTGTAGCTTCAGGAAACGAGGAGAAGAACTGCGCACCGATGATGGCTGCAAGTGAGCCATACAGGTAAAAGTCATACCACTCAAAAATAGTACCCGCTGAAGAGGCGAGAATGACTCGTTTCTCTTCAGAGGTCATCGGACGCTTGCGATCGTCGATTGCGACAGAACTGGACGTACTCATAGAAGATCTCCGGGAAGTTGCGAGTAAACGCGTTTTTTCTTTGGGCTGTTACCGTAAAAAAACAAATAATAATTTGGGCAGAATGTTATCAATCTCCCACGCATCTGTCTTGATAATCTTCTGCTATTTGATCGAAACCTAGGGAAAACTATTAGATAAAGTCATAGAAGCCTACTTATCTTTTTCCGCCAGGCGCCGGGCACGTCTGACACGCCAACCGTACGACAGCTTTAGGCCTGAACCGCCTCCGACAGCCAACAACAAGATGCC
>JBAWWV010000609.1:0-1806 GCA_037146575.1 Alcaligenaceae bacterium | reverse complement strand
CCATGCCTTTGACGCGGCTGCCGTTGAGCTTGCTCATGCCGTCTTGTTTGAGTGGCTCGGGGGCATTGACGAGCATGCTGTGCACGATCGGGGCGCCACAGTAGTGTGTCACACCGTAATCGCGGATGGCGCCAAACACGCCTTCGGGCGTGACACGGCGCAAGCAGACGTTGACCCCGGCACGCGCGGCAATCGCCCACGGAAAGCACCAGCCGTTGCAATGAAACATCGGCAAGGTCCACAAGTACACAGGGTGCGTTGGCAGATCCCACTCAAGGATGTTGCTGACGGCGTTCATGTAAGCGCCGCGATGATGATAGACCACGCCCTTGGGCTCGCCGGTGGTACCTGAGGTGTAATTCAGCGCGATGGCGTCCCACTCGTCGCCTTGAAACGTGAGGGGATCATTTTGAGCAAGAGTACTTGCACCGCTTAAAGACGACGTAGCGGCTGAGGTCCGTTGGCTCGCTGACACAGAGGGTGCAGTCGTTTGCTGAATGCCGGCTTTACCTGCCAGCAACGCCTCATATTCATATAAACCAATACGCTCACCCGCGCCGTCGTACTCGCTGTCATCCACATCAATCACAATCGGCTGAACGTTGGCATTTAAGATCGCCTCTTTCATCACCTTGCTAAATTCGCGATCCACGATCACAACCTTAGCTTGGCCATGATTCAACATATAGGTCAAGCTTGCGGCATCTAAACGAGTGTTGAGCGCATTGAGCACCGCCCCCAGCACTGGCACACCAAAGTGGCACTCAAGCATCTCGGGGGTGTTGGGCAGCATCGCCGTAATGGTGTCGCCCTTTTGCACGCCTAACGCACGCAAGGCGTGCGCAAGTTGTTGAGCGCGCTGATAGGTCTGCAACCAGGTGCGGTGGATCTTGCCATGTACAACTGCTAAGCGGTCTGGATAAACCTCAGCGGCACGCAACAAAAAATCAACTGGGCTTAACGCGGCGTAATTGGCGGCTGTTTTAGGGAGGTTTTGTTCGTAGATGTTCATGGTTGATTCTTAATCAAAATTCTGTGCCACTAGATTGAACAACAGTCAGCTTGCGCGAGCCTTGCAAAAAAGTTCTCTAAGCAGTCTTGAGCATCGCCTCATAATCCTCATACACCCTGAACGCCATTTGATGCTCGGCGCACAGCCGTTTTTCGAAAGCACGAACCTCATCCGTGATACCAACGCCTCGAAACCCACCGCGTAACGCTTGAGCATCGACATCTTTGTACGCAATGCGCCAGGCTTCAGGCAAGGCCTGCGCTTGGGACAAAGACAACCATAGCCTCAGCAAATGACGGCGGCGCTCGGGCTCGGGGTGGTCTTCATATTCAGTGCGCGCGTGCAAGGTGACGTGATTATTCACAAACTGAATATCGCCTGGCTCAAGCTCCATATGAAAACAAATGTCGGGGCGGGCAAGCAAGGCATCAAACATATCCAGCGCCTCTGTTTGTTGCGCGGTTAAACGCGGTACGTCTTCAAACGTAATTTGCGCACCGATGATGTGATTGCGAATATGGCGGCAAGCAAAGCGGCCATTTTTTTCGCCTACGATCGAGGCTAAATAATACGGCGGCTCTTCGGCTGCGTGCTCACCCTGGCGACTGAAATAAAACGGTTCGGTTAACAACGCCGCCAAATCGGGGCGTTGCTTTTTGATCTCTGTGTACGCCGTCAGTGAACTTGACAGCAAACTCGTGCCACCACTTTTGGCTGTTTGCAAACACATCAGGCCAACGATGTCGCTGCCGTCTGCATGAAAATCTAATTTCGAATTAGTGTTGTAGCCGCGC
>JBAWWV010000608.1:0-1807 GCA_037146575.1 Alcaligenaceae bacterium | reverse complement strand
GCGCCAACCAGCCCATTGGTGGTTTGCCTTCATGACGCCGAATCGCTTCAGTCGCTTGCGCAATACAGGCCTTTTCTTGTTCGAAACTCATGTCGACCTGGCGTTCGGCATTGGTTCTGCCGTGCCCCACGATTTCGTCGCCCCGACTGCTAAAGGCTTTGATCATTTCGGGGCAATAGTCATAGAGCTCGGTGTTGATTAACAGAGCATACGGAAACTTGTAGGTCTGGGCTAACTCAAGTAAACGCCAGGCGCCGACTCGGTTGCCGTAATCACGCCAGGCAAAACTGCGGGTGTTTGGCTGCGGGCCTGGGCCACCGTAGTCGTTTCCAATCCCTTCACCATAAGAAAAATGCTCAACATTTAAACTGAAGTGCACCGCTAGGCGCTTGCCGTCGGGCCAACTGTAGTCTGGCCGAGCATTGATGGGGCTGTAATCATAACGATGGTGTGTTTTAAGCATGATGAGCGTTGGATCCCTTGATTCAAAGTCTCTATTTGCGGTGTAAGTGAAGTCTAGCTTATAGTTAAGAGGTATTCGCTGATCATTTGGCTGCCACTTACGATTTCTACTGAGGTTTTAAAAATGTCTGTACAAGCTGCATCAATGCCACCGTTTCATTTGGCTTTTCCGGTACGCGATATCGAAGAGGCTCGTCAGTTTTACGTCGGAGTCTTGGGCTGTGGCGAAGGTCGTAGCGCACCAGACTGGATTGATTTTGACTTTTACGGGCATCAAATCGTTGCACACTTAGCGCCTGACGAATGCGGCCACAAGCAAACTAGTGCTGTCGATGATCATCAGGTGCCGGTTCGTCATTTTGGTGCAGTATTGTCGATCCCCCAATGGGAAGCGATGGCCACGAAGCTCAAGGCGGTCGGTACAAAATTTGTGATCGAGCCCTACACCCGCTTCAAAGGCGAGGTTGGCGAACAATCAACCATGTTTTTTATGGATCCGTCAGGCAACGCCATTGAGTTCAAGGCTTTCGCGAACATGAGTTCTTTGTTCGCAAAGTAACAGCTCTTGGGCAAACGGCTTACGAAGACGCTTGGTGAATCACCCACCAAAGCGTCAGTGCCGACGGGCCAAACAGGATAAGCATCGTTGCCCACAGGCTTGCCTGACTCAGGCCGCTCGTGGGTGTTTCGTGGTGCGATGTGTCGTGTTGCATAGTTGCCTCTTAAGATTATTTTTGTCAGTTTATTATTCAACAAGTCTTTGCAATGCACAAGCCGATCTTAGTTTTTCGTACGCCAGACGTTTCGGTCGGGGCGTAGCCCTCAGTGGCCGCGGCGCCTTATAGTTCTCAGCTGCTGCGGTGTCTGATTTAGTAAAACTGTCTACTCGGCTTTGATCCCGTTCTGTTTCATCAGCGCAGTCCACTTGATAATATCCGCCGCAATCTCTGTGGCGAAGGCCTGCGGGGTGCTACTGATGGCCTCAGAGCCCTGCTCGGCAAAGAGTTTTTGCGTGGCTGGGTCGCGGGCGATTAAAGCGACCTCGGCGGCAAGCCGATTTACAATTACCGGCGGCGTGCCGGCCGCTGCCAGCATGCCAACCTTCAGTGTCACGTCGTAGTCTGGGTACCCCGCTTCGGCTATGGTTGGCACGTCTGGCAATAAGGGCGAACGCTTGTTGCTAGTCACTGCCAGGGCGCGTAATTTACCGCCCCTAATGTGAGGGAGCGCGGTCGATGTTGTCTCGATCATCATCGAGGTTTGCCCAGCCACCGTATCGGCCAAGCCCGGCGCGTTACCTTTGTAATGAACCGCAGTGAATTGAGCGCCCGAGGCCATGGTGAGT
>JBAWWV010000607.1:0-1810 GCA_037146575.1 Alcaligenaceae bacterium | reverse complement strand
GACACCGATTGACTTTGCCTGCGTGATTCACACTGACGGGGGCAACCATGCCGTTGCCTGTAAGGTCAACGGTGATAACGTTGCCTTGCGTACCGAACTCTCAAGTGGTGACACGGTATCGATTACCACCTCGCCCGCGGCGAGGCCCAGTGCACAATGGTTGAATTACGCGCGCACCGGGCGCGCCCGCTCAGAAATCAGGCACTTCTTACGCACTAGCGAATACGACGAATCGGCGGCCTTTGGCGAACGTCAACTGGATCAGGCACTCAAAGAACTAAACCTAGCGATGCCCTCACCTGAGGATGCCATCTGGGACAAGCTCGCGCGCAGCAGTGGCGCAAAATCGCGCGCAGAAATTTTGGCCGATATCGGCTTGGGCAAACGTTTGGCCGCGGTCGTGGCGCGTCGGTTTGCACCTGATCATCCCCTAATCGCCACCACTGCAGCGGCTGACGAAGCGATGGCCGCAGCACGCACAATGCCCATTCAGATTCGAGGCCACGAAGGGCAAGCCGTGCAGCTTGCGCCTTGCTGTGGCCCGTTACCGGGTGACGTGATTGTGGCGGGTGTACGAATTGGACACGGCTTGGTTGTTCACACCGCAGAGTGTCCGGTCGCCATGCGCGCTCGCATGAAAGAGCCCGACCGCTGGGTCGATGTGGTGTGGGATCAAGAGACCGCTAAACATTTTTCAGCACGCATTGAAATCATGGCAAAAAACGAACGGGGCAATTTTGAGCCGCATTGCGGCAGAAGTGGCGCAACCCTACTCACACATCATAAACGCCACGATGCACGAAGATGCCATCGATACCGTCATGTTGAACTTGACGGTGCAGGTTGATAGTCGCAAACATTTGGCGCAGGTCTTCAGATCGATTCGACATGTCAGCCAAGTACAAAAAATCGTGCGCGCTAAGGGCTAGTGGGGATGAACTGTTGTTTGACCGCGCGCCATAGAGCATTAGTATCGGCGCCGCCCGGATCGCGGGCCGAGGCTCTGGCAGCCAGGTGCACCATGACCAACTGTCGCGACGGATCAACATAGATAGCCTGGCCACGCACTCCCTGAAAGGCACAAGTACCATCAAGTGAGCGAATACTCCCCTCGTTCAACGCCACCCCGATTAGCATCGCGATAATCGTTGAGTGTTTTTGTGCAGGCACCTAACACTGCAGCCCCTTGGTAATTCAAGGTCAGTTCAGACGCTGAATGCCGCCAAAAGCGACCGACAAGCAACTGTCCAACGCACCACGAAAACTCCTTATACTGGAACTCTTTTTTCTTCAAGCCACGCCATGACTCGCGCTAAGACTTTACAACAACATCCCGACGCCCCTGGTGAACTGTTGATCTGGACATCGGTTGATCCCGTCTACGAACAAGACTTTAACCAGTGGTATGACAAAGAGCACATGCAAGAGCGGGCCGCGATCAAAGGGTTTCGCTGGTCGCGACGCTACCACTCTGACACTTGCGCGCGTCCTTACCTCGCCTTGTACCAAACAGACACTCTGCGAGTCTTTACCAGTGAGCCATATCGTCAGGCGTTCACCAAGCAAACGCAATGGTCTGAGCGTAACTTTACGCGCATGCGCGACACCAGTCGACGGGTCAACGCCGTCACACCGCTCGCGGGCGTCGGTACCGGTGCTGCGGTGACCTTGGTATGCCTTGAGTCAATCGAGCAAGCACAGACTGCGCTTGGCCTCGCTCAAGAACTGATTAGCGCGATGGCTGGCGTACTGAGTCTGCGCGCGCTGTGCCCTGACCCAACGTTGTCAACACCGCTACCCTCTGAAGACC
>JBAWWV010000606.1:0-1813 GCA_037146575.1 Alcaligenaceae bacterium | reverse complement strand
GTCCTCATCAACACTGTTACCAAAAAAAGAGCGACATCGCCCAAAAGCGCGTCATAAACCCACATAGTATTTCGTCCACAGAAAGCCACGATCTAAAGTAGAATTTACAAAGGGGCTCTCATAAAATAGGAATAAAAAACGAGACAACCTATTGAGCCCCCGTTGTCAAAGCCTCCGGGATTTCATTAAATGACTAAGAAATCACGTAGCACACTGCTATCAACAAACATGAAGCGTCTCGTTCACTTCGCTGAACTGACGTAAGGACTATTGACCATGTCTAAACGAGTATGGCTAGAAGTCGCTTTAAACGGCGGTTGGACGCGCAAACGTCAACCGCTGATACCGGTCTCGCGAGACGAACTCACCGAAGAAGCCATTCGCTGTGTCAACGCTGGAGCCGCTGTTATTCACTTGCATGCCTACGACGAACAGCTTGGCATTCAAAATGATGACCCTGCTGTGTATGCCGATGTCATCAAAAATATTAAGCGCGAAGTCGATGCGATCGTGTACCCAACGGTTGGGCAGTTACCAACGAAACCAGACTCGGTTGAACGCTATGCGCCCATTGAAGCGTTGTGTAAAGAGGGCCTGCTAGAGTGGTCCGTCATCGACCCTGGTTCGGTCAACTTTAGCAATTTCGAAGATATCAAACAAAATAAGGTTGGTTATGTATATACCAACTCAGAACAACATATTCGAAACGGCTTTACCATTGCGCAACAACACAAACTACACCCAAGCTTCGCCATATACGAACCCGGATTTATCAGGCTGGGGGCAGCACTTTTTAAAAGCATGACTGGCGTGCCTATGCCGATCTATCGCTTTATGTTTACTGATGCCTTTGCCTTCGGCTTGCCTCCCGAGCGTTTTGCGCTTGAAGCCTATTTATCAATGATGCAGCGCGAACATCCAGAAGCACCGTGGATGACAGCTGGTCGGTGTAGTGAGATCAGCACTCTCATTGCCCCCACCGTAGCAGCGGGCGGACACATTCGTATTGGGTTGGAAGACGCCCCTCTTGGCACCAAGCTCACCAATCTTGATTGGGTGAACAAGACCGTTGATTTGATTGAAAAAGCAGGTGGCTCGATGGCGAACGCTAAAGAAATAAGACAATCTTTGAGTCAGAAGTCAAAATAAGGGTAAATAAAATGATTCGCATCTATGGTCGTATTAGTGTCTCAGTCATCGCGGCAAGCGCTCTAGTTGCGTCCTTATTGCTGACAGGTCCTACAACGGCGCACGCGCAAGACAGCTACCCTAACAAGCCAGTGACTCTGGTATTACCGTGGTCACCTGGCGCGATTGTTGATAATGTTGGCCGTCGCTTTGCACAACAATTGACTGACATCTGGAAACAAACCGTGATTGTCCGGAACGAAGCTGGAGGTGGTGGCAACATCGGTGCTGCAACTGTCGCCCGTGCCGCTGGCGACGGCTACACTCTAGTACTCACCCTACACGATGGTCTAATCATTGCAAAGGCAACCAATGCAAACATTGGGTTTGATCCAAGCACAGACCTTGCACCCATCGGCCTGATCGGCAAGAGCGTCACAGTCGTCGCCGTCAAAACTGATTCGCAATTTGCAAGTGTTGAGCAGCTCATTCAGTACGCCAAGGCAAATCCAGGAAAACTCAATTTTGGCGGCAATGGTGTGGCCACTTCATATCACCTTGCGTTAGAAAATCTGAACCTACTCGCAGGTTCATCAATCACTCATGTCCCGTATAAAGGCGGAGCGCCTGCGATGGTCGATTTAATTGCAGGCAGAATTGATTTTATGTTCTCGTCGGTATCGCT
>JBAWWV010000605.1:0-1823 GCA_037146575.1 Alcaligenaceae bacterium | reverse complement strand
ATAAATCTGTTGTGGCGAACCCATCTGCAAGAGCTTGCCTTGATTCATCACGCCAATTTGATCACCCAGCACGACAGCCTCTGACTGATCATGCGTCACTAATACCGTCGTGGTGCCTAGGGTGCGCTGAATACTGCGCAACTCGAGTTGCATTTCTTCGCGCAACTTGGCATCAAGATTGGAGAGAGGCTCATCCAGCAACAAGACGCTTGGTTGAATCACCAGGGCGCGCGCCAAGGCCACGCGTTGCTGTTGGCCACCCGACATCCGGGCCGGATAGCGCTCGGCTAAATGCGTGAGGCCCACGAGTTTTAGCGTATCCGCCACACGCGCGGCACACTCCGTTTTTGAAACACCCTGCATCTCGAGACCGAACGCCACATTTTGCGCGGCCGTCATATGCGGAAACAGTGCGTAGTTCTGAAACACAATTCCCAACCCGCGTTTGTTAGCCGCAACCTTATTCAAGTCTTTGCCATTTAAAACAATACTGCCTGCGGTGGGCTCAACAAACCCAGCGATCATCTGCAGAGTCGTCGTTTTGCCGCAACCCGAAGGCCCTAGCAGTGATACAAACTCACCCTGAGCGATCGACAGGCTAAGCCCATCGACCACGGCCGTCGAGCCGTAACGCTTAGTCAGGTTATTTAAAACAAGATAGCTCATGCTCAGTTCTCGGGTGACAGCGCAGTAAAGAAACGTTCATGCTGCAGCACAGTCAGTGAATCGGTCAAAAAAGTTCTTCGCGCAGTCGCTGACCCGATAAACAGGCGTTGGTCACGCGGCACAACAAATGCTGGCCGCTGAAGTCAATGACCGAACAAAGGGACCACTGCCTAGACTAACGTTCGATTTCACGCGTCCAACGTTTATCCCAGGCGGTGCGGTTATCGTTGATCACATCCCAGTCAACCACGATCAAATCTGCGGCGCGCTTGCCGATCGGCATGGGCACATTCGGATCATCTGTAATCGTCGCTTTTTTATTAACAGGCCCGTAACCGTAGGACGTCCCCATCATACTTTGGATTTCAGGCGTCAACAGGTAGCGAATGAATTCTTGAGCCAAGGGATTGGCTTTAGGCTTGGCGACTGGGCACACCGAAGACAACAGCGCATAGGCGCCTTCTTTAGGATAGACGAACCCGACCGGAAACCCCGTATCCGCGAAAGACTTCACGCGGCCCGTCCCCCACACACCAATCACCGCCTGTCCACTTTGAAACAGTTCAGTCATCTTGCCTGGCGAGGGTTCATACACCAAAACATTTGGACCGATTTTCTCTTTGAACGCGACGAAACCCGGGTCGATATTTTTTTCGCCACCCCCGCCTGCACGTGCGAATTCAACCACGGCGTGCAGCCCATAGGTGTTGTTCAGTGGAGGAATCACCAAGAGTTTTTTGAACTTAGGATCCGCAAGATCACCCCAAGAAGTGGGAATCGCCCAGCCTTTTTCGGCAAAGATTTTTTTGTTGTACATGATGCCAGTCGCAACTATGCCTAAGGCCACGGCCTTGTCATCTTTGTATCGCGCGGTCGGATAAATATCGTTCACCGGCATGTCTTGAATCGGTGCACAAAATCCAAGCGCAATCGCCTGATACATCGGACCATCATCCACAATCGCGACATCAATTTCTTGATTGCCTTTTTGCGCTTGTAACCGCGCAACAGTGTTCGTTGAGTTGCCTGCAACAAAATCAATCTTCACGTTATGCTTTTTTTCGAAGGGCGGAAAAATATCTTTACGCATAATGTCTTCGAACGAACCACCGTACCCTGCTACGACCAGCTTTTGCTGTGCAAAAGCGGCACCGGTC
>JBAWWV010000604.1:0-1835 GCA_037146575.1 Alcaligenaceae bacterium | reverse complement strand
TCGCTATACCGCGCGGTTGGCGGGGGCTGGACCGCTACGGATTCATCGGCCTTGAATGGGCTTGCTCAGGCAGCATTGAAAGATACGACTATAGGCAACTCAACACCATGAAATTTATCTCGCGCTCGAGGCTCAACAGATTGGCGTTGAGCAGTCTACTGAGTTTGGCTAGCTTAGCCGTATGGCCCCAGCTTGTGCGGGCGAGTCAAGACGCCGCACGTGCCGGCCTAACCGTCACGGTGACTCGTCCTGAGGTCACTCAAATCGCCGCGGCCATCACGGCGAATGGCAGTATTGCAGCCTGGCAAGAGGCTCTGATCGGTGCGCAGGTGGGTGGGTTACGTATGGCCGAGGTGCTGGTCAATGTGGGCGATATTGTTCAGAAAGATCAGGTACTCGCGCGCTTTGCAACCGACACCGTGCTGGCTGACTTAGCCGTGCAAAAAGCGCAGCAAGCCGAAGCGACAGCAGCGTTAGCCGATGCAAAGGCTAACGCTGCACGTGCACGTAGTCTCAAAAATTCGGGTGCTTTATCCGTTCAGCAGATCAATCAATATTTGACGGCCGAGCAAACTGCGCAGGCCAGACTTGACGCCACGGCTGCGCACGTTCAGGTTCAAGAATTAAGACTGAAATATGCTGAGGTGCGTGCGCCAGATGAGGGTGTGATTTCAATGCGACAGGCCACAGTAGGTTCGGTCGTGCCACCGGGGACAGAGTTGTTTCGGATGGTACGTCAGCGCCGCCTTGAGTGGCGTGCCGAGGTCACCTCTGAAGAACTCAGTCAAATTAAAGTTGGGATGGCTGTGAGTGTGTTTCCTGCTAGTTTGCCTAAGGGTGCACCCGCCATGCTCGGTACGGTTCGTGTGATCGGTCCCACCGTTGATCCGCAGGCTCGAACGGCCGTGGTCTTTGTTGACTTACCCAAGAATCCAAATGACGAGCCACCGGTGAGAGCCGGTATGTTTGCCAGCGGACAGTTTCAATTGGGTGCCACGCAAGGTTTGACCTTGCCGCAAGAGTCAGTGGTGATGCGCGATGGCTTCAGCTACGTGTTTAAAGTCGCTGAGACTCGGCGTGTGGTGCAAACCAAGGTAAGTGTTGGACGCCGGGTTGGGGCTCGAATTGAGGTGCTTTCGGGTGTAACCGTTGCCGATAATATCGTTGAGTCTGGAGCCGGGTTTTTGACCAATGATGATTTGGTTGCGGTTTCAGCCACGGCTCAGACTAAGTAGGCAATCAGATGAATTTTTCGGCCTTCTCGATCCGCAATCCTATCCCAGCGATATTGCTTTTCATTTTGCTGTCGATTGCAGGCGTGTTGGCCTTCAAGGCGATTGGCGTCCAAGATTTTCCGGACATTGAATTGCCGATGGTCACCGTCGAGGCACAGTTGCCAGGTGCTGCACCGGCGACGCTTGAAACCGAGGTCGCGCGCAAACTAGAAAATTCAATTGCGACGCTCCAGGGCATAAAAAATCTCTACACCAAGATACTTGAAGGTGTGGTGGTGATCACCGTTGAGTTTGTGCTTGAAAAAGATCCAATGGAGGCGGTCAACGATGTGCGGGATGCCGTGGCGCGTGTGCGGGCCGAGCTGCCCGCTGATGTGCGCGATCCAACGGTTGTGCGTGCGACGACGGCTGGCAAACCGTTGTTAACCTATGCGGTCACCTCTAAGCAAAGCGACGAAGAGGCATTGTCGTGGTTTGTGGATAACACCGTGGCCAAGCAGTTGCTGACGGTAAGCGGCGTTGGCCGTGTTAAGCGCATGGGTGGCTTAACCCGCGAAGTGAGAGTTGAGCTCGATGTCGCCCGGATGGCGGCGCTTAATG
>JBAWWV010000603.1:0-1839 GCA_037146575.1 Alcaligenaceae bacterium | reverse complement strand
ATTTTTGGTGGGCGGTACAAGTTTCGAACTTGTGACCCCTGCCGTGTGAAGGCAGGATTTAGTGGTTTTTAGCGTCCAACAAAGATTCGACTAATTCAATTTTACCTATGAAAATAGTCCTTTTCAATCCATAGTCGTCCACTGTAGAATATCCGTACAAAATCCGTACGGACAAAACATGGCAAACCCAATCGACAGCAAGACTAAGCGGGAACGGCTAAAACCACGGCGCGAGCCTTACTGGGCGATGCTCGAAAAATATGTGGCGCTTGGCTATCGAAAACCTGAAACCGGCACAGGCACTTGGATAGCCCGTCGTCTTGACGAGAACGGCAAGAAGCTCTACCACGCTCTTGGTACGCACGTATCCTTTGACTGCGCAGCGAAGGCGGCCAGAGAATGGTTGGCACTCTCCGCAAAGGGAATTGACACCACAGCCATCACAGTAAAAGCCGCTACAGACGCTTACGTGCTTGCACTTGAGGATAAGTGTCGAACCGCAACCGCGAAAGACGCCAGAGGTCGCTTTAAGCGGCTGGTGGACGCAGCCCCCATCGGACGTGTCTTGCTTTCCAAGCTTACGAGCGTACAGGTTCGCAAGTGGCTAAACGACCAAATAAACAAAGATGAAGATGCCGACGATGAGGACGTCAGACGATCAAAAGATAGCGCCAATCGAAATTTAGCCAATTTGAAGGCCGCACTGGCACTTGCCCACGCGAACCGCTTAGTCGGGAGCGATGATGCTTGGGCGGTGGTCAAACCATTTTCAAAGGTAGGCGCACGACGTAAGGAAGCCTTTTTGAGCATGGAGGCGCGTACTGCACTTCTTGCGGCTTGCCCAGCAGATCTCGCGACTCTACTGAAGGCCGCGCTATTAACCGGCGCTCGACCCGGGGAACTCGCAAACCTTAAAGTCGCTGATTTCAATAAAACACAAAGTGTCCTTACATTACGCGGCAAGACCGGTGCACGAACGGTGGCAATTTCGACAGCAGCCGCAAACTTCTTTACGGAGGCAAGTCAGGACAAAACACCAGCAGCTCCATTGTTGGCAACAAGCTACGGACAGGCATGGAACAAAGACAGTTGGAAAAAACCGTTCAAAGATGCAGTGACAAGCGCTAAATTGCCCGAGGCAGTGGTGCTGTACTCGCTTCGACACACTGCCATATCTGAAATGATTATGGGCGGCATGGACTCGTTCTGGGTCGCCAAACTAACCGGCACTTCAGTTGCAATGATTGAAAAGAACTATGGCCATCTAAACCACGACGTTGTCACAGCCAAGCTTGATAAAGTACGAAGAATGTATTGATCCATCCACTTCATGCCAATTTCTGGCATCCCTGACCCCACCGTACCCCCACCCCCGTAAATCGACGGCTTCACTATCCCTGAGCTATGCACTGTATTTTGCTCAAACGAAACTGTTCGGGCTTCGCCCCTCGGGGTCAAATTTGGTCGGAAACTGTTCAGTCGTGACTGGCGAAACACCCCCCTTTGTTTTCTGTGTAAAAAGGGTGGGGTATATTTTTTTAATTATGTTCAGGTTTGACTGTTCGGGAATTTTGATGCGGGCGTTAAAAAGCCACCCGAAGGTGGCTAGTACCCAAGTGGGTTACCGGTTAGCAATAGCTAGCAACAGATCAGCAGCTGCAAGCCAAGGTCAACAAAGATCTGGGTTTGCTGTCGTGCAGAATGAAACTCTCGTGTTTAAATACCCCCCCTGCGCACCACCCGCAGCTAGCTCTAGTGCATCATCAGAGACATCCTGTACAACGACTTCATCAAGTTCAATGTTCATCGCAAACTCCAAGGTTGAGTACCCACGTTCAA
>JBAWWV010000602.1:0-1844 GCA_037146575.1 Alcaligenaceae bacterium | reverse complement strand
AGCACCAAGCGTTATTTTTTAGGTAGCGCGATTTACGAAATGGGCTTGGCTGCCAGCCCGCGCACCAATATTCGCGACCTCTGCCATCCCCACCTTCAACAAATCGCCCAGGCCACGGGCGATACTGTCTCGCTGACCGTGCGCGCGGGCTTTGACGGGGTCTGTATTGATCGCGCTGAGGGGGCGTTTCCGATCAAAGTCTTTGTGCTTGAGGTCGGTAAACGTCGCCCCTTGAACGTGGGTGGTGGCGCGCTTGCGATCATGAGCTTTTTGGATGACAACGAGATCGAGCGTATCTTTAAAGTCAACGCCGAGCGCTGTCGCGAAAAATATCCAAACTACTCTGAAGCCAATGCACGCAAGACGATTGCGCGCGCACGCATGCGCGGCTTTGTCATTAGTGACGTGATTGAACTGCCGGGCGTGCGTTCGATTGCTGTGCCGTTGAGAGATAAGAACAATGTGCCGATTGCCGGTATCAGCGTCTCAACGTTAACCACACGCATGGATAAAGCTCGCTCAGACCTCGCGCTTGCCCAAATTACGACGGCGATCGAGCAAATTCAGCAGCACTTACTCAACAGCGAAACTGACTGATCGGTCAGGCAACACCGCGATTGACATACCCGTAAGCCATGTTGGTGCGCCCTTCACCATGGCGGTCATAAATTGCCTTGCCACTCGCGATTTTGTCGGCATTGACAGCGACGCGCTGGGCAGGTGTGAAGTTATACAGCCGCGCATTGTTCTCACCAAAAATTGCACGCTTAATTGGGCCATCGGCTGGGCCTAGCGGCTTCAAGCTATAACGCTTTTGTAAATCTTCTGGGATTTCAAGGCGACGCAGTGCTTCGATTTGCCATTGCGGGGCGCCTGTCCAGATGGCATCGGTGCCCCAACACACATGATCGGCACCCAAGCCTGCGATCAGCTGGCCCATCATCACCGCCGAGACGCGCGGATCAGCAATCGTAGACTGTGCAAATAATTGACCGACATCTGCGTACACATTGTTTACGCCGTATTTGCCGGGGATATCGGCGAGATCGCTCACCCAGTCGATGCGACCTGTTTTTTCAAACTGCCCCCACGCGCCTTCGGCACCGCCACTGCCGCTATAACGATAGCCACCGTGATAGATGATGAAGTTCAGTTGTGGCCAATCTTTTGCGGCCTTCGCCACATCATCGACCCTGGCGTATTGCAAGAGGTTTGGAAAATTCTTTTCAACCGAGGGTGGAAATAAACCTTTGTGAATGCATACGTTTTTAAGGCCGGCTTTGACAAACTTTTCGTAGGCGGGGTACACAAGTTTTTCATCATCTAAACGCCAAGGGTGCACCGACAACTGCTTATTGGTGTTGTCGCCAATCGTGTAGCCCTTAAATGAGTCGGGCTTAAGCACCTCAATCGCGCGATCGATTTCGTCTAGCCAACCAGCGTAGCCCGGGGTAAAGATGGCGTGAGCAAAAGCGCGTTTTGAGCCTGCAATTGAATTGATCGTGGCACGTGCCTGGTTTTTCATGTCGTTAGTTAAAAACCAGTCTGACACTTTTTCAGACGGTGCGCCGCTGATACAGGCAACCTTAGTATCACTATCGAGAAAGATCTCTTTTAAGTAATTGGCAAACTTAAGGTCTTCAAGCGTTTGGGGTTTGCCCACCAGGGCAGGGTTCCAGCCTGCCTTGCCAACGGCTTCTCGACTGCGTGCAAAACCCTCAAGGCTGGTGTCATCACGCAAAAAGTGCGTGTGCATATCCATAATGAACTGCCCAGACAACGACTGGGCGCGCTCGTTAGCCATTTCAGATGTTGCAGCCTCGGCACGCGACACGCCAAACACG
>JBAWWV010000601.1:0-1847 GCA_037146575.1 Alcaligenaceae bacterium | reverse complement strand
TAAACCGCAAGCGAGAGCAACGAGAGCGACGTTGGACATGACAACTCCTTGTTAGGATCTAAGAATCAAAAAAATAATAAAAATGGAAACCCAAAAACATTTTGTACCGTTCACTTTTGTTATCAAGTGACAAGCACCCTTCAATTAACCTTTAATGCCCTTCGTGAGCCTGTCCGATGTACACCAGCGTCAGCATCATGAAAATAAAACCCTGCAACAAAACGATCAAAATATGGAAGAGCGCCCAAATCGAGCCCGCCAGAATGTGACCAATGCCCAAGCTGACACTCATCACGTTAAAGCCGGTCCAGGCGCCGCCTAACAAAGCGATCAGCATAAATACAAGTTCGCCAGCGAACATATTGCCAAACAACCGCATACCTAGCGAAACAGACTTAGCCGCATATTCAATCACGTTCAAGAGCAGGTTGGCTGGTGCCAAAAGTACCGCGGTAAAGCCGTGGCCATGAAACGGAGCCGTGAATAGCTCTTTCACAAAACCGACAGGATGCTTAATTTTAATGCCGTAGTAAAACATCAGCAGCAACACGCCCAGCGCCATACCCATTGGAGCATTCAGATCTGCGGTTGGGAGGATACGGTGGAAATGCAAAGGATCACCGGCCGCTTGACCCCATCCGAAGAAATGGAAAACTTGATGAGGAAGATCGACTGGAACTAAGTCGAGCACATTCATCAAAATGATCCAAAGAAAAACCGTTAGTGCGAGTGGAGATACAAATTTTCTGGTGGCTTCACTTGGCACGATACTGCGCGCCTGTTGATCAACCATGTCGATCAACATTTCAACCGCGCTTTGGAATCGACTTGGAACCCCGGACGTTGCGCGCCGAGCCGCCAACCACATCACAAACACAATGGTTAAGCCCGTCAAACTAGACCAAAAAACGGTGTCGTAGTTGATGACGCTGAAATCAGCGATCGCGCCTTGCTTTTCGCCTAAATTGTTGTAATGCACCAAATGGTGCTGAATATATTCAGCCTGAGGCGATACACCACTTTCAGCAGCCATATTGATCTCTACTTTGCATCTTGACCAAACACAGCGCCGAGACGCTGATATGCTTGTTAATAAAAAGCCTGCTATTTCAGCCGACTCGGACAGTTCATTTGGCTCGAAAGCCCTTTACCACCAGCAACGCCACGTAGCCTTTCAACGCTGCCACCAAGCCCACCAGAACTGCCGGCCACTGCACTTGGTCACCACCGATCGATGCCACCAACCACAACAAAAAACCTGTGGCGATCAGCTTTAAAAACTCGCCAACAAAAAACAATTCTGGGCTAGCCCCGCCTGGGCGGTAGGTCGACAACCATAACCTCAAGGCAAAAGCCGCGTTGGGCAACAAATAAGCACCTGTGCCAGCCAGCGAGGACGTTGCCGCCGAACCACCTGCCACAGCCCACCAAAGCACTGCAACCAACAACCCCAACAACATTTGCGCAACCACCGCATCGACCAAATCGCGCCTTGCGCGCTTGTCAATTTGCTGTCGTTCTGCAAGAGTCAGGGCAATCTTTTCTGTGAATTCGATATCGGACACTTTTCTCTCACAGCAAAGCCACAGCATTGTATCCAATTTTATGCCCCCATGCAAACCCTGAGAAGCTTTGTGTTGGGCTTGCTAGCCCTCGGATCTACTAGCGTTGTACAACCGAGGGGCTTGACTCAGCGGTGTTTAAAGTTAGGTTTACGCTTCTCAACAAAGGCCGCCATGCCCTCTTTTTGATCTTCCGTCGCAAAACACGCATGAAACTGCCTGCGCTCGAACAGAACGCCCTCGTGCAACGAGGATTCAAAGGCACGATTGACAGACTCTTTCGCC
>JBAWWV010000600.1:0-1851 GCA_037146575.1 Alcaligenaceae bacterium | reverse complement strand
ATATTGAGTCCTTTGATACCTTGCTCATCGAGTGTCGGTAAATCAGGCAACACGCTCAGACGACGCTCAGTGGCGGGGCCTAGCAACTTGACCTGGCCCGAGCGCCCGCTTTCAACTGCGGTGGCTGTTCCGTCAAAGTACAGCTGTACGTCTCCAGCCAGTACCGCGCGAGTCGCGTCAGACGTTCCTTTGTAAGGCACGTGAACAATATCGATGTTGGCCTGCATTTTCAGGATCTCGCCATTTAAATGCGAGGTCGAACCGGGGCTGAAGGACGCGAAGTTTAGTTTTCCGGGGTTGGCCTTGGCATAGGCAATCAGTTCAGCCGTGGTGTTGAAGGGGGCGTTTTTGTTAGCCACTAATACCGTTGCTGATCGCACCAACTGCAGGATCGGGGTGAAGTCTTTGAACGGATCGTAGGGCAGTGTTTTATAGAGGTGCGGGTTTTGTGTGTGCGTCACGACAATGGTGTAAAGCAGGGTGTAACCATCGGCTTGGGCACGGGCAACACTTTGGGCGCCGAGCATCGTGCCGGCGCCTGGCTTGTTCTCGATCACAACTGGTGTGCCGGTTTGTTCTGTGACCTTTTGACCGATCATGCGGGCGAGGGCGTCACTGCCCGAGCCCGCTGGAAACGGCACCACCACTTTGATGGACTTTCCGGGCGCGGGCCACGCCTGGGCCGAGGGTTGCGCCACAGCCGGTATGGCTGCAACACAGGCCAGCAGACAGGCTCTTTTTAATAAATATTGCAGCGCAACAAAAATATCGTTCAGGCGCATGATCTTGTCCTTTTTGGCTGATTGATACGATTAAATTTTTTTGAGCATACTTCAAGCAAAGAATTTTCTCATTGGCTAAAGGTTATAGGGGCTTTCCACGGGACGCCGTAATACAGATAGAATAGAATCACTTACCTAATGTACGAACAAGGTTCAGAAAAAATGAACGGGGATGCGAGATGATGGAAATGCGTTTTGAAACACCCAAAACAGCCGAGGCCGCTTCGGCGCTGATTGCTGCGACACCTGGCTTGTCAAAGATTTTCTCAGGTGGTACCGACCTGATGGTTCATATGCGGTCTGGCAACATCAAGCCTGAGTTGGTGCTTGATATAAAAAGCATCGCCGAAATGAATGTGATCGCCGTTGAAAACGGTGGTTATCGTGTGGGTGCTGCGGTCTCCTGTATGCAACTGCTTGAGAACACCGCCTTCGCCACAATGTGGCCCGGCGTGATTGATGGCGCGAACCTTGTGGGTTCGATTCAGGTGCGCGGCCGTGCGACCTTAGGTGGCAATCTTTGCAATGCGTCTCCTGGTGCCGATACGGTGCCGGCGATGATCGCGGCGGGCGCAATCGCAAGTATCGTTGGCCCCAATGGTCGTCGTGACGTGCCCGTTGAACAGATCCCAGCAGGTCCAGGCAAAACGTCGCTCGCCAAGGGTGAGTTGATCGTGTCATTCTTGTTGCCAAAGCGCGCTCCTCATTCAGGCGATGCGTATTTGCGCTTTACACCTCGTACCGAAATGGATATTGCGGTGGTGGGTGTTGGCTTGAGTCTGACGCTCGACGACAAAGGTGTCTGCACACACGCTCGTGTCAGTCTTGGTGCGGTGGCTGATCGTGCTTTGTTAGTGCCTGAAGCCGCTGCGGCTTTGATTGGCACAACAGTTGATGCAGTTGCCTTAGCCAAGCTTGCCGCTGCGGCTAGCGCCGCAGCACGTCCAATCGACGACAAGCGCGGAACCAAAGCATTTCGAATCAAAGTAGCAGGTGTGCTCGCCAGGCGCGCAGCAGAAAAAGCGCTCAGCAGAGCGAAGGGGAAAAACTAAATGTCAAAGCATCACGT
>JBAWWV010000599.1:0-1851 GCA_037146575.1 Alcaligenaceae bacterium | reverse complement strand
GTTTCTATTGTGTTTGATGGCGGCAACAATATCGGCATGCTGGCGATTCAGCGCTTGGGCGAGGCGGTTCAAGCCAAAGCCCTAGTGACTGGGTTTGCCATTGGTGGGGTACAAAACAGCTGGATGAGCGGACGTGGCGCACACTACGTTGAAAAACTCGTGAATGATGACCTGGTAGTCATTCATACCGTCAGCTCACAAAGCTATGTGGCACCACTCGGCGGCATCGAATCTATCTTGGGTACAAATCCAATCACCATTGGTTTGCCCACGGCAAACGGCCCGTTGATTTTTGATATGGGTACCTCGGCCATTATGTATACCGACCTCACTTTGCGTGAGCGTCGTGGCGAAAAATTGCCAGAGGGTGTGGCCATTGATGTGCATGGCAATCCAACCCAAGATCCAACCGCCGCCCGCGAGGGTGCGTTGCTGCCTTTTGCAGGACACAAAGGGTTTGGCCTGGCCCTAATGATGCATGCCATGGGCTTGCTCACCGGTGCTGGCACCACTGCAGATAAAAATAACGGGCACCTGATCATCGCCTTCAAGCCTGATCTAATGTATTCAACCGAACAGTACAAAGAAGACGTCAGCGCCCTAATCACCCGCATTAAAACCTCAAAGAAGGCAGCAGGCGTTGATGAGATTCGTATCCCGTCAGAACGATCCTTTAAAGAGCGTACCCGCAATTTGAAAGATGGTCTTGAGTTTGATACCGCAGTGTTTAATCGCTTGCGCGAGTTTGCTGGCGTTCAATAGTTGGCAGTTAGCTGAGCTCTACTCAACAAGTTTATTACCAGAGCTGCATTCTTACAGCTCTGGTCCGTTGCTCGTTTACGCTAGTTTAGTTTGGTCGACGCCCAGGCCGTCAACAACAGCTTGCCACTCGCTGCAGTCCAGACACCCAGATAACGGTTGTAGAGGTTTTTCTCAACGCCCTCAACCACTACCGTCATGTTGACTTTACCCTCCACCAATACTGCGTTGCCAACCACGCGGGCAGTGACCTCTTCACGATCTAGGCGGGTGTACGTTGAACGTCCGGTCGACACACTATCCACGTACGTCGCTTTGGTGTCGCGACGGCCGCTGGCGTGGGTGTAGGTCAGCCCTTCGTCGAGAATAGCCGCAAGCCCTGCACCATCAGCGGCCAACAACACCTTGCAGCGCAAAGTATCAAGTTTGAGCGCCTCTTGCTCGAGAGCTTTAATTTCGTTTGTCGTCATTTTTCTGTCTCCAGTTGATTTATTATTTGAGGGGCAGCGGCGCAGCCCGTCTCAGCTATTTTCTCTCAAAACAGAGAGCGTCTTCGCACTTCTTGTTAAAGTATACCTATGCGAACTTTTTTTATTCTGCTGGTGTTAGTGAACCTTGGCGTCTTTGCACTTGGACAGGGCTGGTTTGGCCAACCACGTAGCGAAGCGGGCCGATCACGTGCCAGCAAAATTCAAACTGAACTTAATGTTGAGTCGGCAAAGTTTGGGCCCGGGCAGCTTCAAGCTCAGTAATTTGCTGCAAGATACGGGCGGTCGCGCCGGTATGCTGTCCAACCCACTCATGCGCTAAGCGGCTTTTTTCACGCAAAGCCTGCTGATCTTGCAACCAGTGCACGGCCATCGATACAGCACGCTGCGCTGCGTCAAGCGGGTCGAGCGATTGAATTTGCGCGGCCGCACCGATTTCAACCGCGTGCGCGACCGCTTCAGAAAAATTGTAGGTGTGCGGGCCAACAATCACCGGGGTACCCAGCGCGCAGGCCTCAATCAGATTTTGCCCACCAACAGGCACAAAGCTACCAGCCACAATCGCGACATCACTCGCCGCATAAAAGAACGGCATCTCGCCTAG
>JBAWWV010000598.1:0-1857 GCA_037146575.1 Alcaligenaceae bacterium | reverse complement strand
GTACACCCGTCATGGTCGCGGTACCAAAGGCATGATCGCGATTTCAACGTCAGCGCGCAATGGCAAGGTCGTGGGGGCGGTGTTGGCCAACGCCACTGACCAGATCATGTTGATCACAACGGGTGGCGTCTTAGTGCGTACGCCTGTCGCAGGCATCCGTGAAATGGGTCGTGCCACCCAGGGTGTCACGTTGATTAGCGTTGACGACGGCAGTATGTTGTCGGGCGTCAGACGCGTGGTTGAAAGTGACGTTGATGACGAGGGCGATGACCCTTCAGTCGATGGCACGACACCAGATGTTGATGCAGCAGGTGCCCCTGACGAGGCTGGTTCGGAGTCTTAATATGCCACGCCCCTGGAACTTTGCCGCAGGCCCTTCGGTAATGCCCGAACAGGTCTTGCAGCAAGCGGCAGCTGAAATGCTTGACTGGCATGGCAGTGGCATGTCTGTGATGGAAATGAGCCATCGCGGCAGCGAGTTCATACAGATTTACAGCGAAGCTGAGGCCGATCTTCGTGAGCTCTTGGCTGTCTCTGAGGATTACGCGATCTTGTTTATGCAAGGTGGCGCCACGGCTGAAAATGCGATTGTCCCGTTGAACTTGTTGGGGCGCGTTGCCCAGCCTAAAGCAGATTTTATCGTGACGGGTATTTGGTCAAACAAATCCCATCAAGAATGCCAGCGCTACGGCGATGCCCACATTGCTGCAAGCAGCGCTGCGTCTATGGTCATTGACGGTGCGCAGCAACAACCGTTTACTTGGGTGCCCGCGCCTGATACGTGGCAGGTACGCAAAGAGGCGGCCTACTTGCACCTGTGCAGTAATGAAACCATTGGTGGCGTTGAAACCATGGCTTGGCCTTCGATGGCAACCTTAGGGGCGCCTGATGTACCTTTGGTGGTTGACGCCTCTTCGCATTTTTTATCGCGCCCCTTCGATGTTGAACAAACCGGAATGATTTTTGCCGGGGCACAAAAAAACGCTGGCCCCGCTGGCTTGACGATTGTGATCGTGCGTCGTGATTTGATTGGCCACGCCTTGCCGATCTGCCCGTCAGCGTTTGACTACGCTAATGTTGCGGCGCAACGGTCGATGTTCAATACGCCCCCAACGTACGCCATTTATATAGCTGGTTTAGTTTTTAAATGGCTAAAAAGACAGGGCGGTCTTGAAAAAATCGAGCAACTAAATATTGCTAAGGCTCAAGCGCTGTATGGTTTTTTTGAGCAAAGCGGGTTTTATCGGTTGCCGGTTCATCGCGCGGTACGCTCGCGCATGAATGTTCCATTTTTTTTACCAGACACAGCTCTTGAAACAGAGTTCTTGCAAGGTGCTCAGCGGCGTGGTCTGATGCAGTTAAAAGGGCACAAATCTGTAGGTGGTATGCGTGCCTCGATTTATAACGCGATGCCGCTTGCGGGTGTGCTGGCACTGATTGACTATCTAAAGGACTTTGAGAAAGCGCATGGATGAGTCATTTCAAGCTAAGTTGTTGCCGTTACGTCAGCGCATTGATCAGATCGATGCCGAAATTCTTGATCTATTGAACCGACGCGCGCGCACGGCCCAAGAGGTTGGTGAAGTCAAACACGAGTTCAATGCGCAAGGCCCAGTGCTGCGTCCCGAGCGCGAAGCGCAAGTGATTCGGCAATTGCAAACATTAAATCGTGGCCCCTTGCCCACTGAGGCTGTGTCTGCGGTCTGGACTGAAATCATTTCAGCGTGTCGCGGTCTTGAACAAGCGCTGACGGTCGCGTTTTTGGGGCCAGCAGGTTCATTTTCTGAACAGGCCGCTTTTGAGCATTTCGGGCATTCGGTCACCGGCATGCCCTGTGCCTCGTTTGATGAAGTGTTT
>JBAWWV010000597.1:0-1860 GCA_037146575.1 Alcaligenaceae bacterium | reverse complement strand
CTTTGAAGCTGCCCGCGCTCAACTCTTGCCGCGTCAGAATTAAGAGGTACTTGAATCTTGCTAAAGGGCGATCTTCCTGCTTCGCTACGAGGCGTGCCAAACCAGCCTTGCCCTAACGCGAAGGCGCCCAGATTGAGCAATACCAGCAGAATAAAAAAGGTTCGCATAGCCTCGAGCTCACTGAGTGATGGTAATGGGTAGGCGCAAGCTTCCCGACTGAAGAGAGCGAGAGGCCTGTGTCAAGCCAGAGTTCAGGTGATCAAAGCATAACAGAATGCATTTATACTCAGGCTGAAGTGGTTTACTCGCTAATTAGATCAACATATTAATCGGAGACACCTGAATGACCCCCGCCGAAATTAAAGCTCTTGAGCAAGAGGCACTTAGGCTCGACGCACTGCGTTGTAAGGTATTGCTTGAAAAAGACGGCCCCGGTTTGGCGGCCCTCTTAGATGCGGGCTTAACCTACACCCACGCGAGTGGTCGCCGCGATACCAAAGATAGCTATGTCGATAGTGTCGCCACCCAAGCCGTGCAATACCTTCAGCTCGACCGCGAAGAGGTGACGGCGCGAGTGATCGGGACTGCGGTGATTGTTGAGGGTAAAGTCAAAATGAAAATCAGCAACGCGAGCGGAGAAAAAAGCCTCTACAACCGTTACCTTGCCGTATGGACGACGACGAGCGGCAAGCCGTTGCTCACCGCTTGGGCCTCTACAAAACTTGATTAAGGGGGCACGTGTGTGAGCGAAGAGTTTGAGCCCGCCGTGGCTCACGCTCGAAGCGAACGCGCGCACGCGTGAGCAGAGCGATCAGCAGGTTCAAACACCGGCAAACTCTCGTAACCTGTTGAAAATCGCAGTATCAAACTCAAGTCCTTCTTTTAAATGACGCGCGCGCTCTTTGAAAGAACGTTCTGAAGGGATTCTGATCTCATCGACGCCTGGTGCGCGCTTTGAATGCTTGATCCGCGTGAGCAAGGCGGTTACGTCTTGCTTGTATTGTTCGGTGTCGTACATGAGGTCGGGTCTGAATGCAATGATCAGGTGGCCGTTGTTTTTATCAACACTGGTGCCCGAGCCCGTCAGTAAACCCATGGCGTGCATCATTAAGGCTAAGCCAAAGCCTTTGTGACCACCAAAAGGCAAGAGGGCACCGGCGCGTGCCGCGGTGGGGTCCTGAGTGGGGTTGCCTTGAGCATCGATTGCGACACCCTCTGGTAGTCGCTCACCTCGCCGCTCACGTAAAGTGAGAGCCGTGTACATGATCGCTGAGGTGCCCATGTCAAAAATCAGGGGCCCGTTTGCCGTGGGTAAGCCGATCGTCAGTGGATTGGTGCCTAGTAAAGATTCAATACCGCCGAGCGGCGCGACATAACTTTGTGAACTCACGGTATGAATGGTGACCAGATCTGCGTTGACTAGTTTTTCCACGTAGTGCGCGCCGCGACCACTCATCCAACTATTTTGCACGCCGCCGATGGCAAAGCCAGTGACGCTAGCCTTGGCACGTACTGCTTCGCCTAGACGTTGAATCGCCAGCATGCCGATGTTATTGCCTCCGTCGAACACGATTGAGACGGGAGTCTCTTTGATCACTTTCATGGGTGTGCGCGGGATGTCGTTGCGTTTGCTTTCGATCGCATCAAGTAGTTTGGGTAGGCCCGAGTATTCATAACCACAGAGCCCCGCATCGATGACGTGCTCGGCGATGATGGCCGATTCTTCGGGGGTGTAGCTGAGCTTGCGCACGACCGCTTCGGCGAGTTCTCTCGCTTGACTAACGGTGAGGCGCGTGCGTTCTTGAAGGTGTTGTGGCATGTCTCGCTCGATGTTATTAAACAAAAGTTGCAGCTTAAACC
>JBAWWV010000596.1:0-1865 GCA_037146575.1 Alcaligenaceae bacterium | reverse complement strand
ATTACACATGCACTCTTTTTTCCTACTATTTTGACGCAAAATTTTCTTCTTTACCATTGCGCTGATCCACCAGACGTATCTTCACGCCATTATTCAAAAACGATAATTCACGCAAGCGCTTAGATAGAATTTCGTAGTGATACTCGACGTTATTAAAAATGTCCGTATCCGCTAAAAAGTGCACTTCGGTACCGCGCTTTTCAGTCTGACCCGTGATCGCCAAGGGCGCAAGACGCTCACCTTTGCGAAACTCCATCTGATGCACTTGTCCATTACGCCGAATCGTCAAACGCAACCACGACGACAAAGCATTCACGCAAGATACCCCCACACCGTGCAAACCACCAGAAACTTTATACGAGTTTTGGTCAAACTTGCCGCCTGCGTGTAGTTCCGTTAATACAATCTCTGCGGCACTGCGCGCAAACTCGTCGTCCTTATGAATGTCGGTCGGAATCCCTCGACCGTTATCCGTAACCGAAATCGAATTATCCCCGTGGATCGTGACTACGATATCGTCACAATGCCCCGCCAGTGACTCATCAATCGCATTGTCAACAACCTCGAAAACCATATGGTGCAAACCGGTTCCGTCTGAGGTGTCGCCAATGTACATGCCTGGCCGCTTACGCACAGCCTCGAGGCCTTTAAGCATTTTGATCGAGTCGGCACCGTAAGCATCCATATCTTCTGGTACGTGGCCGGGTACTTGAGTATTTTCAGACATATTTAGATCCGCATGGGCATGACGACGTACTTGAAGGATTCGTCATCGAGCAAAGTAATAAGGGCCGAAGCGTTCGCATCGGGCATGACAGACCAGCGAATCGTTTCAGCTTTGACGTTGGCTAGAAAGTCCAGCAGGTAGCTGACGTTAAATCCAACGTCTAAAGCCTCATGTGCATAATCGACATCAATCTCTTCCTGTGCCTCTTCTTGCTCGGCATTGGTCGAAGAAATTTTTAACAAGTGTTGTCCCAGCTGTAGACGGACGCTGCGAAACTTATCGGTTGTCAGAATTGCCGCGCGCTGCAAACAACCTTGTAGAGTTTCACGCGACACATCAAAATGACGTGTGTAGTTTGAGGGAATGACGCGATTAAAATCAGGAAACTTACCCTCGACCAATTTAGACACCAACTCTACGTGCCCAAAAGAAAAGCGGATCTGACCTGGCGCCACATCAATCGTGACCGCGTCATCAGAGTCATCCAGTAAGCGCTGCATTTCAAGAACTGTTTTTCGCGGCACGATCACTTCATGTTTGGCTGCCACGCCATCCACCGGTGTCGAGCTGTGCGCCAACCGATGGCCATCGGTCGCCACCACGCGCAACAAGCCTGGCTCAAACACCATCAGCATGCCATTCAAGTAATAGCGGATGTCTTGTTGTGCCATGGCAAAGTGAGCCATATTAAACAGGTGTTTAAGCGTTTTGCGCGGCAAGGTCAACGAGACGTCCCAACGCTCGGGCTGTGTCATGGTCGGAAACTCGGTCGCCGCAAGTGTTTGCAACGAGAAGCGGCTTTTACCCGTTTGCACCGCCAGCTTGCCGCCCGTCGTCGAAAGCTTCACGTCGCCGGTATCGGGTAACGCGCGCAGAATATCTAAAAGTTTGCGCGCTGCCACGGTGAGCGCTTCGCTTTCTGCGCCCACTCCAAAGTCTGCGTGTGTGGTGATCTGCACCTCAAGGTCCGTCGCAATAAACGATACCCGTTCAGCTTGTTTACGCACCAAAATATTGGCAAGGATTGGCAAGGTATGGCGCCGTTCGACGATTCCAGCCACCGTTGCTAACGGTTTTAACAAGGCATCGCGGGGGGTCTGGACAAGTTGCATGGATTATCCCTTTAAAGTTTGTTCAA
>JBAWWV010000595.1:0-1880 GCA_037146575.1 Alcaligenaceae bacterium | reverse complement strand
GCTCGCAGAGCCAGCAACCCGCGACGAACTGTCCTTGGCGCGCGAGCGGCTTGAGCGAGCGGGCATCCGCGTGATGAATATTCGCTTGCCCTCTGGCTTTGAAAAACTAGGGACTGCCTTGGATGTGATCAGTGATGTTGAAGGCCTTGCCTCGCTTGCACACGAATGGCAGCATCACCGAGACGGCCTCTCGGGGGGTGTGCAAGAAAAACTTCGGCGCGCACAGACAATCACCACTCAAAGATATGAAGAGGCTAAGCACTTAGGCAGAACGTGCAGCGAGCAAAGTGCCAGTCTCTTTGCAGGCGCTACGTGCATACTGACACCAAGCTCACCCGGCTATGCCCCCTTACTTGAACTTAAAGACCCAGGTGACTCTTGTTTTAGCAAAATCTGGACGATTCTAGGCATGCCCAGTGTCAGTATTCCGGTTCCGCTACCGGGTCCATTACCGATTGGCTTAGAAGTGATCTGCCCGAAAGGTCAAGATACGCTGGCGCTACAGGCGGCACAGCATATCGCCGAAATTTTGAATCAAACAGTGTAAACAACCTCAGTCACAACATTAACGACTGCAACGTTCTTCGCGAACGCTGAGCACAAGGCAACGAACAATGCGCACAAGGCAACAGTGAGCACTAAAGATGAATTGAATATTCGTTTTACGTTTGCAAAGAACTGATGACAACGATACCAACTGAGTCAATATGGACACCACCGAAACGCTAGCGACCTTCATCACAAATTTTGATGGCGCAAAAATTCCTGAACCCGTGCGTGCAATCGCTGTGCGCAGTCTGGTCAACTGGGCTGGCTGTGCGTTAGGCGGTGCGCGTCACCCGGCTTTGCTCAACGCGATGCAGGCGATGCGCCCTTTCATCGGCGCCCCTCAGGCTAGCGTGATCGGTCGCAGTGACCGCGTCGATGCCCTAAATGCAGCGCTCTTTAACGGCATCAGTTCACACGTACTCGACTTTGATGACACGCACATGGCCACGCTGGTACACCCAAGCGGCCCGGTACTCTCGGCGTTGCTGGCGTTGGCTGAATACCAGCCCATTGATGGCAATACCTTTGTCGAAGCCATCGCCTTTGGCATTGAGGTCGAATGCCGTATCGCCCTAGGCGTGTGCCCTGCTCACTACGATATCGGCTGGCATGTCACAGGCACGGTCGGTGGCTTTGGGGCTGCGGCGGCAGTTGGTCGCGCACTCAAGCTCGATACTAAACAAATGGCGTGGGCGCTTGGCATTGCAGCCACACAGGCAGCTGGGTTACGCGAAGTGTTTGGCACCATGTGCAAAAGCCTTCATCCAGGGCGTGCAGCGCAAAGCGGTCTCAGCGCAGCGTTGATGGCACAGTCTGGCTTTACGAGTTCATTACGCGCCATCGAAGCACCTCGCGGTTTTGCAAAGGTACTGTCCACTGAACAGCACCTTGAAAAAACCACTGAGGGCTTAGGGACGGTCTGGCACACTCTTGAAAATAGCTTCAAGCCCTATGCCTGCGGCTTAGTGATTCACCCGATTATCGATGGCTGCCTGACCCTGCGTCAGCAGCATCAATTTAGCTCTGACGACGTCAAGCAGATCGATCTGAAGGTGCACCCACTGGTGCTAGAGCTCACCGGAAAAAGTGCCCCCACGACAGGGCTTGAGGGCAAATTCAGCGTACAGCACTCGGCGGCGATTGTGACCCACGAAGGCAAAAGCCAGGCCAGACAATACTCAGATGCTGCCGTTCAAATCCCCGCCGTCAACACACTGCGCGCGAAGGTGCAGGTCGCCATTGAGCCTGGCCTTCGGGTAGACGAAGCAAAAGTCACCATGACCCTGCAAGATGGCCGCGTTCTGCATCATCACGTGATACATGCCTTAGGT
>JBAWWV010000594.1:0-1882 GCA_037146575.1 Alcaligenaceae bacterium | reverse complement strand
AGGTGACGGTGAGTGATCTGGGTCGTTTCTCGGCTCAGATGGGACATCCAGAGCGAGTCAAGGGTGGTCGAGGCCGACTCGAAGCACAAATTGATTGGGTGAATTTTCCCTGGACGTATAGCTATCAGGGTTTGAGTGGTACGGCAAAAGTTGATCTTAAACAGGGCGTGTTTGAACACGTAAATTCTCGCAGCGCTCGACTGTTAGAGCTATTGTCACTTCAGTCCCTACAAAGATTACTCAGCTTTAATTTTCGCCCTGATAACGAGTTTAAAGACGGCTTCCCCTGGAACTCCTTGACAGGCAGCTTTGACATTACCAAAGGCGTTGTACAAACCAATGATCTGACGATCAACAGTCCAATTGCCAGTATCTTATTAACAGGTCGATCTGATTTAGATAAAAAGCGTTGGGATATGGAGGCAGATGTCCGGCCACTATTCGATATGAGCGGCGCCGCACTTGCGACGGCTTTTGCGGTCAATCCGATTGCGGGTCTTAGCGCGCTGGCGACGCAGTTTTTATTGCGTAACCCAATCGAAAAAGCAATGACTGTTAAGTATTTAGTCACTGGGCCATGGGACGATCCCAAGATCGAGGCACGCGGGGCACCCGAACCTGTGTCGACGCAAAGTCGTCGGCCGACAGGCCCGGGTAATTAACCCTCTTTAGCGTTTCATTAACTCAAAGAACTCATTGTTGTTCTTGGTTGAACGCATCTTATCCAGAATGAACTCCATCGATTCGACGTCATCCATGTCGTGAATAAACTTGCGCAGCACCCATACCTTTTGCAACAGATCGGGCTTGATCAGCAACTCTTCGCGACGCGTACCTGATTTATTCAGATTAATCGCAGGGTAGACGCGTTTTTCAGCCAAACGACGTTCAAGGTGAATCTCAGAGTTACCTGTACCCTTGAATTCTTCGTAAATCACCTCGTCCATTCGGCTGCCGGTTTCAATAAGCGCGGTGCCGATGATGGTGAGCGAGCCACCTTCTTCAAGATTACGTGCTGCGCCAAAAAAGCGCTTAGGACGCTGTAACGCATTAGCATCTACGCCGCCGGTCAATACTTTGCCTGAGGCGGGTACGACGGTGTTGTAGGCGCGGGCCAACCGGGTAATTGAATCGAGCAGGATGATGACGTCTTTTTTCATCTCAACCAGTCGTTTTGCGCGTTCGATCACCATTTCGGCTACTTGTACGTGACGTGTAGCGGGCTCATCGAACGTTGAAGCCACAACTTCGCCGCGCACAGTGCGCTGCATTTCAGTGACTTCTTCTGGACGCTCGTCGATCAACATCACGATCATGACAGCGTCTGGAAAATTATCGGTAATCGCATGCGCAATATGTTGCATCATGACGGTTTTGCCTGACTTAGGGCTGGCGACGATCAGACCGCGTTGACCCTTACCGATCGGAGCAAAAATGTCCAGAATACGTCCGGTCAAATTTTCTTCGCTTTTGATATCGCGTTCAAGCGGCATCACTTTATCGGGGTGTAGCGGGGTCAGGTTCTCGAACATGATGCGATGCTTGATCGCTTCAGGCGCATAGCCATTGACCTTATCGACTTTAACCAAGGCAAAATAGCGTTCGCCATCTTTTGGGGTGCGTACTTCGCCCTCAATCGAATCGCCGGTATACAAATTAAAGCGACGAATTTGTGAAGGCGAAATATAAATATCGTCGGTACTGGCCAGATACGAGGTATCGGGCGAGCGTAAAAAGCCAAACCCGTCGGGTAAGACCTCTAAAACGCCATCGCCAAAAATTTGTTCGCCTTGCTTAGCCCGCTTTTTCATGATCGCAAACATCAGTTCTTGTTTGCGTAAGCGACTAGCGTTTTCGATTTCGAGGCCTGCGGCCATTTCGA
>JBAWWV010000593.1:0-1891 GCA_037146575.1 Alcaligenaceae bacterium | reverse complement strand
TCAAAAAAACTCTTATTTATTGCTGCATTCAGATTGAGGCTGGGCGCCTTATTGCTTTGTTGCTTTGTTGCTTTGTTGCGTTATTGCGTTATTGCGTTATCGCGTTATCGTGTTGTTACGTTGTTGCACTATGGCAATGCTGCATTGCTGGCAGTGTTATTTCAAGAGTTGTAGACGGTAAGGCCTCGAAGTTCACAACAAGCCTTTTTTAATTAATAGCCCGATCATTTCAAATGTTGCTCAACGATCAACGCTTGGGCCGCCTTGGCGCGTTGACCATAGACCTGTGTTGCAACCTCGCGCGTAATTCTGCCATCGAGCAAATCTTGTGCCAACGCTTCGATTGAACGCTCTGCCGGATCGCCGAACCCACCCGCACCCGAGGTTTCAAGGCGCACACTTTCGCCTGGACGCAAAGCAATGCTGGCTGTTTTAGACGACAGCATCTCAACGTTCTGGGCCGTGTGATAGTGAAGCAAACGCGCTTGCCCACCTGCCTGCCCACCCATCACTCCCGTCGAAATTCCGGCCGTATGATTATCAGAACGGACTGAAAAAATAATATCCTCAGCTAACACCGATATTTGCTTCGCAATCGACATGCCACCTCGAAAACGGCCCGCACCCGCCGAATTATTCACGAGCGCATATTCGTCGACCATCAAAGGGTATTCGTTTTCAAGCGCTTCAATTGGCAGATTTGAAGTGTTGGTCATGTGCACGTGTACACCGTCCATTCCGTCCATATCGGCGCGGGCACCACTCCCGCCACCAATCGTTTCAAGATAAACAAACGTGCCGGCGCGACGTGGTAATTTTCCAGAAAAAACAATCGCAGGACAGGCATCGTTACTTGAGGCCATAATCCGAGACTCTGGTAAAACGCCCCTGAAGGCACCAAAGATCGCTCCCGCAACCTTCTGCGCCGTCAGCGAACGTGCCCCAACCGACGCGGGCGCCTCAGGGTTCACAATCGTGCCGGTCGGCGCATAAATATCTATCGGTTCAAAAAACCCAGCGTTTGCTGCCAAATCGGGAGCCAGTAGCGCTTTCACCGCATAATAAACGCTCGCATTGAGCGCGCTGACTGGGAGGTTCATTGCGCCGCGCGCTTGTTTAGCAGACCCAGTAAAGTCAAATTTCAAACGCCCTTGTTTAACCGTCACTTTCACATGGATTTCAACAGGATCCCCACCCCCCAAGCCATCATCATCCATGATGTTTACAAAAGAATAGGATCCCTCTTTAAGCTCACCAATCACGTGCACTAGTCGATTACGTGTGTAACGAATGACGTCCTCAACCGCACTCAGGGCACGTGCCAGCCCCATTTGATTGAGTAAGCCTTTGACCGCGGTTGACCCACGATGGTTTGTGGCAATCTGAACCTTTAGATCAAGGACTCGCTCTTCAGGGTCTCGTGTGTTCGATGAGATCAAGCGCAGCATATCGTCATCGACGACGCCCTGCCTTGCAATCCGCACCACAGGGATACGAATCCCCTCTTCGAACACGCTGCGCAATCCACCCGCAATCGACCCAGGCACTGATCCACCCACGTCAGCATGATGGCCAATATTCGCGGCAAAAAAAACAATCACTTTATTGTAAAAAATAGGCGTGATGATATTGATATCAGGAAGATGACTACCTCCGGCCAAATAGGGGTCATTAGAAATAAAGGCATCACCGTCTACGATATCGGCCAAGGGATACTGATTGAGAACCGCCTCCATTGCACCGTTTAATGAGCCAAGATGCAACGGGATCTGGGTGCCCTGAACAACGAGCCTGCCGGCCACGTCAAACAACGCCACAGAACAATCTTTTCGCTCTTTGATGTTGGTTGAAAACGATGAGCGCACCAGCGTGTTGTTCATATCTTCAGTAA
>JBAWWV010000592.1:0-1893 GCA_037146575.1 Alcaligenaceae bacterium | reverse complement strand
TTTGTAAAAACACGAGCAATAAAATCCCAAGCACCACAGAAAACCAGCCTGGTGTGGCAAAGCCGGCAAGCTTTAACGCAATGGCTGCTGAGCTGGCAGCGACGGTAAAAAGTGCCACAAACGCGCAGATGATACCCACGCGCACTAAAACGTCTTCAGCAAACACCATCAAGGCTCTAAAGCCATGCAAGGCCAAGCCCACAAAATTCATTTTGCTTTGACCAGCAAAGCGCGGACCGCGATCAATCGGCTGGGTTTGCACGCGCAGTTTTGAGGTCAATACGCACGCAGCCACGTGCATCCAGAGTTCTTGCATGGCGGCCAATCGCTTAAGCGCAACCGGTTTCAACGCCATGAAGTTACCAAAGCTGATTTTGCGGCCGGTTAAAAACTGAAACAAGGCTTTGTAGACGACGTAAAACGCTTTGAATCTTAGAGTTTCAACACGACTTTTACGCTGCGCGACCACCACGTCAACTTTGGGTGACTGCATCGGCTCAACCAACTCGCGAATCGACTGGGGTGTGTCTTCACCATCTGAGTCCATCACTATGGTGCAGGGCATGTCGGGAAAGTGCTCGGCTACGTAATTCAAGCCAATCGCAATTGCGCGCTGATGTCCCACATTGCGTTTAAGGGTGATCACGACGCCTTTGACACCTGCGCTTTGTAAGGCTTCGATCTGTACTGGCTGATTGATTGAGCCGTCATCGACTGCCACAACATAGGCGCGGGTACCGTACTCGGCAAAAAGCTCTCTGAACAAACGGGTTGAGGCTTCTTGATCTTCGTAGACCGGCATGACGACGGCAAAGTTTGCGTCTGTGGCATTACCGGTTGAACGCACGTCAGCGCTGGCTGAAGTGTTGGTGTTGCCTTGGCCGTTGCCGTGTGCGCTCATGCAGCAATCGCCTCTTTAAAGTACGCAATCGTGCGCTCAAGGCCTTGCTCAAGGGCCACGGTGGGCTCCCAATCTAGATACTGCTTTGCTTTGCTGATATCTGGGCGACGCTGTTTAGGGTCATCCTCTGGCAAAGGCATATGAATCAGTTTGCTTTTTGAACCCGTTAGGCGCAACACTTTTTCTGCAAGCTCAATCATGGTGAACTCGCCAGGGTTGCCTAAGTTGATCGGGCCCACAACGTTATCGGGCGAATTCATTAAACGAATAAAGCCTTCAACCAAATCATCGGCATAGCAAAAACTGCGGGTCTGTGTGCCGTCGCCATAGATGGTGAGATCTTCGCCGCGCAAGGCTTGCACAATAAAGTTGCTGACCACACGACCATCGTCGGCCGCCATGCGGGGGCCATAGGTATTGAAGATGCGTACGACTTTGATCCGCAGGTTATGAGCGCGCTGATAATCAAACCACAAGGTCTCAGCGGCGCGTTTGCCTTCGTCGTAACAGCTACGAATACCGATGGTGTTGACGTTACCCCAATACTCTTCAGGCTGCGGATGCACTGACGGATCGCCATACACCTCAGACGTTGACGCCTGAAACACCTTGGCGCCAGTGCTGCGCGCAAGTTCGAGCATGTTCAGCGCACCCAACACCGAGGTTTTCATGGTGTGAATGGGGTCGTATTGATAATGTACGGGCGAGGCTGGGCAAGCGAGGTTATAAATTTCGTCTAGGCCTGATACACCCAGAGTTTGCACAGTGATGGGATCAACCACATCGTGCTGCACAAACTTAAAGTTTGGGTTTGAAGCCAAGCCGGCAAGGTTTTTTTGGCTGCCTGTAAATAGGCTATCGAGCGCGATCACTTGGTGGCCTTGAGCGATCAGGCGATCACACAGGTGCGATCCCAAAAAGCCAGCGCCACCCGTAACAAGAATTTTTTTCATATGAAGTGCGTCAAGCTCTTTTTGTAAATTACATCAAAC
>JBAWWV010000591.1:0-1910 GCA_037146575.1 Alcaligenaceae bacterium | reverse complement strand
CTCAACTCAATGATTGGGAAATCAACCCTGCGCCCGTTCTGACAAACACCTGCTACAGCTTTGTCAACGACAACCAGGTCGTTCACGTGGCATGTGTGCATCAGTACGATGCGGCTGAAAAGACGTTCAAAACCGTGGCGGGTTCTGGTGGGGTGTCGACTGGGCCAACCGATCTTGAAGGTGTCTACGCGTGGGGCTGGGCACGTAATATCTGGGCGGATAGCCTCGGTTAAATATCGGCTTTGTCTGGTGGTGATACCCAAGCGTCTGTGTAGTTTGGCTTTCACCAGAGCACTGCGCTCAGGTCTGCGGTAGGTGAGCGTAGATTGTTGAATCGAATAAAACCGGTTTCAATGGGTCGCTTTAATTGCTTTTAAATCGCGTCAGTTTGACAATGGCAATCGCGATAAATGGCATCGCAAAGCCAAGACAAATCGTAGTCAGTAACAGCGGCCCAAGTTCGGTGTAGTTTGCCGCACTTTGGGCCGTTGCCGTTTTGGTTGCTCGCGTAATTTCAAAAATTTGGTTTAGATATTTGGTGCCAAGTTGACTGAGCGATAGCGCGAGATTGGTGAACGAAGCCATCACTGCAAAGTAGGTGGCCTTCAAATTGTCGGGTGCAGAGCGCGCGATCCAGGCAAGCATCGGGATCATTGCAACTTGCCCCAGTGGCGACTCAAGCGCAGTATCGATCAGCGCGATAACGTGTGCATCAACGATGCCGCCTGTCATTGCTGCTGTCCAGTGGTGCAGGCCATGCACCATCCCTAAGGTCGGTAAGGCCAGCAACGTGCCAAAGATGGTGAGCGTGCCAATGATATAAACAATCGATTTCTCGGCCATGAAACGCCGAAAAATAAACATGCCAAGCAAAGACAGCACACTACCAATCAACGAGAGTATTGAAAAAAATTGTTGATCAAATTTAAGCTCATCGATTAGCCACCAGGTGACACCGGGCCCGGGCGTTGGAATCGCTCTAAAGAAGAAAATCACAAGAGCAGTACCAACAAGGGTTGAACGCATCTGCGGTTCAAGATCACGTGTGAGTCGGCTCATCAAAAAAATGATGATGGTCATCGAGCCGATAAAAATAATTTCTTGGCCATACCTGACTTGACTCAAACCCATGGTCAGCGTGAAAACCACAAAGACCAAGCTACCTAAAAGAATGGTCCAGTTGGGTGTGACGAGTTCGATGTGTGAGGCGAGGGCGGCTTGCGCCTGCTCTTTGGTGAAGCCTTGCGCGATCAAGCGACGTCTATCGCGAGTGTGTAGCCAAGCCGCGACTGCGACGCCAGCGACCGAAATGAGCGGGATGCCAAGTGCCAGGGTGTAAACCTGTGCATAGCGCGTGAGTTTTTCGGCCTCTGACAAGTGCTGTACGCCTGCAAAGGCATAGATATTGAGCAGCGCAACAAGTACTGAGCCGCCAATAATAGCCACACGCCCCAACGTTTGCATGGTGGTGTGCATGAGCTTGAGGCGTTCAGCTTCGATGGCCTGACCGTGTTCGTCAACGTGAGGTACTGCTTCGACAGTCATGGCGTCGGCGACGGCATCTTGCAGTACGTAGCCGATGGGGGCGAGCAAGGCGCTCAAGACGTACCAGACTTCAACAGAAAATACGCCAGCCATCGCGTCGCGGTGAGACACCAAACCCACCATGATGAGCAAGCTTGCCGCGATCAGAGAAGCGCCCACAAAAAGTAACCCGCTTTTGAAGCGCCATAATAAATCGACAACGTGCCCTAGCCCCATTTTGAGTGACCAAGGGATCACCACCCAAAAACTTAAGGTCGCTAAAAAGGCCGCAGAAAGATTGAGATAGTCTTTGACAAAAAAGGTGCCGACGATGCCCGTGAGGCTCGAAACGCCTGCGGCGACATACACCATCAAAGGGGGTAGGT
>JBAWWV010000590.1:0-1911 GCA_037146575.1 Alcaligenaceae bacterium | reverse complement strand
CCGACGACCGCGCTTGACGTCACCACGCAGCGACAGATCTTATTGTTGATTAAAGAGTTGCAAAAAACGCACAACACGGCGGTGCTGTTTGTCACCCACGATTTTGGTGTCGTGGCTGAGATCGCCGATCGTATCGCCGTCATGAAGCAGGGCAAACTCGTCGAGTTGGGTACGCGTCAAGAGATTCTGACCGCGCCTAAAGATCCTTACACAAAGCTGTTAATCGCAGCAGTACCCAGTTTGGTCCCACCGACATTGCCTGAACCCACGGGTTCGCCCATCCTAGTCGTCGACGCACTTTGCAAAATATTTATCGAGCGCAGACTATTTAAACCAGTCAGAACGGTGAATGCCGTACAGGATGCACGCTTTGTACTGCGACCTAAAGAGGTGTTGGGCATCGTGGGCGAATCGGGCTCAGGTAAATCGACACTTGCCCGCTGTATCGCACGACTCATTGAGCCGAGTTCGGGTAGCGTCAAAATAGATGGGATCGAAGTGGCGCAGGCGACACGACGCGAGTTCAAACCCCTGCGCAGACGTATACAGATCGTGTTTCAAGACCCTTATCGCTCGTTGAATGGGCGTCTGCGCGTCGGCGATTCGTTGGTCGAGGGCATGCGCAACTTTGGGTTTACGCGTGCTGCGGCAAGAGTGCGTGCCATCGAGTTGTTACAGACGGTCGGCCTTGAAGCCGACGTCATGCAGCGTTATCCCCATCAGTTCTCTGGCGGGCAACGACAGCGTATTTGTATTGCGCGTGCCTTGGCCCCGTCTCCGGATATTCTGATCGCTGACGAGGCCGTCTCTGCCTTGGATGTCTCAGTGCAGGCGCAGGTGTTGGCACTGCTGAACGATATACGCTTACAGACCAATATCGCAGTGATTTTTATTACGCACGATTTGCGCGTAGCCGCGCAGATCTGTAACAACTTAATCGTGATGCAAGCAGGGCAGATGGTCGAGATCGGTCAGGCACAGACGATTCTGACCAAGCCCAGGCATGCGTATACGCAAGAGTTGCTGGATGCGGCCCCAGGACGGCATTGGGATTTTCAGAATTTCTGTGCGTTGAGCTAAGTTATTCGTGTAGGACAAGTAATGGGCTATGAGACCATTGAATCCAAGGCGGCCAAAATGTGAAAACCCGAGCCAAGTACGACAAAACTGTGCCAAATTGCATGGGCGTATTTGTAACGTGAATCTAAACTAAAAAAGAGAATACCTGCGGTATAGGCGAGGCCTCCGCTCACTAAGAAAATAAGCCCTTGTGTCGCCATCCGTTCGGTGAGTGGAACAACGGCAATCAGCACGAGCCAACCCATGGCTAGATAAAAGCTGTTCGAGATCCAAGGTCGAGCTAACAGACCGAGGGCTTTGAACGTCACGCCTAAAACCGCTAAGCCCCAAATGATGCCGAAGATGGTCCAACCCCAAGCCCCGGCAAGAGGGCCCAGAGCAAAAGGCGTGTAGCTGCCTGCAATAAAAATATAGATAGCCCCATGATCGAGTATCAAAAATACCCGCTTGGTTTTACCTTGAGGCAAGGCGTGATAAAGCGTCGAAGCCAAGTAAAGCAGAATCATCGTGGCGCCGAAAACGATGGCGGCTACCAGTCTGGTGGTGCTTAGCGCCTGGCCTGAGCGAATCAAGAGTACTAAGGCCAGAATCGATATCGCGCAGGCGATGCCGTGGCTGAGGGCATTGGCAATCTCTTCGCCAAGTGTTTGAGTGCGTGTTGCGTTCATCATGCTCTGCAAGTTGATATGCCTATTATAGGTTGGGTTGAAATCCGCGGCTTTTCGCACGACAAGGTAAACTTCTGTCACCCTTCGTTCAAAAAATCGAGAGACGACGCATGACCACCATTCAATCCCTCACTGCACGGGCAGTGTTTCCCCCGCTTAACCG
>JBAWWV010000589.1:0-1912 GCA_037146575.1 Alcaligenaceae bacterium | reverse complement strand
CAGGTGTGTAAAACAGCACGCTCAATTTTGCGCACTTCTTCAACCTGTTGACGCAGGGTGTCAGCTAAACGCTCGACCATTTTGGCGGTAAAGCGAATACCCATTAATTCGTTTTGAATTAACTCTTGAGCAGCCAAATAGGGCTTAGAACGGTAGCCATCTTTTTCGTAGGCGGCACGCATTTTGGTAAATTGCGCACCCACGATTTCAAACTTGGCCATACCTTTGATACGCAGATCTTCAACTTGCTTACTACTCATGCCGCCTGCGGGGCCGTCTTCTTCGGTTTCGTCGGCAACACCAGCACCGGCGTATTCTGCACCGTCGTCATCCACCAAGCCATCAATGACTTCATCGATTTGCGCTTGCGCATCGCGCACACGTTGTACGTGATTCAAGATTTCGTTGATTGTGGTGGGGCAAGCTGAAATCGCTTTCACCATATCTTTCAAACCGCCCTCAATACGCTTGGCGATTTCGATTTCGCCTTCACGGGTCAAGAGTTCAACCGTACCCATCTCGCGCATATACATACGAACGGGGTCGGTAGTGCGGCCAAAATCTGAATCAACGGTAGTGAGCGCGGCTTCAGCTTCGTCTTCAACATCGTCATCTGACGTGGCAACGGGTGCGTTTTCACCGAGCAACAATGATTCAGCATCGGGAGCCTGGTCATAGACTGCAATCCCCATGTCGCTAAACGTGCTGATGATGCCATCGATCGCCTCGGCGTCAACCAAGTCATCAGGTAGATGGTCGTTGATCTCGCCGTAGGTGAGGTAGCCGCGATCTTTACCAAGCTTAATCAGTAGCTTCAGGCGATTGCGTCTTGCTTCGTATTCTTCGGGCGTGACGGGGCCGCGGGCAATCAGGTCTTTACCCTCGCCTTTGACGCGCTTGCCACGCTTGACAGGCTTCAGGTCAGGTAAGACCTCGGCTTCGTGCTCACCGTCGCCTGAATCACCAAACTCGCTGTCGCTATTGTTATTTGGATTTTTTGAAGGACGGCCCGGACGACGACCTGTGCCACCGGGCGGACGACCTGAAACCTTTTTAGGAGGCCCCTCACCATCATCAGCAGGTGGTGGTGGTTTAGAGACGTCGACCTTACCAGGGGCTTTGGCCGAAACAGGCGCAGGCGGCGGTGCTTTAGCCGGCAGAACACCAGCAGTTTTGCCCGGTGCCGCCTTGCCAGACGCCGCCTTTGCGGGTGCTGCTGGGGCGGGCGCTGCTTTTGTAGGGGCTGCTTTGGCTGTTGCAACTTTAGCGGCAACACCTTTTGCAGCAGAGTCTTTTGCGCTAACGGCCTTGACGGGTGCGACGGCCGCTTTATCAGAGGCTTTGGCTGCAACCTTGGTTGCGGGTTTTGCGGGGGCTGCCTGAGTAGGGACTTTGGATTTGCTGGGTGAAGCCGACTTCATTGAATCCTTGACTGATTGAGCTGCAGTTTTTGCTGCGGGTTTTGAAACAGACTTAACCGCAACTGGCTTACCAGAAGCCAGCCCCGCCTTAGCGAGAGGTTTAGCCGTAGATTTACTATTTTTAGTCGGCACAGGAGCCGCTTTAGCCACCGTCTTAAGCTGCGTTTTAGAGGCAGGCTTGGGCGTTGGCTTTGAGACAGGCTTAACGGCGGCCTTAGTGACCGGCTTAGCGGTAGGCTTAGCTGTGGGCTTGGCAGCAGGTTTAGAAACCGACTTAGCGCTTGATTTAGCCGCTACTGAGGCGGATTTAGAACTAGATTTTGCCGTTGGCTTGACAGCAGCTTTGGGTTTGGGCGATGCGGCTGCCATGGTTTTTTTGATGCCGACGGATCGAGTCATTTAGTGTGCTCTTTTTGTATGGAACGTGCCTGACGGCACGAGCTTGCCCAACAAACGCTTGGGCTGCGTAAACCTAGATTTTAACCGGATCA
>JBAWWV010000588.1:0-1913 GCA_037146575.1 Alcaligenaceae bacterium | reverse complement strand
ATTATTTATTATCCAAGTTTTAACTACTCGTACGAAAACCTCGACCATATCCACCAACTCATGCAACATACCCACACCGTCAACAGCTTGTCTGATGGCGGCGCGCACTGCAACTACATTTGCGATGTCAGCTTGCCGACCTTCATGCTCACGCACTGGGCCAAAGGCCGCACGCGCGGCCCCTTGCTCCCGCTTGAGCATATTGTTAAACGCCAAACGTTCGACACCGCACAGGTCTATGGCTTGCACGACCGCGGCTTATTAAAAGTCGGCTACAAGGCTGATATCAATGTAATTGATCCCGAGGCGCTCTCGCTGCATCGACCTGAGTTTGTGCATGATCTGCCTGCGGGAGGCAGACGCTTGGTGCAGCGCGCTGATGGCTACCTCGCGACGATCGTGTGCGGTCAGCCTATTTTTGAAAACGCTCAGGCGACAGGTAACTTGCCAGGTAAGGTCCTGCGGGGAAGACAAGACAGCCACTAAGGTATGGCTAAGAAAAACAAATCCGCGAAAGTCTTAAGCGAAAAAACTAAGTCGCGTCCGTTAAACCTAAATAAATTTTACGTACCTGGGGGTCTGTTGCAAGCGCCTGGGCCGTACCTTCGAGTACGGTTTTTCCGGTTTGTAGCACGTAGGCATAATCTGCCACTTCAAGTGCGAGTTGCACCGACTGCTCCGCAATCAACAGCGTCAGGCCAGCGCGGTGCAAGCGTGACAGGGTCTCGTAGAGCGTTTCAACGATCGCCGGCGCTAAACCCAGACTCGGTTCATCTAGCAATAAAATTTTGGGTGCACTCATCAGTGCACGGCCCACCGCCAACATCTGGCGCTCTCCACCCGACAGTGTGCCAGCGCGTTGCTTACGTCGTTCTTTTAAACGTGGAAAAAACTCAAATACTTTATCGAGCAACTCAGGAATTTCCTTCTTGTCGTTCAAAGGTGTCGTGCCAAGCATCAAATTTTGCTCGACTGTTTGCTGGGTAAATAAATGCCAGCCTTCAGGAGATAAGGCGACCCCTTTACGCACGACAGCGTAGGCCGGTTCACCACCAATGCTCTCATTACCCCAGTGGATCGACCCACCGCTAGACGGCACAAGCCCTGCAATTGCATTCAAGGTGGTCGTCTTGCCAGCACCATTCGAGCCCAATAACGCCACGATGGAGCCTGCTGGCACTTCGATCGACACATCAGCAATCCCTACCAGATCGCCGTAACGGACCTCAAGGTGCTTGACTGTTAACTGAGGATTTTTAACGTTCATGTATTTTGTTCACGTTTTTTATTGAGCGACCGGCCAAGATACGCCTCAATCACCGCGGGATCATTCACCACGTCGGTCGGTGCACCACTTGCAATGACCTTGCCTTGATTAAATACCAGCACCCGATCCGTTAAAGATAAGATGACTTCCATAATGTGTTCAACGATCACAAGCGTGATGCCTGACTTATGGATCTGACGCACCAACTCAATCGCTAACTGCACCTCAGAAGGAGTCAGGCCAGCCAGCGCCTCATCTAGCAACATCAGCTTAGGCTCAGTGGCTAACACCCGAGCAATCTCTAGGCGCTTTCTTCCCGGTGTGCCAAGACTCTTGGCCTTTTGATCTGCAAGCGCAGTCAGCCCGGTTAAGTCGAGCACTCGCTGAGCATTTTCACGCGCATCTTTGACGCGAGGATGACGCAAGAAGGCCCCAACCATCACATTTTCAAGAATCGTTAATTCTTCAAACGTTGCAGGTAACTGAAACGTGCGTCCAATGCCAAGCTTGGCGTGCTCTTCGGGTGAGGCATTCGTGACATCATGCCCATCGAACAGAACGCGACCTTTGGAGGGTTTTAAGTCGCCCACCAAACAATTAAAAAAGGTTGATTTCCCGGCGCCATTTGGTCCGATCAACCCAATAA
>JBAWWV010000587.1:0-1913 GCA_037146575.1 Alcaligenaceae bacterium | reverse complement strand
GCCTAAGCAGTCAATCCTCCACCCTCAGCAATAAAGCTTCGCCGCCTCTTTTGCCTCGACGAGCCTAGTGGCTTGCAGTGGCACAAGCTTCTGTGTCAGAGCTTCAAGAATTTTTATTTCAGCCGTATCGGGGTGACCGCAATTGAAAGGCGGGGCGGGGTTGTATTCGATGACTAATTGAATTGTTTTTGCCGCGTCTTCACCAACAACCTCGGCGGCAATGGCCAAGGCAAAATCAATTCCCGCTGTCACACCACCACCCGTGATACGGTTGCGATCAACAACCACGCGGTCGCGCGCGATGATCGCACCAAAGTGTGGCAACAGATCTAGTGACGTCCAGTGCGTGGTGGCACGATAACCTTGTAACAAACCTGCCGCCCCGAGCACCAACGAACCAGTGCAAACTGAGGTCACATACTTTGCGTGTTGCGCTTGTGCACGAATAAATTCAAGCACCGAGCGATCTTTCATTAAAGCACTTACCCCATGCCCACCGGGTATAAAGATCAAATCAAGTGCCGGCACATCGTCGATCGTAAAGTCTGGCAGAAATTTCAAACCACCTTTCGCTACGACAGGCTGCAGTGTCTTAGCAATAATCTTGACCTCACACCCTGGCATTTTTGAAAACACCTCATAGGGCCCGGTAAAGTCCAGTTGCGTCATGTCTTGAAAAATTAACATACCAATAATCATGGCTGACTCCGAGGCTAAGTGTTAATGAGCGGCACTACCAGTTGACGCACTATAATGAGGCACAAAATCAAAGTCAATCATTAAAAATGGGGACACCATCATGTATGCACGCATTCTCATAGCGCTCGTTGCAACCGTCATGTCAGGGCTGATTGACACCGCCCAGGCCCAAGACTTTCCAACCAAGCCGTTGAAAATGGTGATCCCGTTTCCACCAGGCGGCGCAGGTGACATCACAACACGCATTCTTGCAGACACCATGTCAAAAGGCTTGGGCCAGCCCGTTATTGTTGATAACCGTCCAGGTGCTGGTGCAGTCACAGGTTACGAGTTTGCCGCGCGCGCGTCGGGTGATGGCTACACCATCCTTGTTGTGTTTCCAAGCTTTGTGATCAATCCTGCAATACGAACAGGTTTGTCTTACGACCCCATCAAAGATTTTGACGCAATTGGTCAGGCGATGTGGTTGCCGATGGCGATTACCGTTGGCCTAAACGTACCTGCGACTTCACTCAAAGAACTGATCGCGTTGGCACGTACCAAGCCGGGCGAAATTGCATACGGCACACCAGGCGTGGGCACGACGCATCATGTTGCGACCGAAATGTTAAGACTCGCTGTCGGTATCAATATTTTTCACGCGCCCTATGCTGGCGGTGTTCCTGCCTTGACAGCGGTCGTTGGTGGTCACCTTCCTATGGCAGTCACCAACGTCACTGAGGCTGCGCCTTTTGCAAAAAGCGGTCGAGTTCGCGTGCTAGCGGTAACGTCTGCACAGCGCGCAGCTGCCTTGCCCGAAGTTCCCACTTTACGCGAGCTGGGCTACCCCGAACTCGAAGCGACCAACTGGAGCGGACTGGTTGTACCAAAAGGTACACCACCCGCTGTGATCGCTCGCTTGAACGCAGAGTTGGTAAGAGCATTGAACAACAAAGACGTACAAGAGAAATTCAAAGCTAACGATATGTTTCCGTTACCCGGCACTCCACAACAATTTGCTGCGTTCATTCAAGCTGAAGCGCTACGTTTTGGGAAAGTCGCAAAAGAGGCCGGCGTTAAGGCTGACTAAGCACCGCGTGCGAGCTCAACAATTCTTTTCCAACGAACATTTTCTCTGACCATCTCAGGTTGCAAGTCTTTGCTTCCGACGACCTCGACGGTCATGATTTGCTTAGAGCAAAATTCTTTGAACTGTTCGGTACGCGCAATTGCAC
>JBAWWV010000586.1:0-1917 GCA_037146575.1 Alcaligenaceae bacterium | reverse complement strand
GCCTGGGGCTTTGTCGGGTGTGGGTAGTTCAGCGTCACCGCCCAGCAGTTCGCCTGACGGAGCAATGATTTTCCAAAATACCCCATCGTTTTCGCGTGTACGTAACGCGAGTCTGACTGGGGGAGAGAGTTTAAACGTTGCGCGGTCGTTTTCAACTTCGATCTGCTGGGTTAAGACCTCAAGGGCGTTTGAAAGGCTCAGGTCGTAGGGCACATTGGCCAAGTCTTGGGCCGCGACATACGTGATCGCAATGCTCATTGGCCAAAGTAAAAAAAGTGGTGCAAGCATCCAGTCCAACACCTCGCCTAACAACGAGCGCCGGGCGGCTCGTTCGCTCAGGTTAGCGTCCAGATCGAATTCGAGATCGAGGGCTTCGCGCTGAGATGAAGTAGCCGAGGGCCGCGTCGCTGAGCTAGTGGAGTTCGCTGACAAGCCCTGAGTCACTTATATGTTCGCACTACTTGTTGGTTGTTCTCGTTCAAGGCAATAGCCCAACCCTCGCACGGTCGCTATCTTGACACCACTGTCTTCGAGCTTTTTTCGTAACCTGTGAATGTAGACCTCAATTGCATTTGAGCTAACCTCTTCGCCCCATTCGCATAAGTGATCCACGATTTGGGTTTTGCTGACCATCCGGCCGCTGCGGGTCAACAATATTTCTAGCAAACTGACCTCGCGCGCAGACAGGTCTAAGGTTTGACTTCCCACCATTGCAACGCGACCAGTCTGATCAAATTCGAGTTTGCCGTGGCGCAAAATTGTTGAACCGCCTCCCGCGCCTCGACGGGCCAACGCTCGCACGCGTGCCTCGAGTTCTGACAAGGAGAAGGGCTTTGCCATATAGTCATCGGCACCGAGGTCGAGCCCTTTGACGCGTTGTTCGATGCTGTCGGCTGCGGTCAGAATCAGCACAGGCAGACGCGATTGCCGCGCTCTCAGCTTGCTTAAGACTTCGAGTCCACTCATCCGCGGCAAGCCAAGATCAAGAATCAGCAGATCAAACTCTGTTGCGAGCAAGGCGGCGTCGGCGGCTACGCCATCGCTGACTGCATCAACCGCATAGCCGCTTTGGCGCAATGAACGCGTCAGGCCATCGGTCAAAATACTGTCGTCTTCTGCGATGAGAATACGCATGGTTGAAAAGAGCCAGATGACACCAAAGAAGGCCTATTCTGTCATAGCATCTTGTATCTGCCTACAACGCTGTCTCTAAATAAGGGTAAACCCTGAATAAAAGAAGTGTTGTTTAAAAACCCTTGCAATACTGTTTATTTGTACAGTACAATCATTTTATCGATTTTCACCTAAAGGATTTGTCATGGACGAAAAAGCCCTCAAAGCCGGCTCCCCCGAAAAAGCAAAAGCACTGGTCGCAGCGCTTGCCCAAATCGAAAAGCAGTTTGGCAAAGGATCCGTGATGCGCTATGGCGATAACGAGGTCGAACATGATATTCAGGTGGTTTCGACGGGGTCGCTTGGTTTAGACATTGCGCTAGGTGTCGGGGGCTTACCTCGCGGGCGCGTGATCGAAATTTATGGCCCTGAATCCTCTGGCAAAACGACACTGACTTTGCAAGTGATCGCCGAAATGCAAAAGGTTGGCGGCACCTGCGCGTTTATTGATGCTGAGCATGCTCTTGATGTGCAATATGCCTCAAAATTAGGCGTTAATCTGACTGATCTGCTGATTTCACAGCCTGATACGGGTGAACAGGCACTTGAAATCACTGACGCTCTGGTACGTTCAGGTTCCGTCGATTTAATTGTGATCGACTCGGTCGCAGCACTGACTCCCAAAGCTGAAATTGAAGGCGAAATGGGTGATTCACTGCCAGGTCTACAGGCACGTTTGATGAGTCAGGCCCTGCGCAAACTCACCGCTAGCATCAAGCGCACTAATTGCATGGTGATTTTCAT
>JBAWWV010000585.1:0-1920 GCA_037146575.1 Alcaligenaceae bacterium | reverse complement strand
TCAAGTGCCGCAAGCAGCATACGATGTCCCAGTTCGGGATCGACCGGATAATAGCGAGGATGAAGCACAAGCGGGACACCACGAATTTCACGCCAACGCTGCATCTCAACGAGACGGTAGGCCTGACGCTGAGGGGCTCGCTCTTTGACAGGAAGTCCCCCTCCGACAGCAAACGCGGCAAGCAGGTCAATCGGTTTGTAATTGACTTCAATGTCGTGGCGTTCGATCATCTCGCGAAACACTAGGCTTCCGACATAAGACCACAGAGAAATAAAACTGAAATAGTAGTCAACAACGGGGCGTTGCTTGCAGACTTCCTGACTCTGTTGCACAACCATGCTACGCTGCCCGCGGGGACTCGAGCACCTCGACCGTACCCCGAGCGTTATCCGTGACTGCAAATACAGTGAAGTAGTCGATTTGGGGCTCTGTGCCGTAACGTTGAACGATTCCCTGAAGCCACGGCCCGCTATAAAACGCACGCGCATGCTCGATAGTTTGCCACTGGTAGACCCCACCTGCCCAGCCACTTTCGCTCCAAATAAAATGCTTGCTGATCAAACCGCTTGCCTGCTGAAAGCCTGGGGCGATTTTGGCAAAATGAGCCAAGCAAGCGTTGTAGTCAATGTGAGACGGCAGCTTGTAACGAACCGTTGCTGTAATCATTAAAAGCTCCTTAAGACATGATCGAAACACCTATGAGTATAGGTCGCAATTTGTTGTGTGCACAATGAATAATTGAGCATAACCTTATAAGAAATTCTTCGTTTAAAACATAAACAATGATTGCTACACTGTTTGCGATCGCTGACAGTTCGTGTCATCGATGGCCGCAGAATTCGTTTGATGCATCCGGTCTCACTCGCTCGTTTACTTGCTTTATGCATTCAATGCTCCGGAGATCACAATGCGCGCTCGAATTGAACAATTATTGCGGCGAACCCTGCACGGACTTGTACTAGCCACTGCAGTTTTCTCCCCTCTGGTAATCGCACAAGAGAGCGTGGTCGTCGGTGCCCCGCTCCCACTCACGGGGCCGCTGTCACCCGAAGGCACTAAACTTCAACGCGGGTACGATCTCTGGGTAGAAGAAGTGAATAAAGCGGGTGGAATTACTGTAGGCAGCAAAAAACTGCCAGTCAAAATCATTTACTACGATTACCAGTCGAATACACCCAAAGCAGTACAACTCGCAGAAAAACTGGTGACCGACGATAAAGTCGATTTCCTCTTCTCGCCCTTTGGTTCGGGCGCCACCAAAGCAGCTAGCGCAGTCTCAGAAAAATACGGAATTCCAACGCTCGCACCAACTGCGTCTTCGGTTGAGGTGTACGACCGTGGCTATAAGAATCTCTTTGGCACATTTACGCCAAACGACTCTCTCACCGAACCGATGGCAGACTTAGTGAAAGCCGACGCAAAAGAGGTCAAGCGTGTGGCGATTCTTTCGCGCAACGACCTATACCCGTTAGCACTTGGGCAAGATTTTGAAAAATCAGCAAAAAAACGCGGGATTGAAGTAGTTTATTTTGACAAGTATCCAATCGGTGCCTTAGATCACGCATCTGCTATTACCCAGCTTCGTGCGACCAAGCCAGACTGGATCGTCATTACGGGTTACATCAACGACCTGATTCTTATTCGTAAGCAGCTGGGCGACCAAAAGGTCAAACCTGCCGTGCTGACAATGATCAACGGTCCGGTTTATCAAGAGTTTGTAGACGCGACGGGCGCTCTCTCAAATAACGTCACGACGGCTACATGGTGGCATCCCGCTGCGAGGTATACGTCCGAGGATCTATTCAAGAGTTCAGAGAACTACACGAGCCTGTTTAAAACAAAGTACAAAGATGATCCAGACTTTACCAACGCCACTGGCAGTGCTGTTGGCGTGCTTTTACAGCTCGCGATCGAACGCGC
>JBAWWV010000584.1:0-1920 GCA_037146575.1 Alcaligenaceae bacterium | reverse complement strand
TAAGGCTTAAAACAACTGCCTTCTGCCCGCTATCCGCAAATCGGTTTGGCCGAGTAAACGGAAGGTATTCCTGCATCGCAACGGGTGAAGCACCCGACAAGGTGAAGCGTCAAATGTCATCAGAACTCGAATCACTACAGAACTCCTATCTTTTTGGGGGTAATGCCCCGTATGTCGAAGAGCTTTATGAGGCTTATCTCGACAACCCTGGCTCAGTGCCAGACAACTGGCGAAGCTATTTCGACCAATTGCAGCATATGCCTGCAACTGATGGTCAGCCAGCAACTCGTGATCAGGCTCACGCGCCGATCGTTGAGTCGTTTGCTATTCGCGCTAAAACCAATGGTTTCGTTCAACGCGCAAAAGAATCTGATCTAGCTGTTGCAACCAAGCAGGTGCACGTGCAATCTTTGATTGCTGCGTATCGCTCACTTGGTTCAAGATGGGCTGATCTCGATCCGCTCAAGCGTACCGACCGCCCTTCGATCCCTGAGTTAGATCCAGCGTTTTATGGCTTAAACGAAGCTGACCTCGATCAGGTGTTTTCGGCAGCCAATACTTACTTTTCTAGCGCAAGCACCATGACCTTGCGCGATATTCTCAAAGCCTTGCGTGATACCTATTGTCGTTCGATCGGCGCCGAGTTCATGCATGCGTCTGATCCTGCAGTCAAGCGCTGGGTTCAAGAGCGCCTTGAGTCAACCTTGTCTGCTCCGCCGGTTTCAGCCGAAGGTAAACGTAATTTGCTGCAACAGCTAACCGAGGCCGAAGGCCTTGAACGTTATTTGCATACAAAGTACGTCGGTCAAAAACGTTTTTCTCTTGAAGGTGGCGATAGCTTTATCGCCTCGATGGACGAGCTCGTGCACCATGCGGGTGAAGCTGGCGTGCAAGAGATCGTGGTCGGAATGGCGCACCGCGGTCGTCTGAACATGCTGGTCAACATCATGGGCAAGATGCCGGGCGATTTGTTTGCTGAGTTCGAAGGTCATCACGCCGAAGGTTTAAGCGATGGTGATGTGAAATACCATAACGGTTTTTCAAGCGACCTGTCTACGCGCGGCGGTCCAATGCATCTGTCGCTTGCCTTTAACCCCTCGCACCTTGAGATCGTCAATCCAGTCGTTGAGGGTAGCGTGCGAGCGCGCCAAGAGCGTCGTGGTGCTGATGGTTACAAGCAAGTGTTGCCTGTGCTAGTGCATGGCGACGCAGCATTTGCCGGACAGGGCGTCGTCATGGAAACCCTCAACTTAGCCGAGACCCGAGGCTACGGCACGGGTGGCACGGTGCACTTGGTCATTAACAACCAGATCGGCTTTACCACTTCAGATCCGCGCGATACACGCTCGACCATCTATTGCACTGACGTGTCAAAGATGATCGAAGCGCCAGTGTTTCATGTGAATGGTGATGATCCTGAGGCCGTGGCGTTTACCACCCGTCTTGCGCTCGATTTCAGAATGAAATTTGGCCGCGATGTGGTCGTCGATATTGTGTGCTTCCGTAAACTCGGGCACAACGAACAAGATACGCCTGCACTCACGCAGCCTTTGATGTACAAGCGCATTGGCGCTCATCCTGGTACGCGTAAGCTCTACGCAGACAAACTGACTGCGCAGGGCGTGCTCAAAGAAGGCGAGGGCGATCAACTCGTCAAAGACTATCGCCAGTACATGGAAGATGGTCAGCGCACGATCGAGCCTGTGCTGACGAATTACAAAAGCAAATACGCAATCGACTGGACGCCTTTCTTAAATGCAAAGTGGACAGACCAAGCTGACACCGGTGTGCCATTAGCCGAGCTCAAAAGTATCGGTGAAGCACTGACGCAGACGCCTGCCGGATTTGCGCCCCATGCGCTTGTGACAAAGTTGCTCAACGACCGTCGCGCCATGGCGCGTGGTGAGCAAAACCTTGACT
>JBAWWV010000583.1:0-1928 GCA_037146575.1 Alcaligenaceae bacterium | reverse complement strand
CACGTGATCTGCTTCAAGACGAATTGCTGCGCATCGGCCAGCAGGAGCACCGCACCGTCATCTTTGTTACGCACAGTATCGAAGAAGCACTCTATCTAGCCGATCGGGTGATCGTACTTTCGCCACGACCAGCGGTCATCCAAATGGATATTCGCGTACCATTTATCCGACCACGCACCGAAGACATCAAGGCAGACCCAGAGTTTGTACGATTGCGTCAAGACATTTGGCATACTCTTAAACTCGGCGCTAAGGTGTAGTGCTGTGTGATCACCTGAGTAACAGCTCGTTTCAAAAAGGCTGAGTCGATTAGGTATTCCCACCAAAGTTGTAATGGATTCGTACCAGAACCTTTGGCGCGACGATCTATCTAGTGAATGATGTTAGATAGTATTGCAACCGCATGGTATCGGTTCAACGTGACCTGTCGAAATTAAAACAATCAAACTTGCTTAATGAACAAAAATAAAATGAACAATTTCCTGTTAGGTTTTAGTCTTCTTGCCACCAGTATTTTTTTTCAAACTTGTCTGGCAGGCCCCTATCCCGAACGCCCTATTAAAGTCATTGTCGGCTTGGGACCCGGAAGCAGCCTTGATACAGTCATGCGCCTCATCGGTCAAAAGCTTGCTGAACAAATGGGGCAGCCCGTTGTCGTCGAAAACCGCTCAGGTGCGGGTGGTAACGTTGCAGCCGAGGCAGTGGCCCGCTCAGCGCCAGATGGCTATACGCTGATGATGTCATATGTAGGTAATCAGGCAATTAACCCTACGATGTTCAAATCTCTTAACTATGATCCAGCAGACTTGATCGGAATATCAAAAATAGCTTCGTATCCTTATGTGATTATTAGTAGTCTAACGGTAACGATTAAGTCATTAAAAGATTTGGTTCAGTATGCCAAGGCGAAACCAAACCTTCTTAGCTACGGAAGTTCTGGGATCGGGAGTGGTGGTCACTTAGTCGGTGAACTGTTCAATAGCCTCGAACAAACAAAAATGACCCATGTCCCTTACAAAGGGAGTTCGCCAATCATGACCGATTTACTATCCGGTAGCTTGCAGTTATCGTTTGACACTTTAAACACTGTGGGGCCTTTCATCAAATCTAGCAAATTAAACGCGATTGCTGTGACAGGCCTAACTCGACTAAAGGAATTTCCTGAGATACGGACAGCAAAAGAGCAGGGCTTCCCAGACCTCACCATTAGCGGTTGGTACGGATTATTCGGACGGACAGGCACCCCCGCTGCAATTATTAACAAACTAAACCTAGAAATTGGCATCATTCTGAGCAGCTCCGAAATGAAGCAAAAGCTAGCTGCAGCAGGTTACGAAGATGAAACCTATCTGTCAGCAGCCGAATACGCTGAGTTTGTTCAAGCAGAAATAAAGCGATGGGGAGCCTTAGTCAAGCTGACTGGCGCAACTGCGGATTGAATCAAAGTAAAGTCACATGTGTTGACGCCGATCCAATATTGACCTTTTCGATCGGCGTCAACAGACTTGAGCCTGACTCTTTGAATCTTTTTCAAGAAACATCAGTTAATAGCAAAGGGTTGATCACAGGAGGAATTTCACCTGCTCTGCCCGGTCAGAAAATCGTCCTGGAAGCGTTGATGGATTTGATCGTCGTGGGCTCCGCTTGCCCACAAGACTTAGCGCCAACCAACAACTTATACCCCACCAGAATTCGAATGCGGAAAATTAGGATAAGCGTTTAATCGACACTGTAGTCAGTTTTTTCTAATGGCTGTTACGAGGACAAGAAACAATCGGTCTTATACAGTCCTGCCTCAAGAAACGAAATCACCTGCCGCGTGGCCAACCTCGTGCCCAGACATTAGGCTGATCGCTAGCGGGGCGTCCGCGCTAGCATGGCGACTTATTCTGGATTGACTCCAGTATGGCGTTGCAGTCGCCTTAATC
>JBAWWV010000582.1:0-1928 GCA_037146575.1 Alcaligenaceae bacterium | reverse complement strand
GTCAGGAAATCGCCGCCTGATCAATGCGCCGTACACAACATTTGACAATAGCTCCGTCAGCGCCGCAATATCTGACGACAATCAAGGCGACTTGTTCAGACTTTCCTTAACAAGAAACATCAGGGTCAAAGCACAAGTCAATTTTTCATACCATGCTGATGCATGAAAAGATTAAGGGTTAGGCAACATGAATAAGGTAATGATTGGAGTATTGTTAGGACTTTATTTTTCTATTGCAGCGTTTGCACAAAGTGCATCTTCAACTGCGTTACCAGATTCGGTTTTATTTGTTATCTCTGATGCTCCACCACCGACCAAGGAGCAACTAGCCTTCCGCAATATTTATCAGCTAAATAACGCGATGCAAACGATCTTCAGCAAAGATCTTGAGGTAACCCAAAAAAATATACGCGATAGAGTTCCGTTGATCATGGGCCTTTTTAGCGGGGCGGGCGGGCAATTTATTCTTTATCGTCCTGGCGAGCTCCCCCTGGTGGCACCTCCCATGCCGCCAATCTACCAGATTGCCAAAGCCACGGCCCATAGTGCATTAGCCACTTACGGTTTAGTTGTACCAGCGCTCAAGGATTCGAGGTCCGATCAATCATGGGTCGCACCGATGCAAACGTTTCGCACTCAGGTACAAATAGCCAGGGAAAGCATCGACAATCTTGCCATTACTGCAGAAGATAAGGCTCTTGTGCAAATCGTACTCAATCGCGTGCAGACATTTCTTGATACTTGCCTGAAAAACGGTTCTTTCACCTATGCCGAGGTGGAGGCCTTCGCCCGTGGGGTAGAGCCTTACGCAGAGAAGTTGATTGGACTTGCGGCTACGGCGCAAGTGTCACATTCTTATGAAGTGCTGTCGACATGGAAGACTTTGCTCGGCAAGGATTGGGATCGCACCTATGGTTTAACCAACGCCCTTTTTCCCACGCGTCAAAACAATATCCTCTTCACTATCATGGCTCAGTTTATGGGTGAGGAAAAGATTAATCGACAACTTTTCATGTTCGAGACCACTAGTTTCCAAAGCACGCCAGAGGAAATGTTCGGCCTTTTGGCGCGATATATTAATGACAAAGGCTTGAGTCAAGTGTTCTTCAACTATGAATACTTGATGAGCCACGAACTACTCAACGGCGGCGCACGCAATGTCATCACTTCCGAGTCAAAGCGGCGAGGTATGAAGCTATTCCTGCCACCGTTGGCTCCTTTGAACAGCAATGAATGGCCTTGGATCGTTAATCCGGAAAAGGGTTCTGGACCGCGCTCCCTTGAGGATTTGCACAGGGACGGTTATCTCCCACCATTGCCTATGGAACCTATTGGGCGCTGACATTAATTTGGAGTGATTGTTTATTACCCTGATTGACTGCTATGGGTCGTAGGACTGAACCGCTCGCGCGGTAGGCAGCGAGCTTCGTTCCGGCGGTGAGGTTTGGCGGAATCATGAATCTGCTTATGCGAGGTGGTGGCGCTGAAGGTTACCGACATCGACAGCCAGCGGATGACGTTGCGGGTCGAACAGGGGAAGGGGCGCAAGGATCGCTGCGCCATGCTGCCGCCGCTGCTGCTGGAACGGCTGCGTACCTGGTGGCGGGTGGCGCGGGCGCAGGGCAAGATGCTCGACGGCGGGTGGTTGTTCCCGGGCATGAATCCGCTCGATCCGGTCACCCCGCGCCAACTCAACCGTGCCATCCATGACGCGGCGCTCGCGGCCGGCATCGACAAGCGGGTGTCGATGCACACGCTGCGGCACGGCTTCGCCACCCACCTGCTGGAACAGAAGGTCGACATCCGGGTGATCCAGGTCTTGCTCGGGCACAAGAAATTGGAGACCGTCCGCTCACCCCTGCGCGTCAGGGCAGGCATCGCACAACCCTTAACAAGAGCGGCCATCCAGCATGGTTGGCCGGAATCGG
>JBAWWV010000581.1:0-1933 GCA_037146575.1 Alcaligenaceae bacterium | reverse complement strand
GTCAGTGGTGGTGAGTGGGCCGGAATCCCGGTTGGGGTCAAAGACTTAATTGCGACGCGTGCGCTCACCACGACCAACGGCTCGCCGATTTATGCCGACCAAGCGCTTGACTACGATGCACCGATCGTCGCGCATATTCGGCAACTGGGCGCAGCGGTCTTTGGTAAAACGGTGACGACAGAATTTGCCTGGCGACAGCCTGGCCCAACGGTGAACCCGTTCAATGCTGGCCATACCCCGGGTGGGTCGTCAAGCGGCTCGGCGGCAGCGGTTGGCGCGGGTATCGTGCCTCTGGCACTCGGCACACAAACCGTTGGCTCGGTGATTCGACCAGCCGCCTTTTGTGGCGTGGTAGGGTTTAAAGCCAGCTTTGGCGCGGTGCCGCGTGCGGGCGTGTTTCCGTTAGCTGGGTCGCTTGATCATGTGGGCTTTATTGCCCGATCGGTCAACGATGTTGCGTACGCTTTTAATTTGTTACGCAATCGAGCCACGACTGAATCCGATAGCATTGTGTTGCCCGGGGTGCCAATGAAGGCTGACACGGGCATCGAGCCTCAAGCTGCGCCGCGTCTGGCGTGGCTGCGCACACCCTACGATGACCGTGTCACCGCCGAGCAAAAACAAGCAATGGAAAGTGCCGTCAGACAGTTGCGTGCGCAAGGCGCCGTCATTGAAGAGTTTTCGCTACCCGATGAATATTGGACAGGGATCGACGCGATGTTTTGTCTGCTTGAATGTGAGGGCGGCGCGATCCATCAAGAGCACGTGACGCATTTCGCTGAGCGCTCAAGCGTTCATCTAAAAGAGTTGGTTGAAAAAGGCCGCGCACGCTCTGCGCTTGAATATCTGGGCGCGCGCGCCTTACAGCAGCGCTTACGTGCCGATGCGGCGGCACAACTCAAGGGCTTTGATGCGATCTTGACGATCCCTGCCACCGGCGAAGCACCCGAGGGTTTGGCCTTTACCGGCGACCCAGTGTTTTGCGCGCTCTGGAGCTTCTTGGGTTTGCCTGCGCTGACCGTGCCGATCGCGCGCTCAGCCAAGGGCTTGCCGCTTGGCCTTCAGTTGATCGCCCCGTACAAGCAAGATGCGCACTTGCTGCGCACAGGACGGTGGGTCGAAGTGTCGTTGCCGGTTGTTTGATACAACATTGAATCATTGCCCCATGCTTATGGGAGCAATGATCGCAGTAGCGCTCTTGCGCTGCAACGGGTGGCGAGAGGTGTGGCTTAGCCGCCGCTCACCGAGTCGCCGTAGGGCGACATGATTTCAGTGCAGCCCATGTTTAAGTCGCCATCACGCATCACGCCGGCTGGGCAAGCAAAGGCATAGGGGTAGGCAGTGCTACGTGCTGCTACCACTGGCATGACCTTGTCCAAGGCTTGCATGACATCAGCTGGCAAGTCTTTATCCGCCACAATGCGCGGCCCACCGCTGACGTCTAAACGTGGCTGATGAAACGCCTCTTCAAGCGTTAAGCCGTGATCCATCATGAAAGAGGTTAATTGCATCACAGTGCCTAAAATTTTGCGCCCGCCCGAGGCTCCAATTGCAAAGCGTCGCCCTTTGAGATCTTCGCCAATCACTGGCGAATAATTGGCGAGGCAACGTTTGTTGGGCGCAAGCGAGTTGGGCTTGCCGGGCTCGGGGTCAAACCACATGATGCCGTTGTTGAGCAGCAGGCCTGTCGAGGGCGACACCACCCGCGAACCAAAAATTGACAGCAAGGTTTGAGTCACCGAGCACATATTGCCGTGGCGATCGACCACGCTGAAATGCGTTGTGCAGCCCGGTGCTTTGGGTGATTCGTGATCGCCCATGTGTTCAAAGCGTAATTTAAACGCGGCGTCGAGTGCGCGGGCAAAGCCAGCATAAGTTGCCGCGCCGGGTGCGCCAGCGCCTGGCGTAAATTCTTGTGCGAGTAGTTCAAGTG
>JBAWWV010000580.1:0-1937 GCA_037146575.1 Alcaligenaceae bacterium | reverse complement strand
TTTGTGCTGTATTCGTCTGCCACCACGCTCTTTGGCAACCCGGGTCAGGCTGCTTACATCGCGGCCAACTGCGGTCTTGAGGCACTGGCTTTGCAACGACGCGCCCAAGGGCTTGCCGCCACGTGCATGCTGTGGGGTGCTATTGATGATGCGGGTTTTCTGGCGCGCAACAAGCAGGTTAAAGAGGCTTTACAACACCGCATGGGTGGGCAAGCCTTATCCTCGGCCCACGCGCTTGAGCAACTTGAGCAAGCCATTTTGCACAACCACAATAACGAAGGCGTGCTTGAGCTGGATTTTGCCGCCTTAGCCAAGTTTTTACCCAGCGCGCAATCGCCACGGTTTAGTGAGTTGGCACGACTGGGCACCCAGCGCGAGCAAAACGAGCAAGGCACAGAAGATATCCCGCGGCTGTTGAGCGAGCTTGATGCTGCGGCACTTGCTGTCGTTTTCATGGAGATGGTCAAACACGAGTTGTCTCAGATCTTACGCATCGCCCCTGACAAGATTGATGCCAGCAAATCGATCTACGACATGGGCTTGGACTCGTTGATGGGGGTAGAGCTTGTGGTAGCGCTTGAAGCACGTTTTGGGGTGCGCTTGTCGGTGATGGCGATTTCTGAAAACCCCAGTATTGAAAAACTCACGCACCGCTTGATTGATATCTTGCGTGCCCAATTGAATACCTCTGACGAGGCCGCACAGGATGTGACGGCGTCTTCGCCCAGCAATGCGCAAGCAAACGCGTACGACTCTCAGGTTGCTGAACTTGTGAAGCTGCACGGCTCTGACTCAAGCGCTGAAGAAATCGCGGCCTTGGCAGAAAGTGTTCGATCGCAAACGCATCAGGCCGGAAGGTTTTTACAATGACGTTGCTCAAGGGTGGGTTAAGCGGTTTAAGCGCACAAATCAAAGACAAGCTGATTCAACAATCGCTTGAAAGACGACTTAAACAAGCGGGGTTGGATGAATCTGCCCACGCACAGGCGCCGGCAACTGCGCGCACCGAGACTGGGCTAGCGCAGCGGCGCGCTTCGGACGTTAGCCAGCGCACTGATCCGCGTGCCGCGGTAGGCGATGGCCGCGTTGGCGCCGCGATTTCTGAAGAGTTTTATCGGTTTGACCGAATGCCTGGGTACAAACAAATCCAGATCATTCATAGCGGTGCGCAACGCATGGGTTTGGTGAATCCATTTTTTAAACAGCATGAGGGTGTGGCGAGTGCGCATACGCAGATCGCCGGGCAAAAGCTGATTAATTTTTCAAGTTATAACTATCTAAATTTATCAGGTGACGCGCGTATCAACGCCGCGGCGGTGGCTGCGATCGAACAATATGGCACCTCGGTCTCGGCTAGCCGCCTGGTTTCGGGCGAAAGACCGATCCACCGAGCACTTGAAGCAGCGCTTGCAGCACTTTACGAAGCTGAAGATGCGATTGTGTATGTGAGTGGCCATGCGACAAACGTTACGACGATTGGGTATCTGTTCGGCCCGCGCGACCTAATCGTGCACGACGAATTCATTCATAACAGCGCACTTGAAGGCATTAAGTTATCGGGTGCCAAACGTTTTTCGTTTCAGCATAATGACTGGAAGGCGTTAGATCAGTTGTTGACGCAGCATCGCGCCAACTATGAAAGAGTGCTGATTGTCGTAGAAGGCATCTACAGTATGGATGGCGACTATCCCGACTTGCCTAAGTTTGTTGAGCTTCGTAATCGCCATCAGGTTTTTTTGATGGTCGACGAGGCGCACTCTTTGGGTGTGATGGGCGCACGCGGCCACGGGATCCGTGAACACTTTGGCTTGCAAGCCACCGATGTGGATCTATGGATGGGCACGCTGAGCAAGACGCTGGCGGGTTGTGGCGGGTATATTGCCGGCCAATCAGCCTTAATCGAACATTTAAAGTTTTTGGCACCAGGCTTTTTGTAC
>JBAWWV010000579.1:0-1941 GCA_037146575.1 Alcaligenaceae bacterium | reverse complement strand
ACTTCAACTAGACGCAAAAACTGCCGCTGCGGCGATATCCATTGCAACAAGTTCATCGAGCGGTTCAAAACTCCAGTTTGGCACTAATCTCAAACCAATTCATGCAGGCATGGCAGGGCAAGCAGGAATCATCGCCGCGTGTTTAGCAGAACAAGGCTTAACGGCAGCTGCCGAAATTTTTGAAGGTACGTGGTCGTTCCGATCACTTTTTGGTGCCGACAGTGCTGCTGGTTTTGATGCGGCTCGTGTCGTGTTGGCCGGCGAGCCGGCGATAACAAAAATTGGTATCTGCCTAAAAGTTCATCCTTGCTGTGCAAGCACTCATCGAACGATTGATGCGATTTGGGCTTTAAAGCAAAAAGGTCTATTACTGAATACGATTGAGTCGATTACGACGCATGTCTCTGGCATTGTGATGGGCAATCTCATGTATTCGCAGCCAATCGACGAAATGCAAGCCCGCTTTAGTATGAATCACTGTGTTGCCCTTGCGCTATTAGAGGATCAGATTAAGGTAAAGGACTTTTATTCTTCACGATTAAATGATCCAGAAACACGTTCACTTTGGCCACTCGTGCACATGCAACTTGATCCAACCTTGCCGGGAAAAGATGTTATTAATCCTCGTCCAGAACAAGCTCATGTCGTCATCAAGAAGCGCGATGGCAGTGAGATGCAAGAAACCATCTTCTTCGCCATGGGCCACCCAAACGTGCCAGTCTCTGATGAGGCACTTGCCCAGAAGTTCATAGCCTGCACGCAAGATGCCTTTGAACTCGCATCTGCGACAAGTTTTTTACACGAACTGCAAGATCTAAAAACACAGAAGGACTTAAGCTTTATTAATAATCGTTTTGAAATGATTTCTTGAGCAAGATCCGTTTGTCGGCCTTGCCAAGCGACTGACAAGAGACTCAGTAGCTTAGCCCAAGACGATTAATTAATTTTCTTTCGGTATCTTCGCCTCGCCCACAACCTTAGTCCATTTGGTGATTTCTGCCTGTGCAAAATCAGCAAACTGTTGAGAGCTACCGCCAACGGCATCGATACCAAGCTGTGCTAGTCTTTCTTTGACCTCTGGTGTGTTCGCAATTTTAGAAACTTCAGTCGACCACTTCAACACAATCTCTGGCGGCAGACCGGCTGGCCCCATGAAGCCTAGCCATGAAAACGCTGTAAAGCCTGGATACTTTTCTACCATCGCTGGCATGTTTGGCATCGACTCTAGGCGCTTGGGTCCGAAGCTCACCAAAGGCTTGATTGACCCAGCCTTAATGTGTTGCGATTGAATGAACAGTGTATCGATCGCATATGAGACCTCTCCACCGACCACAGCCATTGTTGAGGCCGCGCTACCTTTATAAGGAACATGCGTGACGTCAATGCCTGCAGACACTTTAAAGTACTCGCCCGATAAATGTCCCATCGTGCCGTTACCGAACGATGAGTAATTTAGCTTGCCGGGATTTTTCTTAGCATAAGCAATCAGCTCATCAAGCGTATTCACAGGCAATGAAGGATGCACAGAGAGCACAAGCTGCAAGATGCCCATCTGACTAATGAAAGTAAAGTCCTTCATGGTGTCGTACGGCAATTTGTTATACAGCGCAGGATTGGTTCCCACACTGGTGGTACCGACCGTGATGGTGTAACCATCAGGTGCCGCGCGGGCGCCATAGCTCATTCCAATCGTTGTCCCGCCACCCGCGCGATTTTCGATAATGATCGGCACCTTCCAGGCCTCGGCTAATTTGACCGTAAAAATTCTAGCGATCGGATCGGTTGCACCGCCGGGAGGGTATGGGACGACGACCGTAATTGGCCGGTTAGGATAAGGTTGCGCCTGGACAGCCGCGCTTAGCGCAGCAACCGCCGACACACTAAATACCAAAGAGCTTAGTAATCGCATATAAATCTCATTCATTAATCGCATATTGTTGT
>JBAWWV010000578.1:0-1942 GCA_037146575.1 Alcaligenaceae bacterium | reverse complement strand
CATGGCTCGGCGCCAGACATTGCCGGCAAAGGGATTGCCAATCCAATTTCACTATTACTCGCCTCAGGCCTGATGCTCGACCATGTCGGACATTCTGACCTTGCCAATCGATTGCGCAACGCGATTGATCTAACGCTGAATCAAGACAACATCAAAACAACAGACCTAGGCGGCAAAGCAACGACCATCGCTTTTACTGAAGCGTTGGTTAAACGGATTAAGGGCTAGAGTCTCGTATACCCTGCTGCCCATGCCCCCGATTTGGGCTTTAAACTCGTGGTAATCAAGACTCGGCATCAAAAACTTAAAAAGAAATCGCCCTAAGGAGCCACCATGTTGCACTTTTCAGTTTCAACAGTGACCAAATTCGCGAGTGTCTTAGCCATAGCACTAGCCAGCATCCTATCGACGGTCTCGGCACAGTCGCAAGACTATCCCAATCGGTCGATTCGCTTTTTGGTTCCCTACTCGGCTGGCACGACCACCGATGTGATCGCTCGGCTTTACGCTCAAAAATTGGGTGATCTGTTGGGTCAAAACATTATTGTCGATAACAAAACAGGCGCCGGCGGCAACATCTCGGCTGACATCGCCGCTAAGGCTGCACCCGATGGCTACACGCTAACCTTTTCAACCAGCGCAACACACGCCACAAATCCGGCTCTGTATCCCAACATTCCTTTTGACCCCATTAAAGACTTCACCCACATCGCCTTGATGGTGGCCGCCCCAAATATGTTGGCCATCAATCCTAAGATCCCCGCCAACAACATGGCCGAGTTGATTGCCTATGCAAAAGCGAATCCAGGCGCATTAACCTATATCTCTGCCGGTTCTGGCACCTCGCCACACATGGCGGGCGAATTACTGAAGACACTGGCAGACATCGATATCCGCCACATTCCTTATAAAAACATTACGCAGGGCTTCAGCGATTTATTCGCAGGTGAAGTCTCGATGGCGTTTTATCATGTGCCCGTCATTTATCCGCATGTGCAATCTGGTCGCTTACGGGCACTGGGCATTGCCACCACCACACGCAGCCCGATCGCGCCTGAAGTGCCGCCCATCAGTGATACGGTTAAAGGATATGACCTGTTGCCCTGGTGGGGTTTGGCAGGCCCTGCCGGTTTACCCCAGAACGTGATCGACAAGCTCTATCAGGCCACGACAACTATCTTGGCGGATCCAGCGACTCAAAAACGTTTTATTGAACTTGGGCTGATCATTACCCCAATGAACACAAAAGACTTCAACGCCTACACCATCACTGAACTCGCTAAGTGGACCAAGATCGTTAAAGATTCAGGCGCAACAGCAAACTAAAGCATGGCAACCAACTCAACGTCTAAAATCCTGGCTACGACAGTTGTGGGCAGTTATCCGCAGCCTGCATGGTTAGTTGACCATGCACTGTTAGCCCAGGGCGTGCCACGCACCCGCTTAAGAGAGCTTTGGCGGATCGCACCCGAGCAACTGCAGAGCGCGCAAGATGATGCAACCCTGTTAGCGATTCGTGACATGGAGCGCGCTGGCATCGACATCATCACCGACGGCGAGATCAGACGCGAAAGCTATTCGAATCGTTTTGCGAATTCGTTGGATGGTGTCGACGATCAAAACCCTGCGGTCATTCGTTCAAGCAACGGACTGGAAACCTCGATCCCACGCGTCGTTGGAAAAATCGAACGTGCACATTCTGTTGAAGTTGATGACTTTAAGTTTTTAAAAAAGAACACCGAGCGCTTAACGAAAGTTACTCTGCCTGGCCCGTTCACCATGGGTCAACAAGCAAAAGATGAGTACTACCATGACGAAGAAGCAATGGTCATGGACTTTGCTGCTGCCGTAAACGCTGAAGCACTTGCCTTGCAAGCCGCCGGCGCAGACTTTATTCAACTTGACGAGCCCTGGTTACGGCACGACCCAGAAGCCGCAAAAC
>JBAWWV010000577.1:0-1942 GCA_037146575.1 Alcaligenaceae bacterium | reverse complement strand
TCGGCACATCTACCAGCTCTGACAGGGCAATCGCACGATGCGTCGCCTCGCGTTCAACCAACATCGGGCGCGAGTGGGCATGAAACCTTGGCGCGGTCTGACCAGCCGCCTCAAGCCTGCGTGTTAGCCATTCGATACAGTCTGAGTTTTCAGCGTGAATCATCGCCGTAGCACCATGCGTGCGTGCCACCGACAGCACATCCAGAATCTGACCATCGTCGAGCTTTAAGTCGTCGTAGGTCATGTAAATCTTGAACGAGCTATAGCCCTCACGGATCAAGGCAGGGAGCTCATTTTTCAAAACGTCAGGAGTTGGATCGCTCACGATTAAGTGAAACGAATAATCGATGTGCGCTTGTCCGTTAGCGCGCTGATGATAGTCATCGACCGCAGCACGAATCGACTGCCCTTTGACCTGTGAAGCAAAGGGGATCACAGTGGTCGTACCACCACAGGCGGCAGAGCGGGTGCCCGTATCAAAGTTATCGGCCATTCTGGCGGGTGGTGGCATGGGCTGATCTAGGTGGCAATGCCCGTCAATTCCACCGGGGGTCACGACGCGGCCCGCGGCGTCGATTTCTTTTGTGGCTTTAGGCAAGTTTTTACCCAGCATGACAATCACGCCGTCTTTGATGCCGATGTCACTGTCAAAAGTATCAGCCGCGGTCGCTACCCGCGCATTGCGGATCACAAGATCTAAGGCACTCACGATAATTGCTCCGGACGTTGATGTTTTTGATAAACCAGCTTTTAATTGCCAGACTTTACGCTACCACTATCCTAGCAAATACTATGCCAACCTGAGCGTGTTGCGTGTAAGCATACTAGTGACCCGAGGCGCGAGCAAACAGGTGGATTGACATCCTCACCCTGAACGGAGAGGATTAACGCCCCTTCCGTTAAACTGAAGGAGCTTTTAACCTCGCGTCTCAACGCTCATTTGTACATTCATCACCATGAGAAACTTTCCACGAATTGGCGTTTTGACCCCCTCGTCGAATACGGCTCTTGAGCCCTTGACCAGCGCCATTATTAGTCAGATCCCTAGCGCCAGCGCCCATTTTGCGCGATTCAAAGTCACCGAAATCGCCCTATCGTCACAGGCATTAGGGCAGTTTGACGACAGCAAGATCTTATTAGCGGCAGAAATGCTTGCCGATGCCAAGGTAGACATCATCACCTGGAGCGGCACCTCTTCAGGCTGGCTAGGGTTTGATACCGATGAGCGACTATGCGAGCGCATTACCGAGCGCACCGGCATCCCAGCCTCGACGGCGATCTTGTCGCTAAACGCCTTACTTGCCCGTAAAAAGATTACCCGCTTGGCGCTGGTATCTCCCTATACACCCGACGTTCAAGCACGAATCATTGCAAACTATAAAGCGCTGGGAGTCAACGTCGTGGCAGAACTGCACGAAAATATCAGCGTCAATCACGATTTTGCGTTGGTCGACCCAGCCCGGCTTGAGCAAATGATTCAAGAGACATGCATCAATGGCGCACAAGCCGTCACCACATATTGCACCAATCTGCACGCAGCACAGTTGGCTGAACGGGTTGAAAAAAGGACAGGGGTGCCTCTGCTGGATACCGTCAGCACAACGGTGTGGGGCGCGTTGACCAAGCTTAAAATCAATCCGGCCCAAGTTAAGGGGTGGGGTCAGCTTTATCAGTGGTAACTCAGGGCTGCTTTGCGGCACGCGTGGCGGTAATTTCAAGCCAATAGCGGGTGTTCGCTGACAATGGCTTTGTGCCCTCGAGTTGAACAACAAGCCATTGCTGTCCTGCTGGTAACAGATCCAGATCATCCGAGGCTACGATCTTGACGCCTACTTTGGCAGCTGAAATTGCAGGCAAAAAAATGACTCACTATTCAGCGAGTCATTTGTTTTTACTTGGTGGGCTGGGCGAGACTCGAACTCGCGACCAACGGATTAAAAGT
>JBAWWV010000576.1:0-1943 GCA_037146575.1 Alcaligenaceae bacterium | reverse complement strand
GGCTATGTTGAAGTTGATGAATCAACAACGCTTGATTGGGATTCGTTGCGCGCACGCATCAAAACACACGGCATGCGCAACTCTAATTGCGTTGCAATTGCCCCAACTGCAACAATATCGAATATTATTGGCGTGTCTGCATGTATAGAACCAACATATCAAAACTTGTACGTTAAATCGAACCTCTCCGGCGAGTTCACTGTGGTCAACGAACATCTTGTTCGCGACCTCAAGAAACTGGGCCTCTGGGATGAAGTGATGGTCGCCGACTTGAAGTACTTCGACGGCAGCTTGTCCCGCATCGATCGCGTTCCGGCCGAGTTGCGCGCCCTATATGCCACCGCATTTGAAGTTGAGCCCACCTGGATTGTTGAATGTGCAGCGCGTCGCCAGAAATGGATCGATCAAGCGCAATCGCTCAATATCTATATGGCAGGCGCTTCAGGTAAAAAACTTGATGACACCTATAAGCTCGCTTGGTTGCGCGGTTTAAAAACCACGTATTACCTGCGCACGCTTGGTGCCACCAGTGCTGAAAAATCAACCGGTCGTGGCGGCGAACTCAATGCGGTCAACGCAGCGGGTGCCGGCTCAACCAGCGGTACGTTTGCAATGGCTGCGACTCAAACCATGCCCGAGCCCGAAATCTTAGGCGCGGCCTGCACCATGAGACCTGGCGATCCAGGTTTCGAAGAGTGCGAAGCCTGCCAATAACGCGACCGAGAAAATAATGCTGACCTGGAACGACGAACCCTCGACTCACCCTGCTCCCCCAGTGCGCGCAGGTTTGATGCCACAAGCCTTGGCGCAAGCTATGGCAGCCTCATTGCCCTCACGCGCCGCAAGCGGCGTGTTTGGCGACTCTGCCTTACCAACACCTGGCCTAAAAGAATCACCAGTCGCTGCCAACACGGCCACCCGTGTCAACGCTGCCGACAAACGAATCATTAATGGTCAAACCGATGTCAATCAGCTAGTACCCTTTAAATATAAATGGGCCTGGGAAAAATACATCGCGACTTGCGCCAACCATTGGATGCCGCAAGAAATTAATATGTCTCGCGATATCGCTCTTTGGAAAAACCCCACGGGGCTGACTGAAGACGAACGCCGTATCATCAAACGCAATCTCGGTTTCTTTGTGACCGCCGATTCGTTAGCGGCTAATAATATCGTCTTGGGCACCTATCGTCACATCACGGCGCCTGAATGCCGTCAATTTTTATTGCGCCAAGCCTTTGAAGAGGCAATCCACACCCACGCCTATCAATATATTGTTGAAAGTCTGGATTTGGATGAGTCAGAAATCTTCAACGCGTATAACGAAGTGCCCTCAATCCGAGCGAAAGATCAGTTTCTGATTCCGTTTATTGATGCGATTGCCGATCCGCACTTTAAAACCGGTACGCTTGAAAACGACCAAACGCTACTTAAATCCTTGATCGTTTTTGCTTGCTTGATGGAAGGCCTGTTCTTCTATGTTGGCTTTACACAAATTCTTGCGTTAGGCCGCCAAAATAAAATGACGGGCGCAGCAGAACAGTACATGTACATTTTGCGTGACGAATCGATGCATTGTAATTTTGGTATCGATCTGATCAACACCATTAAGCTCGAAAATCCGCAGCTCTGGACACCCGCCTTTCGTGAAGAGATTCGTGCGTTATTTGCCAAAGCTGTCGATCTTGAATACGCTTACGCTGAAGATACTATGCCTCGTGGTGTGCTCGGTCTGAATGCACCCATGTTTAAGTCATACCTCAGATTTATTGCAAATCGTCGTTGCCAGCAAATCGGCATCGAGCCGCTATTCGCGCAAGAAGAAAACCCCTTCCCGTGGATGGCAGAAATGATCGATTTAAAGAAAGAGCGTAACTTTTTTGAAACACGCGTCATTGAGTATCAAACAGGCGGCGCCCTTAACTGGGAATAATCCGTAAGTT
>JBAWWV010000575.1:0-1954 GCA_037146575.1 Alcaligenaceae bacterium | reverse complement strand
CCTCAATTCCTAAACCGTTCGCACCCTAGCAATGCGTTCGCTTAAAACCGCGCAGTACGTTTCTCGCGAAAGGCACTTATCCCTTCAGCGCACTCAGCACCGTACATGTTTTCGACGACACCATCACGCTCTGCATCTAAATGCACGCGCAGCTCTCGACTCTCTGCCGCATAGGTAAGCTTTTTTATCCAACCGTAAGCTGCTGCGGGGCCATTAGCGAGTTTTTCTGCCCACTTGGTAGCTTCGTTGACTGCCATCCCCTTGCCCACCACTTTGTTGACAAGACCAAGCTGCTGCAGTCGTGTAGCCGTGATCGGTGCAGGATCAAGCATCATCTCTAGCGCAAGTTGATGGGGCAGTGCACGCGCAAGCCAATAACTGGCACCGCAATCTGGCGACAGACCAATCTTCGCGTGCGACATCACCATGGTGGCGTTTTCTGCGGCAACAACTAGATCGCAGGCCAAGGCTATCGCAAACCCACCACCGGCCGCAGCTCCCTCTACGGCAGCGATAATAGGCTGAGGACATTCACGCATCGCCATTAGCCAGGCATGACAGACATCAATATGCTCAGCCTGTGTGTGACGCGGTCTTGTGCGCTGCAAGACCATTCTGTCGAGATTGCCTCCACCAGAAAAGTGCTCGCCCTCGCCGCGTAACACAATCGCTCTGACACCTTCATCACGGCGAAACGCTCGAAAGGCTTCCAAGCCAGCCTCAAAGATATCTCTGGTTAAGGCGTTGCGAGCCTCGGGGTTGCTAATGGTGACAATCGCGATACGCCCGTGCTGTTCAACGCTTAATTTGGGAATAGATGGGATCGAAGACATGTAGACTCTCGCAAAATATTTAGGTTAGAAAGGTTTGTTGTTATTGGTGCTTTAATATTTTTGGTCAAAATCGTCGAAGCAAATTCGCCTGATCGCTATCGTTTCGTCGATAAAGTCTCGTCGATAAAGTCTCATCGATACAGCCTGATCGATAATCGACTATCGACTCCCGACTATCGACTATCGACTATCGATATCATCGCTTGCGCGAAGCCACACTGCCGCATCCAGAGCAACGACTTCGCCTTGCTCATCACTCGCTAGCGGATTCACTTCAATCTCGACAATTGATTCATCGTACTCAAACAGCTCTGTGAGCGAACAGATCACACGCACCAACTCTTTTAGTGGGGCAGCCTGTTGACCACGAAACCCAGAATACAACTGACTACCTCTTAAGCGTTCAAACGCATCGAGTACTTGCTGCGCACTGACCGGAAGAAACAAGTGAACCAGATCGGGATCAATTTCAACCGCGACACCACCGCGACCCAGGGTCAGCACAGCGCCCAGCGCTGGTTCGCGTCGCAGTCCAACCAGAAACTCGAATTGCACCGACTGCATTTTCTCAATCAACACAGAGACGGAGCCTAGGTTTTGCTTGGCTGCTAGCGCGAACATTTCGTCGACTGCCACCGTCACCGCTAACGTGTCTTTTAGCCCGAGGACGATTCCGCCGTTGCCGCTCTTGTGCAAAAGCTTCAGGCTTTGCAGCTTCACTGCAAAGGGGCCTGCAGACAAGGAAGCAGCGCGACGACTCAGCTCAGGGCCAGAGTGCACCAAAACACCTTCGGGGATTTTTAGCGCTGATTTCTCTTTTAACAATAATTTACTTTCATATTCAGTCAACGCGACTGCACGCTTGGTGCTGTGGGCAACGAAGAGGGACGGCTCTTGTGGTACCGAGGCCAACCATCTATCGGCCAAACGAACGGCTCTGGCAAGCGCCTGTACAGCAGGCGGTATCTCAGAAAAAGTCGGGATATTCGCCTCGGCTAGCAGACGCATTGCCTCAGGGCGATGGGCCTGCCAGATCACGACACAAGGACGATCCCCTTTACTCAGGCCATGCACAATACTTTCAGCAATGGGTCGTTGTAAATTACCGAGCCCACCACAAA
>JBAWWV010000574.1:0-1963 GCA_037146575.1 Alcaligenaceae bacterium | reverse complement strand
GTGATGTAGTGCAGGGATAGGACTGCCTTTTTGCGAGCACTCGCTAAAAGGCAGTGCAACGCCTGGTGTTTGGGTCAGCAATCATGCAGCCTGAGCACCACGTGATCCACCAAGTCAAAATCCTTGATTGATCACGTGGCTAAACAAACACCCAGTCCATTCATTCTTTTCAGGCTTGCTGCGCCCCCCCTCCTTTCACTCTTTTCAGGCTTGCTGCGGCGCCAACACTTTCGTGTACAGCGTTGCACCTGCGAGATCTTTGAGGGTAACGGTAAACGCTTTCGTTTTAGCGTCAATGTCGACTTGCCCAAAAAATTGCATACCGTTTGTTGGAGGCGCATTCACCATGTGGGGCGCCTTTTGGTAAATGACCTGCATACCAAAAGTATGATCCGGCTGAGCAGGGCCAAAGCCGCCAGAATTTAACGGACCAGAAACAAATTCCCAAAATGGCAAAAAGTCGGTGAATTTGGCCTGCGCGGGGTCAAAGAAATGGGCTGCGGTGTAATGCACATCTGCTGTCAACCAAACGATATTGTGAATGCCTGCTTTTTTAATTTCACGCAATAAGCCCGCGATTTCGATCTCTCGTCCGAGCGGCGCGCCATGATCACCATTCGCAACCGCCTCCCACTTATCGAGGCCTGCGACATCTTTCCCATCCTTCACTTGCAGGCTGAGCGGCATATCGGCTGCTATCACCTTCCACACTGCTTTTGAGTTTTTTAATCCGTCGAGCAACCAGGCAAGCTGCGGCTTGCCCAAAAAGCTCGTCGCATCACTTTCTTCAGCCTGTAAATTCGATGAATTAGGGCCTCGATAGCTGCGCATATCAATCACAAAAAGATCCAGCAGAGGACCCTGAGGCAAATAACGGTAAACACGTTCGCTTTCAATATCGGCCGTTCGCCGCATGGGTGCATACTCTAAAAATGCTTTCGTACCGCGCGCCGTCAATAGCGGAACATTTTTTTCTTTGTAACGGGCGTCGGCACTGACGTCTTTAGAGTCAGACCAGTTATTCGTCACCTCATGATCATCCCATTGCCAGATTTGCGGGACCTCAGCCGCCATGCGTCGCACGTTGGCATCCATCAAGTTGTAACGATGACGCCCTCTAAACTCGTTGAGCGTTTCAGCGACTTTACTGACTTCTTCCGTCACGACGTTGTTCCAGAATGAACCGTCAGGAAGTTTCACCTGGGCTTGAATCGGACTATCGGCATAAATCGTGTCGCCGCTATGCAAAAAGAAATCTGGGCTCACCAAACGCATCTGTTCGTAGATCTTCATGCCGCCCCAAGCCTCGTTGATGCCCCAGCCTTGACCAGCCGTATCACCGCTCCAGGTGAATCGAATGTCGCGAAACGCTTTGGCGTCTGCTGCGGCAGGCAAGCGCAGATGACCGGCAACAGGCTCGGACAGCACTCGCTCGTTATGAAGATCTTGCAAGACAACCTTATAAAAAACCTCTTGGCCTTGTGGCAAACCGCGCAAGTCGATGCGTCCGGTCAGATCCGAGTCTTCTAACAGGTAGGGACCACGTACTTTATTCGTTTGTGCAAAGTTCGAAGTTGTCGACCATTCAACCCACATTCTGGCGGGGCGATCACTGCGTGTCCAAATCACAGCCCCGTCTGCAGTGGGATCACCACTTTGTACGCCGTGAGCCATCTGCGGCCTAAACGAGTCTCGCGTCACGATAGCCGGCGCTGACTGTCCAAATGCTCTGACAGGTAGGTTACCTAAACCAAACGCCGTGGCAGTCGAAAGAATAAAGCTTCTGCGATCCATACTAGTCTCCGAAATATTGACTGGACTAGTTTGACCGCCGAATGTGTCACCGACATGACATCGCTACCCGATGCCCTCGCTGCATCAGGTTTTATGAAAATCATTGGGTGAGTCATCACGACATCGTGGTGTCACGCAGGTCTCGCGTGCCAAACCACACAGAGAGCTT
>JBAWWV010000573.1:0-1967 GCA_037146575.1 Alcaligenaceae bacterium | reverse complement strand
AGTGGATACTGACCACCCATTAGTGCTTTGCCCCGCCCAAGCCACAGAACCGGCGTAACATTTAAGTATTCGGTAATATGCGCAACAACGAGTCAAAGCTAAGCGCGCACTCAGATAGCGCCTGACACACAGCACTTAACACGCAATACTTGACACCAGCACACACTATTTTTGAAATTGACAGGAGCAACAATGAATAACCAACGCAGAAACGTCTTACGCCTGACCTCGGTCATTGCCCTGATGGCAAGCACAGGTCTGATCACCAGCGCACAAGCCGCTGAATGGAACAAAGCCGCTTTTGAAGGTAAGAACCTCGACGATGTGCTCAAAGCAATCGGTGGTGCAAAACCCGAGACGTCGGCCGACATCATCATGCGCGCACCAGATATCGCCGAAAACGGTGCGGTCGTACCCGTTGGTGTTGAAACAAAACTTAAAGCCACGCAAATTGCAATTTTGGTCGAAAAAAATCCTAGCAATCTTGCCGCTCAGTTTATGTTGCCTGAAGGCGCTGAAGCCTTTGTGACGACGCGCGTCAAAATGGGTCAAAGCTCAAACGTACACGCTTTGGTGAAGGCCGATGGCAAGTGGTATATCGCCACGAAAGAAATTAAAGTCACACTCGGTGGTTGCGGCGGCTAAAGCACTTGATGGCCGTGACGACCACGAGCTTTAGAGATCAAGCACATCCGCAGCAACATACGCTTTCTACGATCAAGTTTAAGACATTTAAAAAGGAATCATCATGGCAGATCCAATGCGCATTCGCGCTGCTGAAAAAGACGGCATCACCGACGTCAAGGTTTTGATGAAGCACGATATGGAATCCGGTCAACGTAAAGATGCAGCGGGCGCTACCATCCCTGCTTTTTTTATCCAAACCGTGATTGCTCAAGTGAAAGGTAAAACTGTGTTTACCGCTGAATTTGGCCCGGCTGTCTCTAAAGACCCGTTTTTGAATTTCAAAATCAAGGGCGCGGCAAAAGGCGACGAGATCACCGTTGACTGGGTGGATAACTCGGGCGACAAGCGTAGCGATAAAGCAAAGATCACCTAAAGCAAGCTAGCGGCTGTAAATTTCGTAGCGCTCGCGAACTGGTTATCGAAGACCAAACAGTCGCTGAAAGCACTTTAGTTTGATGTTCACGCTGCCTCGATTCAGGATCCAATCATGCAAAAAAAATACGCGCTCTTCCTTGCTGCAAGCTTGCTGAGTCTAAGCACAACCCCCGCTTTTTCACAAAGCGCAAGCGACGAGATCGCAAAATATCGCGAAATGATTGCCGATGGCAATCCCTCAGAGCTTTATGAGATGGCAGGCGAAGAACTTTGGAAGAAACCCGCCGGACCTAAACAGGCAACACTCGAAAAGTGTGATCTTGGTCTGGGGCCAGGCGTGGTTGAAGGCGCAGCCGCTCAATTGCCACGCCATTTCAAAGACACCGATCGCGTGCAAGATCTTGAATCTCGCTTGATGACCTGCATGCAGACCTTGCAAGGGATCGCGCAGCAAGACGTCATCAACGGCGCCTTTGGTAAGGGCGTTCGCAAGGATATCGAAGCGGTTGTTGCTTACGTCGTGACTCACTCAAAAGGCATGAAGATCAACGTACCCGCCACGCATCCAAAAGAAAAAGAGATGGTGGCCCTGGGTCAAAAAATGTTCTTCTTTCAAGGCGGGCCGATGGATTTCTCGTGCGCCTCGTGTCACTCGGCAAAGGATCAACGAATTCGCCTGCAAGATTTACCTGACCTAACGACCCAAGCAGGTTCGGCCTTAGGCTGGGGCGCGTGGCCAGCCTATCGCGTTTCAAGCGGAGAATTCTGGACCATGCAGCGTCGTCTGAATGATTGTTTTAGACAACAACGGATGCCTTTCCCGATTTATGGTTCGGACGTCACGATTGCCTTGTCAATTTTTATGGCAAACAAAGGCGATGGCGGTACCGTTCAAACCCCCGGCC
>JBAWWV010000572.1:0-1981 GCA_037146575.1 Alcaligenaceae bacterium | reverse complement strand
GAGTGGCATACCGATATGTCTTACAACCGCATCTCGGGGCGAGCGACGATTTTGCATGCGCATCAGGTACCGTTCAAAGACGGGCGCGCCTTGGGCGATACGGCATTTCGCAGTATGTACGCGGCCTACGATGCACTGCCTTCAACCCTCAAAGACAAACTTGATTCACTTGAGGCCGTACATGATTTTGAAAATCTCTGGACGCACATGCTGGCGCGACCAGGTTCAATGCGTAAACCATTTACCGCTGCGCAACGCAAAGAAAAACCTCCTGTTGTCCATCCTGTTGTGTTACGCCACCCTTGGACCGGCCGCAAGTGCATTTATGTGAACAGGGGCTTAACAGCTAAAATCCTAGGCTTACCAGAACAAGAGAGCCGCGACCTACTTGATTTTTTATTTGCGCATCAAGAGCAAGCGCAATTTGAGTATCGCCACAAATGGCGAGTGGGTGACACACTCATGTGGGATAACTGTGCCAGCATCCATTTAGCGACTGGTGGTTATAGCGCCGATCAACCGAGGGTGATGATTCGCACACAGATTCTGGGTGATGAAACACGTTATCGCCAAACTAATGCGTCTCTAGGCGGGCGCATCTTAAACACAGTCTAAACGCCTCTTGACCATCACTTACCGAGACCGCTCATGCACACCATCCGCCTGTTCGCACCGCTTGCACTGGCCTTTAGCCTACAACTCACTGCTGTTTTTGTCACTGCACAAGCACAAGAGTTTCCGTCGCGTAGCTTGCAAGTGATTGTTCCCTTTACCGCAGGCGGGCCCACCGACGCCATGGCGCGAGTCATGGGCCGCGAACTTAGCAGACTGACGGGGCAGCCCGTCGTGGTCGAGAATCGACCTGGCGCTGGCGGCAATGTAGGCAGTGCACAGGTGGCGCGCGCTGAACCTGACGGCTACACGATGATCGTCAACGGTGGCTTAACGCACACCTTGAACCCGCAAATCTTCGCTAAAACCAGTGGCTATGCGCTGAAGGATTTTAAAGCTGTCGCAGCGTTTGCAAAAAGCCCTATGGTGCTCACTGTGAACCCTGACTTAGGTGTCAATGATGTTCAGCAGCTTGTTGCACTGGCGAAATCAAAACCAGGCGGCTTATCTTTTGCCTCGGGTGGCCAAGCCAGTAATCCACATATGGCCGCCGAATTATTTAGAGCCAATACACAGACTGACATGCTGCATATCCCGTACAAGGGCACAGCCGACTCCGTCAAGGATATCGTGAGTGGCCGCGTACAAGTCGGTTTCTTTAGCCCTCAGGTGGCAGAGCCCTTGCTGCAAGCCGGGCGACTTAAGGCGTTAGGGGTTACTTCAACCACGCGCATCAAGGGTTTAGAAAACATCTCGACGATCGCCGAACAAGGCGTCAAAGATTTTGTGTTTGAATCTTGGTACATCATTCTGGTGCCCGTCACAACACCCGCACCGATCGTCAACAAACTCAATCAGCTTGTCAATCAAGCCTTAGACAACCCGGATACCCAAAAAGCTTTTTCTAATATCGGCCTGGACGTCATTCATGCAACGCCAGCACAGACCGAGGCAAGCATCACAGCTGAACAAAACAAATGGAGCGAGCTCGTTAAAAAAATCGGCTTGCAACTCGACTAATTAACGAGCCGAGCGACTCGCTAGCAAGCGGGTCAGTGCCGGACTTAACCCCTTATTTGGTTTAAGCGGTGGCGGCGCAAAGCTCCCCACGCGCGTTGCGACAGGTCTCAGAGCCAACAGGGTTTCGACTTGCTGGACCGCACTCGATACACCATCGACAACAGGCACCGGTAGCTGATCACGTACGGTACGCGATAGGCCTGCCAAAGGTGCACCCGCCAAGATGATGACATCCGCACCGTCTTCAATGACGCAGCGATTGGCCAATGCCACCAAGCGCTGGCCCTGATCGGCCTGTACCGAACCAATGTTTGCCAACGGTTCATCGAGCGCGCGAATGCTACAAAGC
>JBAWWV010000571.1:0-1988 GCA_037146575.1 Alcaligenaceae bacterium | reverse complement strand
CTTAAGAACCGAGGGCAAAGACGTTAGCTTTTTTTAGCAGTGATCTTAAGCGACTTACCAATCGTCTGGTTAAAGTCACTGACGCAGGCCCCAGAGCAACGCGCGGCCCATTTGTTGACAATCTGTTGTGTGGCTAGGCGCTTGATCGTCGCCAAATCTGCTTGCGTGGGCTTAACCAACGTCATTTTGCCTTTAGGTGCCATTGGGCAACTTTTGGCGCCGGTGTTGCAGTCGTAGCCTTTTTGGGTTTCAGTCTCAGCAAACAGCCACAACTGTTCAATTAACTTCGCTAGATTAACTTCTAGCAAAGTGCGAACGTCGGTATTGAGTTGATCCCATACTTTTTGATTCACAGCATGGATTTCTTGGTTCCAGCCCAAGGGCAAGGCGTACAAGTGCGTAGCTGCGGTGTACCACTTGGCGGTATACCCGGCCATACTGCCGGCGACTGCGCAAGCAATCGTCTTCTTTTGAAACGCCTCTAACACCTCAGCAATCGGCAGGCTGGTACTTTTGGCGCCCAACGCCTCGAACAGTTCAGCTTGCGAGCGGGTGATCACCCGGATGGTTTTACCCTTTAAGTCTTGCAAACCTCGCACCGGAAAATTACAAAAGAGCACTTGCGGTGCGTAGGCTGAAACGCCCAACAGCTTACTTTGATATGTGCCAGCGAGATGCTTGGCTAATATTGGAGAAAAATTTGTAGAGATTTGTCGTGCAGTTTTTGCGTCGGTTGCCAAGCCCGCAAGGTCAACCGCCTCGTAGACCGCCGTGTCTGCCGCCGGGTAAATTAGCGGTATCACACCAAACTCAACGACCCCTTGCTTCATCAGTTTGAGCAGTTCTGAACCCTTTAACCCCATTTCGTCAAAACCTTTGATTTCGGCTGTCAGCTGACCCGCGGAGTGCGCTGGGATTGTTTTAAGCCAAAAGGGTTGCTCAACTTGCTTGTAGTTTGAGCGGGTACTCAGCCCACCCAAAACCTTAAGCTCTGTCGATGGTAGCTCTTGTGCAAACAAACCAGAGACCATGGCGCACCCCGCAAGAGCCATCGACACAGAGCCCAAGGTTCGCAGCCACCGTAAGGCATGAGCCTTGAGACGGATGAAAGCGAGCACCCCAGCATTTGCCCGCGCCTGATACGGGCCTTGCCCTATACTCTCGGTTACGTACTTTATCGTTTGCATACCGCATTCTACCAATGCTCGGGGCAGACTCAATCCTTTTTACTTGGCGATGTCTGGCGCAGTGATCCTTGAGCTTGCCATCGCTTCGCTTTTCCGGAATCAAGTCCATGTCCCGCCCCGCCTCTGATGCAGCGCCTGCACTCACCCTGCGCCCTGCTCAGCGCCCCTTAATCGGCATCGGCCTGTTGCTGCTGTCGCTACTGTCTTTAACGACTCTTGATGCTAGTGGTAAGTGGGTAATGGGTACTGGAGTCCCCTTACTCATTTTGGTGTGGTTTCGCTATTTGGTCCAAATGCTGCTGGTTCTTGCCGTTGTGTTGCCCACTAAAGGGTTAAGCGTTTTTCACAGTAAAACACCTAGGTTGCAGTGCTTGCGTGCCGTCGCCATGCTCGGTGCGACACTCACTTTTTTTACCGCACTGGGATACCTGCCCCAAGCTGAAGCCACCGCCATCATTTTTATCTCGCCGCTGATCATGCTGTCGGTTGCCCCATGGATTCTGAAAGAGCCCATGCGCAAAACTCGCTGGGTCGCTGCAGGGGTTGGCTTTGTCGGCGTACTGTTGGTGATCAGGCCCGCGGCGGGCTTACCCCTCGCGGGGGTGGTTGCTGGCCTAATCACCGCCTGCTTGTTTGCCACGCAGCATCTCACTACGCGCTTGGTGGCTAGTGATCATCCGTTTACCACTTTGCTCTGGAGCGGTGGCCTTGGTACCTTGGCTGTGGCCTGTACCCTTCCCTTTACCTTGCCTAGCGCCTGGCCGGTGCTCACGAACATGGAGCCCTGGGTATGGCTGGTGA
>JBAWWV010000570.1:0-1992 GCA_037146575.1 Alcaligenaceae bacterium | reverse complement strand
GCGTTGTACGAAGTCTGGTGATCCTTCGGAGATTTTTTGTCCAAAGTTAAGAACTACAATTTTGTCCGAAACACTCATGACCATCGACATGTCATGCTCAACCAGTAAAACTGTTATGCCGGTGTCACGTATACGCTTGACGTCTTCAACGAGTTGCTCAGTCTCGCTCTCGTTCATGCCAGCAGCTGGCTCGTCCAGTAAGGCGAACTCAGGACGGCCCATCAACGCTCGTGCAATTTCAACACGTCGTTGAATGCCGTACGGCAAATCGGTTGCCAAGTCGTCAGCATAGTCACTTAACTCGAGCAACGACAGGATTTCGTCTGCACGACGTCGCCCGTCTCGATCTCCGAGATACATGGGTAAAAGCATTTGCACCCAAGACAGGCTCAGCAATGAGCGCATCCGTCCAATGAGCAAATTTTCTCTCACAGATAAGCCGTTAAATAACCGAACAGTCTGAAAGGATCGCCGTATGCCCAGACTTGCAACTTGGTGCGGACGCAGACCAGTCAATGATTGACCTTGAAAGTAGATATCTCCAGAGGTGGGTAACAACACACCACTGATCATATTGATCAAGGTCGTTTTACCAGCGCCGTTAGGTCCGATTAAAGAGGTAATTGAACCTTTTTCGACAGTGAAGCTCACCTTGTCGATGGCGTTGACGCCATAGAAGGATTTTGTGACGGATTTAATTTCAAGCATCTGTCGCCACCGGAGGCCGCTGGGCCTGACTGCTAGGATTTTTTTTACTGGCGAACAGCTTGAGCAGTTGGTTTTTCGGGAGAAAGCCGGCAGGCCGATACACCGCCATGAGCAGCACGATGCAACCGTACATGGCCGGAGCCCACTTTTCTAGCGAGGTAATGACTTGCGGAATGATGGTTAAAACCATTGCCCCTAAGACAGCACCTAAGGGGGTCAGCCCACCGACCACAAGAAACATCAGGATGTCGGTGGTTCGGTGGAAGCCAAAATTACCGGGGCTGATGAACGAGTAGTAATGTGCATAACATGCGCCAGCCATGCCTGCGAGCAGTCCACCGATAGCCAGAGACGCAAACTGAAAAGTTGGCACATTCAAGCCATGACAGGCAGCGACCATGGGGTCCTTGCCTGCTGCAACCAGAACTTTTCCAAAGCGTGAGTTGTACAGCCACGAACTGGCTGCTACGCAACCAGCTGCCAAAATCATCAGCCAATGGGTTTCGAGGTATGGCATGCCTGTCAAGCCCATCACAGCGCCTGTGGGCTTGAAGTGTGAGAAGAACAGCACAATCAGCTCAGCCGCAGCCAAGGTTGCGATGGCTAAATAGATATCCCGGATACGCAAGGTTAGCAACGCAAAGGGAATGGTGGTGGCTGCACCCGCTAAACCCGCAACGGCTATTGCTGGGCCAATGTGCCATCCCATTTGCATGGTCAGCCAACTTGAAAGATAGGCTCCGACAGCCATGAAACCAGGAAGGCCTAAAGACCAGACACCGGCAACAAAGGGAAAGAGCAGGCTGAGCGTCAGTAGTACATTGATTGCCACTAATGCCTGCACCGGTTCTGAGAGCAGGATGTCCAAGTCAGATTTCCCTCGTTTTGATACCGACGCCAAAAATACCTTCAGGGCGAACTAAAAACACGCCAATCAGAAATAACCAGATGAAAGCTTCGGACCAACCCGGCGGAGCAAACGCCTGGAACATGACTTCACAGACCCCTAGCAGCAGACCTGCAAAAACGGCTCCACGTACGTCACCGAGACCACCAATAATGATGATAGCCAGTGCCTTGATTGCATACATGTCACCCATGAACGCACCAATGCTTTCAAAGCGCATTGCAACCATGATTCCAGCTAAGCCGGCAAGCGCTGAAGACAGACAAAAGACGAGTATGACAGCTCTAGGAACCGCAACACCCAGCAGAGAGGCGGCCATCTGATTTTGTGCAATCGCACGGATGTTGCGACCAAACCGGGAGCGATTGATCAAATAC
>JBAWWV010000569.1:0-2000 GCA_037146575.1 Alcaligenaceae bacterium | reverse complement strand
GTGAGTCAGTCTGACCGGAGGGTCGATATCGACCGCACGTTGAGAATAGTCGGCGGCCCACCAAGTGCCCAGCACCAAAGAGGCGAGAATCACTAGCGAGACAATAATCGCAAAACGTTCTTTCATGCCGCGACCTTCACTGTATCGGCCCCGAGCCAAGCAGCCCAGGCTGGAAAAAGGCACCAAGACGCTGTTGGGCAGCCAAAATAAGATCGCTGCATTCGCGAGCAGCTCCGTAGCCACCGCGGCGCGCTGAGACCCAGTGCGCTGCCTGCGTGATGTAGGCTGGCGCATCGGGCACCGAGGCTGAAAACCCGGCACGTTGCATCGCCGGCAGGTCGATCAGGTCGTCACCCATGAAACCCGTTTGCTCAAGCGTGACGCCATAGCGCGCAGTCAGTTCGTGTAAGACCGCCCCTTTGTCGCGCACGTTTTGCATCACGGCTCCTAGGCCTAACTCGGCGGCGCGACGAGCGATGATCGGGCTCTCGCGGCCGGTCACTAAGGCGACTTGAATGCCGCTGACCGTTAGCATTTTTAAGCCATGACCGTCTAGGGCGTTGAAACGCTTGAGGGTTTCGCCCTGTTCGGTATACCAAAGGCTGCCGTCCGTCAGCACGCCGTCGACATCGAACACCATGAGCTTGAGGCGCTCTAGGCGCGCCCGGACAGAGGGCTCGAGGCGAGCCAGAATCAAGGCTTCGGCGGGGTGGGTATTGGGCAGTGGACGTTTCATGTTATGTGCTGCTCTAGATCACTTTTGCGGCCATCAAATCATGCATATGCACCGCGCCTGACAAAACGCCATCATCTTGACACACTAGCATATGGTTGAGTCGCTGATTGTCCATCATGAGAGCGGCATCAACGGCCAAAGCGTTAGCGCTGATGTGGCGTGGGTTTGGTGTCATGCCGGCGGTGACTGTGAGCTCGCGAATGTCGCCCTCACGTTCGATCAGGCGTCGCAAGTCACCGTCGGTAAAGATTCCAAGGACTTTACCTTGCGAGTCAAGCACAGCAGTCATCCCCATGCCTTTGCGCGACATCTCTTCGAGCGCTTCAGACATCGTCGCGGTGGAGGCGACTGTTGGCAGGGCGTTGCCGCTGCGCATTACGTCGGACACGCGGGTCAGCAGCTTTCGACCGAGCGCGCCACCGGGGTGAGAGCGGGCAAAATCCTCGGGGCCAAAGCCCCGTGACTGCAGGCAAGCTACCGCCAGGGCATCGCCCATCGCCAGCGAGGCGGTTGTGCTAGAAGTGGGCGCCAGGTTGAGCGGGCAGGCTTCTTGCGCCACCCCGACATTGAGGTGCACTTCGGCCAGGCGGGCGAGCTCTGATTGTGGGTTACCAGTCAAGCCGATGACCTTGACTCCAAGGCGGTGCGCAGCAGGTAAGATTGAGAGAATCTCTTGCCCTGCGCCTGAATACGATAACGCGATCAGTAGATCTTGGGCGCCTATCATTCCGATGTCGCCGTGCACGGCTTCGGCCGCGTGCAGAAAAAAAGACGGCGTTCCGGTTGAGGCCAGCGTAGCGGCAATTTTTCTTCCGATATGACCTGTTTTACCCAAGCCGCACACAATCACGCGCCCTTGGCAAGCTAGGATGAGTTCGACGGCTTGCACAAACTCGTCACCCAAGCGTGATTTGAGTGCCAAGATCGCTTGAGCCTCGAGTTCAAGGGTTTGTCGGGCAGAGGCAAGCGTCGCTGAGCCATTCAGCGATGTTGGGGGCTGGCGCGAATCTGAACTTGTCATGGCTTGAGTTTAAACGGTTCGGCGCCCGGTTGGGGCGCAGCTAGCGTATTCTATGGGTCTGCACATTTAATTTAGTGTGCCTGAGGTTTTCTACCGATTTTTTAATGCGGAGTGTTGTTTGATGATTACGCCAATCCCCTACCAAGACCCCAAAGAGCTAGTGCGTGGACTCATTCGCACTGTGCCCGACTGGCCAAAGCCGGGGGTGATGTTTCGGGATATCACGCCAATGATGCAAGATCC
>JBAWWV010000568.1:0-2004 GCA_037146575.1 Alcaligenaceae bacterium | reverse complement strand
ACTCTGGTATCTTTTTATATATTCAAAAAAACGACCTCTAGAAGAAAAATATAGGATGTGCGTCACCATCGTCACTTCGTCACCCGTTGATCACGTTTGCATCTGCTGACGACTTATCCCAACCATTAAGAATTGCTTCGAGAACCTGACTTGCTTGAACAGGTTCTTCAGTATTTTTAGGCCTCAACCCGAAACGTGCGCCTTTATTTGTTGTCTTCGAGCCATAACCTAGCGCTTTGAGTTTCCTGCTCAAATTATTGGGCTTATCAATCTGCGGCGTCTCGTCCTCCTGCGCACAAAAGTCTAAGTAACTGGCCAATAACTCTTTTGACACTAGTCCTTGATCAATCGGACAAACCTCACATTCTTCGTTCAACCACCGCGCTAAGGTGTCTTGGGACTCGATGTAACTGGTGGTGAAGCCTACAACCTCAGCAGGCGGGACTAAGCCGTCAGCGTGATATTTCACTGCACCGGCAACCAACCACAGCAAGATTCCTGCCTTTTCAGCCGCCAAGGTATCCATTAGATGTTTGTCTGCGTTGGGCAGCGTTGGATCAGGTCGTGTCTCACCCGGTCGATTCCACTTCATATCGAATGGGATTAAATGCAAACGCCCCTTGGTAGCTTCATCCATGTGATCAACGCGTGGGCTGTGATTTGTCATCAACCAAAGTTTGTGAGTAATTTCAAAGGTCATCGGATTTTCATGTAACGCACGGGCTGTCATCGTGCCGCCACCCGTATGGCGTTTCACCACGGCGATATCTAAGCGCTGTCCATCCTTGCTCTCGCTGCTGATAGCGCACCTTGCGCCAGCTAACTTTCGAGTGCTTGGGCTTGCCTGCTCTGCGCTATTGTCGAGTCGGGTAGCCATCAGAACTTCTGGGGCAATGGTCTCGCAATAATCACCGGCAATAGATTTAAACGTATCGAGCAACACGTTTTTTCCGTTAGCACCTCGACCAATGGCGATAAACATGATGTGTTCGCTGACTCTACCTGTTAAACAATATCCCAAACTCTTTTGCAAGTAATCTGCCAGATGCGGGCGATTAATCGCTATGACTTTGCCATTCAAAACAGCACCCGGTGCTGCGGTAATTTCCTCAATAAATTGATTCCACCTTGGCGCTCGTGCATGAGGGTCATACTCTGCAGCGCATCGCTTCAGAACATAGTCAGCCTTGCTCTCAGGGCGCAACACGCCCGTTCGTAAGTCAACCACACCGTTGCCAACGCCTATAAGCCACGGATCATTATCAAGCTGATTCGCCTCAATCAAAAAGCGAGAATCCCGCTGCGCAATCATCAACATGGCATCAAGACGATTTTTGTTGCGGCACTGTACCGCCCATTTCAACGAACCCTTCCCCGCATCAGAGAGGTTTTTTCGCTGATCAGGATTGCCAGCAGCTTCTGCCTCTTTCAAGCGTTTATCCCCCAATTTTCGATGATGAGCGGATACCTTAAGCATCTTTTGATGGGTAGCAGCATTGCCTTTATCTAATTGCCAACGATCCCCTCGCCAGACGATCCACTGTTTACGTTCAACCACATAGCGCAAATCACCAGCCGTGAGATTAAAGAGCAGCGCAACATTACCGGCATCTGTGTGGTCGATTTGATCAAGCAACGAAGGCTCAGTCAACGCTTGTGCTGCGACGATCGGTGACGCACCGCTGGGCGACAAACTGGTTGACTCGGCATAGCGTTGCGCACGGTCTAACACGACAGCGTCGTCAAGCAGGTCTTCGTAGTGTTCCTGATTTGCTTGCAGACATAAGCGTTCAATATCGGATTGCGCAAACCCCTTTCCACGCAAATGCCCAGCATACGCCAGCATCTGTTCTTCTCGGCCGTCACCATCACGCAACTTCTGTACTGGCCATCCCAGCCAAGTTTTACCGATCAGGTGGTTGATCACTAAGGCATTGGCGGTGGTACTAGCGGAGGTATTTACTAACGTTTTCGGCTTAGCGATTGCAGTCCACTGCTCGGCAA
>JBAWWV010000567.1:0-2013 GCA_037146575.1 Alcaligenaceae bacterium | reverse complement strand
TCAGAATTTATACTAATCTCTTGAAAGAAATTTCATCTGATTCTTAGAACCCCCTCATGGTGTCTCGACTGACTGTCCTTGGCTGTAGTGGTGGAATCGCACAAAACCTGCGCACCACGTCTCTGCTTCTGGACGACGACATTTTGATTGATGCTGGCACAGGCGTTGCAGATCTATCATTGAATGCTCTGGCCAAGATCGACAACATCTTCCTGACTCACAGCCATCTTGATCACATCGTCAGCCTGCCATTCTTACTTGACTCGGTCGGCGCAGGCAGAGGCTATCCCGTCACCGTTTACGCATTAACAGAAACCATTGAGACACTGAAATCTCACATTTTTAACAATCGTATCTGGCCTGATTTTTCTCGAATTCCCAGCCCACAACAGCCCTTTGTCGCTTTTCGCGCAATCTCAGTGGGCGAACATATTGATCTCAAATCAAGGCGAATCACTGCCCTGCCCGCTCACCACACGGTTCCTGCGGTCGGATACACGATCACCTGTAACGAGACGACCATTGCATTTTCCGGAGACAGCGGCCCTTGCGAAAGATTTTGGCTGGCTCTCAATGATGCGCCCAACCTGACGCACCTTATTTTAGAAACTTCCTTTACAAACGAGGATCAATATCTGGCGGACCTCTCGCGTCATTACTGCCCTGCCACACTTGCCGATGCAATCATGGCACTGAGACAACGCCCCGAGATATGGATTTCACACCTCAAACCAGGTCAGGCTCAACAAATCATGGCTCAATTAACAGCCGATGAAGGCATGCGCAAACAACATCCAACAGCGTTAACCGTTGGGCAAATTCTCAGTTTCTAAACGTGATCGTTTTTTCAATAAAAATGAGGTCAGAATTTTGCCGACACCTTTGCACTCGATGAGTTCACGCTCTTCAAATTCAAACGTTTGATCAAGCGCTGCGCGCACAGCCGGTGACACCTGGATTCGACCAACCAACGAGGTCGACTCCATACGACTGGCGATATTGACGGTACTCCCCCATAAGTCATAAGAGAACTTTGTAAAGCCGATCACTCCTGCCACAACAGGACCAGAGTGCAAGCCGATACGAATATTTAAGGTCAAGCCAAACTGTTTGTTGAAGGCCGCTAAGTCGTCAAACATACCTAACGCCATGTCGGCACACAACGTGGCGTGATCGGCCCGAGGGATGGGCAGGCCGGCAACGGCCATATACGCATCTCCGATCGTCTTAATTTTTTCTAAACCCAGCTCAAGAGCACGGCGGTCAAACCGGCTAAACAAGTCATTTAAGAGCGACACCAGCTCCGAAGCGCTTTGGGTGCTCGCCAACTCTGTAAAACCGACCAGATCGCTGAACAAAATTGTGACATCCGAATAATGACTGGCTATATTTTTTTCGCCTCGCTTTAAACGCTCTGCAATCGGCTGCGGCAAAATATTTAACATCAACTTCTCAGTCTTTAATTGTTCAATCGTCAATAGTTCATGTTCGCGCTGCAAGGCCACCATACGTTCGCGGCTTAGATCACTCAAACGTTTTTTTTCAAGGGCAGAAAAAACGCGTGCTCGCAGCAAGACCGAATTAAACGGCTTAGGAAGATAATCTTCGGCCCCGATTTCGATGCATTCTACGGTTCGCTCAAATTGCTCAGAGCCCGAGATCACGATGACCGGCACATGCGCCAGTTCTGCATCACCTTTGATCATTTTCAAAACTTCAAACCCATCCAGCCCAGGCATCTCCATATCCAGTAACAATAAATCAAATGACTCATTGCGCAACAATTGGATGGCCGACTGGCCATCCACGGCTTCAGTCGCCTGGGTAATCCCCAGGGCTTTGAGTTCGCGCAAGAGCACTAAGCGCAAGGTGCGGCTATCGTCAGCCACGAGCACCTTCATGCGGGTGAGATGCTCGCTCCACTCTGGGGGTGCAACACGCATTGATGATTGATTCATAGTGTTAACCTAGCAATTGATCGGGCTTAGGCATGGGTTGGTGAGATCAGACGCG
>JBAWWV010000566.1:0-2014 GCA_037146575.1 Alcaligenaceae bacterium | reverse complement strand
GCACAGCCTGGCGAAAGATCAGAAGCCGGTGCGCGTCGTCCGCGTACGCCTGGTGGGCAAGGCGCACCGGGCGCGCGTCCAAATGGTCCGCCGCGTGGTCGCGGTCCGGGTAAACCGGGCGGTCGTTCACAGGCGGGTACGGGCAATGGCAGTCCAAATGCGAGCGGCAAGCCGCGCTCGGCACCTCGTGGTGATGATTGGCAACCCAAGGGGCCTGCAGCCCATGAGTCGCGCCTTGGGTTTACAAAATCGTCGCGAGGCGACCGCTAAGGCCCACGCGGTGGGCGAATCATGCCTAAATCGTTGGTATAGCAAGACATTTTTGTAAAATTCATGCTAGAATGCAGGGCTAATGTAGGTGGTTTTGGGTTGCAGCGGCTCGTGTCGCGACAGCCCAAAAGCACCGAGCAAATGTTGTTAATGGGCTGTTTTGCAGCCCATTTTTTTTGATTGTATGGCTGATCTCTTTACTCTTACGCAGCAGTCTCTGGCCTCAATGGATATCGAACTTGTCGATGTCGAACGGGCTGCGCTCGGATTATTGCGCGTCACAATTGATCGGCCTGAAGGTGTACGTGTTGAAGATTGTGAGCAGGTCTCACGTCAGCTCTCGCGGGTGTATGAAGTTGAGAATATCGACTACCGCAGGCTTGAAGTGGGTTCGCCTGGCGTGGATCGTCCGCTAAAGACTGAAGCTGATTTTGTCAGATTCATTGGCGAGCGTGTCGAGGTCAAGCTCAGGCAGGCGGTGGATGGGCAAAAAGTTTTTTTGGGTGCGTTAGTTGCCGTTGACGCGGCAACTGAAATAGCAGATTCCGTTGAAGCAGTTAAGCACTTCGGTATCGAGTTTGAGGCAAAAAAGGACGAAGTTCGACGCGTAACGTTCATGTTTTCAGATGTTGAACGTGGCAAGTTAGAACCAGTTCTGGATTTCAAGGGCATAAAGCGATGAGTCGCGAAATTCTTCTGTTGGTAGATGCATTGGCACGTGAGAAAAACGTTCCACGTGATGTGGTGTTTGACGCTCTTGAGGGCGCGCTGGCTTCGGCCATGAAAAAGCGCTTTAAAGAAGACGCAGATATCCGCGTATCGGTTGACCGCACGACGGGCGATCACGAAGGCTATCGCCGTTGGTTGGTAGTGCCTGATGAGGCCGGTCTGCAAGAACCTGATCAACAAGAAATGCTGTCTGATGCGCAAGAGGTTGTTGCCGATATTGAAGTCGGCGAATACATCGAAGAAGCGCTCGAGCCCCTTGAGTTTGGTCGCATTGGTGCCCAGGCCGCAAAGCAAGCAATCTTGCAACGCATTCGCGACGCCGAGCGCGAACAGATTCTGGATGACTTCTTAGATCGCGGCGAAACCATTATTTCGGGTTCGATTAAGCGCATGGATAAGGGCGACTTGATCGTCGAAACCGGCAAAATCGAAGCGAGAATGCCTCGCAGTGAGATGATCCCCAAAGAAAATCTGCGCGTCGGCGATAGAGTGCGTGCGTGGGTACTGAAAGTTGATCGCACTGCACGTGGTCAACAGGTGATCCTGTCACGCAGTGCACCCGACTTTATTCGCCAGCTGTTTGAAAATGAAGTCCCCGAAATTGAGCAGGGTTTGCTTGAAATCAAAGGTGCGGCACGGGATCCGGGCGTACGCGCCAAGATCGCGGTAGTTGCATACGATAAACGCATCGATCCGATCGGCACGTGCGTCGGTATGCGCGGCTCGCGCGTCACTGCAGTGCGTAACGAGCTTGGTGGTGAACAGGTGGATATCGTGTTGTGGTCTGAAGACCCAGCTGAATTCGTGATCGGTGCCTTGGCACCTGCTAACGTTGAATCCATTGTCGTTGACGAAGATCGCCATGCGATGGATGTTGTTGTTGATGAAGAGAACCTTCCGAAAGCGATTGGCTCAAAAGGGCAAAATGTTCGTTTGGCCTCTGAGCTGACCGGATGGCAGATCAACATTATGACGCCGGAAGAAAGTCAAAATCGTCAAGAACAAGAGCGTTCAC
>JBAWWV010000565.1:0-2016 GCA_037146575.1 Alcaligenaceae bacterium | reverse complement strand
CCAATCGGGGCAGACGAACAGGGAGTAAAAACGCCTTGGAGGCGAGCGCCCACAGTGTTGGGGCTTAGCGCGGCACGAGGACTGGAACGTTGTGCCGTGCAGCAATTGTACGTCAAATCGTATTTAACGTAGCGAGGCCACGTTAATCATCGGCTCACCGCGCTTCCAGTAGCCCAGGTTTTCAATAAACTTTTGCGCCATGCGGTGCAGGATCGCATCCGAAAACCCAGCGGTGTGTGGCGTGCAAATGACATTCGGCATGTCCCACAACGGCGAGTCGACATGCAGGGGCTCTTGCGCAAACACGTCAAGGTAGGCGCCCGCTAAGCGCCCGCTTTGCAAGGCGTCGATCATGGCAGGTTCGTCAATCACGGTGCCGCGTGAAATATTCACGATGTGCGCGCCAGGCTTCATCAAGGCGAGCGCGTCTTTGCTCATTAAGTTGGTGGTTTGTTTGGTGAGCGGGCAAGCAAGCACCAGCCAGTCGGTTTCTGGCAAGATTTGTTTAAAACCATCAAAGCCAACGACACGCGTGTTCTCAATCACTGAGGCGGCAGACTGACGGACCACAATGATTTTTAAACCGAGTGCGGTCAGCCAGGCACCGAGCTTTTGTCCGATGGGGCCCCAGCCCACGATCGTTGCCGTTTGACCTTCGAGGTCGGGCGGCAGGCCGGTTTTCATAAACGGCGCCCAGACATGGGCACGCTGTGCGGCGGCGAGTTGTGGAAAGCGTCGCGCGAGCGACAGCAACCCCGTCAAGGCGGTTTGAGCCACCAAGCTTGCACTGGCGCCAGAAGACGAAGTGATGGTTACCCCGCGTGCCATTAAATCTAGAAATATTTGTCGATCAACGCCGGCCGAGTGGATATGTACCCACTGCAGTGTTTTAGATTTGAGCAAGGCGTCGTAGACATATTGCGTACTCGCTTCAATTTGATGCTTGGTTGAGCCCGCAGTAATGTCGCGCGAAATAAAACAGAAATCCAAGTCTTGTGTGCCAGCATGAATGTCTGCAGCGCTGACACGCTGATAACCCTCGGGCCCAAGAATATCGCTCATTTGTGGCGCAAGCTCGAGTGCTGTTTTGTCAGACAAAAGGATGCGCGGAGCGTGATTCAACACGATTTTTGACATGCTCATTTCCTTAACGCGGGGTCGCACCTGAATCAATCACGACTTTTTTCCATTTAAGGTGTTCTGTGCGAATGAATTCTTGAAAATACGCGGCAGTGCCCCCAACAGGGTCTGCACCTTCTTGAACAAAGCGATGCTCAAGCGGGATCATCGCGAGGTTCACTTCTTTGTTCAGCTTGTCAATAATGGCTTGTGGTGTGCCTTTGGGCGCAAGCATGCCAAACCAAGAGCCGGCCGAAAAGTCTGGAAAGCCATTTTCAGCAACGGTGGGTACGCCGGGTAACGAGCGCGAAGGCTTGGGGCTACTGACGGCGATGGCGCGCAGCTTGCCGCCCTTAATTTGCCCGATCACCGAGGGGATTGTCGCAAACATAAAGTCGATGCGGCCCGCGATTAAATCGTTGAGCGCTTCAGCACCTTTATATGGAATATGCTGTGCGCTGACCCCTAGGGCCTCCATCAACATAAAGCTCGACAGGTGCGAAGAGGTACCCGTACCGGTCGAAGAGTAATTTAGCGTGCCGGCCTGTTTAGCTTTGGCGTAAGCGACAAACTCTGGAAAGGTGTTGACCGGCAAATTGGGGCTGACCACCAGCACATTGGGCACGTCGGCGATTAGCACGACGGGCACCAAGTCAACTAACGGGTTGTAGCGCAGGTCTTTGTACAGCGTTGGGTTGATGGCAATCGGCCCGACCGAAGCGATGGTGAGGGTGTAGCCATCGGCCGGGGCGCGTGCGGCAATCTCGTTACCAATATTGCCGCCAGAACCTGGTTTGTTTTCGACCACAAACGGTTGCTTCAGTTTTTCGGCAAGGTTTTGACCGACACTGCGCGCAATGATGTCGGTAGTGCCGCCCGCCGTAAAGGACACAATGA
>JBAWWV010000564.1:0-2018 GCA_037146575.1 Alcaligenaceae bacterium | reverse complement strand
CCTGATGGCCGGCCTGTTCAAGCAGATCGATGTAGGCAGCGATACCGGTACGCGTACCTTTAGAGGCTGTGTAGGCCTCGCCGCCGTAGGTTGGGCCGTGATCGCCAAATGACGAGAGTGGCGTTGGGACCGGAGAAAACGTATTGGTCTCGTGATTGAGTCTCGCAAGCAGGATTTTCATGGCTGTTTCGCACACGCAAGCATGGCGTGCAACAACACGTTGCAACCGGCCTCAAGATGCTCAGACTTAGCATCTTCGATTTCGTTGTGACTGATGCCGTCTTTGCACGGCACAAAAATCATTGCAGTGGGGGCTACGCGCGCCATGTAGACGGCATCGTGACCTGCGCCGCTCACCACGTCCATCTCTGAGAGCCCGATGGTATGTGCGCCTGAACGCACGGCTTGCACCAATTCGTTGGCAAAGGCCGCAGGCGGAAAATACACCACTTGCGTGATGGCGATACTGACCTTGCCCTGTTTGGCAATCTCTTGAGCCCGAGCGTTGAGCTTGTCGACCATCGCGGTCAAGGTTGCGTCTGAGTCTGCTCGAAGGTCGACTGACATCTTGACCGAGCCTGGGATGACGTTGCGTGAATTTGGGTAGACATCAAGCATACCGACCGTGCCGCGTGCATTGGGGGCGTGGTCAAGCGCCAGCTCGTTGATGAGTTGCACCATGTGCGAGGCAGCCAGTAAGGCATCATGACGCAGGGACATGGGGGTTGGTCCGGCATGGGCTTCAGAGCCTGTGATCACCACATCAAACCAGCGTTGGCCAAGCGCGCCGGTGACCACGCCAATGGTGATGTCGTGGGCTTCAAGCACGGGCCCTTGTTCAATATGGGCTTCAAAGTAGGCCCCAATCCCTTTTGGGCTGACCTGATCTTTGCCAGCGTAGCCGATCGAATTCAGGGCTTGCCCAACGGTGATGCCGTCTCGATCTTTTTGCGCCAAAATAAAGTCAGTCTTGAATTCGCCAATAAAGGCACCCGAACCCATCATGACCGGCACAAAGCGCGAGCCTTCTTCGTTGGTCCAAACCACAACTTCAAGGGGGGCTGCAGTGGTGACGCCCGCATCGTTTAGTGTTTTGAACACCTCAAGGCCTGCTAACACCCCGTAATTACCGTCAAACTTGCCGCCAGTGGGCTGTGTGTCGATATGGCTACCTGTCATGACCGCAGGCAAGTTGTTGTTGAGCCCGGCGCGACGGGCAAAGATATTGCCGACGCTGTCAACGCGAATTGAACAGCCCGCCGCTTTGGCTTGTGCCACAAAAAAATCACGCCCCTGACGGTCAAGATCTGTGAGCGCCAAGCGGCATACTCCGCCTTTTTTAGTAGCGCCGATCTGCGCTAACTCCATCAAACTGTTCCAGAGGCGAGCCCCATCAATGCGCAGCGCGGCGTGTGGTGTTAAAGAAACAGTAGACATCCAAAAACTCCGAAGATAATGTGAGTGAATCAGGTAATCTAGCGACTATACGTAATAGTGCCTGAATTTAATCCGATAAGGTTCAACGAAACATGAAACTCGATGCGATCTCGCACCGCAACCGCAATACCAAAATTGTAGCGACTCTGGGCCCTGCCAGCAGCGAGCCTGACATGATTCGTCGGTTGTTTGATGCGGGTGTGGATGTGTTTCGCTTGAACTTTAGCCATGGCACGCATGCGGATCATAAATTACGCTATGAAGCGATTCGCCAGATCGAAGCCGATGTTGGCCGGCCCGTGGGTATTTTGCTAGATTTGCAAGGGCCAAAGTTAAGAGTCGGCCAGATTGTTGGGGGTAAGCAGTCTCTCGCAGCAGGTCAAAAACTGCGGTTTGATCTAGACCCGACACCGGGCGAAAACGGACGGGTGCCGCTTTTGCACCCTGAGATTTTTGCGGCGCTCAAGCCGGGGGATGATTTGTTGATCGATGATGGCAAAGTGCGGGTGCGCGTGTTGAATTGCGATTCTACCCATGCAAATGTTGAAGTCATCAATGCCGGCATGATCTCAGACCGTAAA
>JBAWWV010000563.1:0-2039 GCA_037146575.1 Alcaligenaceae bacterium | reverse complement strand
ACGTATTCCCGTCTTCCAGTAGCCTTTACTCATGGTAAGGGCGTTTGGCTATGGGATACCAAGGGTCGACGCTATCTTGACGCGATGGCGGGCATTGGCGTGTCATGCTTAGGGCATGCTCACCCCAAGCTAGTTGCTGCAATCAGCGAGCAGGCTGCGCGCGTCATTCACGTCTCAAACTTGTACGAAGTCCCAGAGCAAGAAGAACTCGCTCAACGCATGACAAAAATGTCCGGCATGACTGAGATCGTTTTTGGTAACAGTGGCGCCGAGGCCAACGAAGCGGCTATCAAACTGGCGCGCTATTACGGCTACAAAAAAGGCAACGATCTGCCCACCATCATCACCATGGAGTCCTCATGGCACGGCCGCACCATCGGCACGCTTGCTGCAACAGACAGCGAGAAAGCGCGCACGGGTTTTGGTCCTTTACCAGGTGGCTTTATCAAAGTCGCTTACAACGACATCGACGCCATCAAGGCGGCTGGTGATGCCGAGCCGCGCGTGGTTGCCGTACTGCTTGAGGTCTTGCAAGGTGAAGGTGGTATTCGCCCCATCGACGTACAAAAGCTTAAAGCGTTGCGTGCGCTCTGTACCGAGCGTGGCTGGCTCATGATGATTGACGAAGTGCAATCAGGCATTGGCCGCACAGGTAAGTGGTTGGCGCACCAATGGGCCGACATTCTGCCCGATGTCGTCGTTTTTGCAAAAGGCCTGGGCGGCGGCGTGCCAATTGGTGCGATCGGCGCGTGTGGCCCTGCTGCAGGCGTTCTGGGCCCCGGCAGTCATGGCACAACCTTTGGTGGCAGCCCCTTGGTGAGTGCTGCCGGTATTGCTACCTTACGCACCCTCGAAGAAGACAAGCTTCTTGAAAACGCAGCGACTGTCGGCGCGTACCTCAAGGCCGAGCTTGGCAAAGCGTTGTTAGGCACACCAGGCGTGCGTGAAGTGCGCGGCCAAGGGTTGATGTTAGGTGTCGAGCTTGAAAAGCCCTGCGGTGTGTTGACCGCGCGCGCGCTTGAGGCGGGGTTACTGATTAACGTCACGCGCGACCGCGTCGTGCGTCTGTTACCTCCACTCATCCTGACAGCCGCTGAGGCCGACGAAATCGTCAAGATTTTGGTGCCCTTAATCAAGGCGGTTAACGCCGAAAACGCCTAACCTGCACTGACACAACCTGACGCTCAAACAGAGCGTCAGGTTGTGCGGCTCAGGCCTGACAACTTTATCGAGTCCCTCATGTCAAACGCCGTACCTACCGCCGGCTCGCTTCGGCATTTTTTACAAATGCAAGACCTCAGCACCGACGAGCTTCTCTATGTGCTTGAACGCGCCAAGCTGATTAAAGACAAATTCAAACGTTACGAGCCACATCGCCCACTACACGATCGTACGTTAGCGATGGTGTTTGAAAAGGCCAGCACCCGGACTCGAGTCTCTTTCGAGGCGGGCATGTATCAGATGGGGGGTTCAGTCATTCATCTCACTACGACCGACTCGCAATTAGGTCGCTCTGAGCCCATTGAAGACACCGCCCGCGTGGTGTCACGCATGGTCGATCTGGTGATGATCCGAACCTTTGAACAAACACGCCTCGACACCTTTGCCGCGCACTCGCGCGTGCCGGTCATCAATGGTTTAACCAACGAGTTTCATCCGTGCCAGATTTTGGCTGACGTCTTTACCTATATCGAGGCGCGCGGCAGCCTAACCGGCAAAATCGTCGCGTGGGTCGGTGACGCCAATAACATGGCCTACACTTGGATTCAGGCAGCCGAACTACTAGGCTTTACGCTTCATGTGTCTGCCCCAACTGGCTACCTACTTGACCCGGCCCGCTTGACCTCAGTCAAACCCGGTGTGGTCAAAGAGTTCGCCGATCCTAACGAAGCCTGCAAAGGCGCTCATCTCGTCACGACCGATGTCTGGACTAGCATGGGCTACGAGGCCGAAAACGAAGAGCGTCGCAAGGCCTTTGCAGACTGGCGTGTCGACCAAGACATGATGGCGCAAGCCACCCCTAATGCGCTCTTCATGCA
>JBAWWV010000562.1:0-2040 GCA_037146575.1 Alcaligenaceae bacterium | reverse complement strand
GGGTCGCTCATGCTCATGTTTTATTCTCCTACCAGCTAGCTTTGGTCATGCCGGGGATTTCACCCTTCATAGCCAATTCGCGTAGTTTCATACGGCCAAGGCCGAATTTGCGGAACACACCGCGTGAACGGCCAGTAATCGCGCAGCGGTTACGCTGACGAGTGGGGCTTGCGTTGCGTGGCAGTTGCTGTAATTTCAGCCGTGCCTCGTAACGATCTTCGTCGGATTTGGATGAATCATCGATGACGGCTTTGAGGGCCGCACGTTTAGCAGCAAATTTCTCTGCTGTTTTCACGCGCTTGACATCGCGATTGATCATTGAAAGTTTAGCCACGTCTGCGCCCCTTAGTTGCGGAACGGGAAGCTAAAGGCTGTCAACAGCGCCTTGGCTTCTTCGTCTGTCTTGGCGGTGGTGGTGATGCTGATATTCATCCCACGCAACACGTCGATTTTGTCGTATTCGATTTCAGGGAAAATGATTTGCTCTTTCACCCCGATGTTGTAATTGCCGCGACCGTCAAACGCACGTCCAGAAATTCCGCGAAAGTCACGTACGCGTGGCAATGCCACTGAAACGAGACGATCAAGAAATTCATACATGCGCTGACCGCGCAATGTCACCATGCAACCAATTGGGTAGTCTTCACGGATTTTGAAGCCCGCGATTGCCTTTTTGGTTTTAGTGATCACTGGCTTTTGGCCTGCAATTTTTGTCAAATCAGATACTGCATGCTCGATCACTTTCTTGTCAGAAACAGCTTCTGACACACCCATGTTCAGGGTGATTTTGGTGATACGCGGCACTTGCATCGGACTTTGGTACTTGAACTGTTCGCGCAATGCTGGTGCGATCGTGTTCTGGTAGAGGTCGTGAAAACGGGCCATTTGATCGCTCCTTATGCTTTCGCGCCAACGGGCTCGCCGCTGGAACGATAAATACGCACGTTGCGACCGTCGACTTCTTTAATCCCTACGCGATCACCTTTACCGGTGGCGGGGTTAAACAGCGCAACGTTCGAAATATGAATTGGCATCGTCTTTTCAATGATGCCGCCAGTCGTGCCTTGCATTGGATTTGGGCGCACATGTTTTTTAACCATGTTGATACCCTCAACCAGCACATGATCGGCATCAACGCGATCAATCACCGTGCCACGACGTTTTTTGTCGCGACCAGTCAAGATGACGACTTCGTCGCCTTTACGGATTTTGTTCATTTTGGCTCCTTACAGGACTTCGGGCGCCAGGGACACAATCTTCATGAACTTTTCACCGCGCAATTCGCGTGTGACAGGTCCGAAGATACGCGTGCCGATGGGCTCGAGTTTGGCGTTGAGCAGCACAGCAGCGTTGCCACCGAACTTAATCAGCGAGCCGTCTTTACGACGAACGCCTTTAGCTGTGCGCACGACTACTGCGTTATAAATTTCGCCTTTTTTTACGCGGCCACGAGGGGCTGCGTCTTTTACGGTGACCTTGATAACATCACCGATTGAGGCATAACGGCGCTTTGAGCCGCCGAGCACCTTGATGCACATGACTGACCGTGCGCCGGTGTTATCGGCCACGTCGAGCGTGGTCTGCATTTGGATCATGATTTTTCCTGTTCCAACTTAATCAACTTTTTTGCTAACCCAGAAGGTTGACAACCAAATTAATCAGTTTTGGTCCCGTTAGGTGCCACAGGGCACCCTAGGCTGAATCTGCTAATAAAATTTTTACCGGTACTGCGACGTGCACTTGGTACTAATACTTGGTACTAATACTTGGTACTCATACTTTGCTACTGGCACTTGCCTACTGACATTTACCAATCACTGATTCACTAATCACTGCGTCTTTCAAACTTGCGCTCAATGTTTTGATACATAGAGGCAGGAAAGTCATCTAGTATATACCATGTAATTTTTTTGTGCAAGCCAGCTCAAGATGTGTCATATTAACTATTTAGTCGTTTTTTAAAACTTTTGTTGTATTGGAACCCCTATGTACCCAAAACTGTCGCTTTATATCAACGGTCAGTTCGTCTCAGAAGACGGT
>JBAWWV010000561.1:0-2045 GCA_037146575.1 Alcaligenaceae bacterium | reverse complement strand
ACAGAGTACAACGACAAGAATGGCGCCTTGCACAGAAGGAAAATCACGTTCAAAAATACCATTTACCATCATGCTGCCAAGGCCGGGCAAAGAAAAAACCGTTTCGGTCACCACAGCTCCCCCCATTAGTGCGCCTACCTGAAGACCCACGACAGTCACGACAGGGATGGCGGCGTTAGGAAGCGCATGATGCAACAAGACACGCCGGTCGCGGGCACCTTTGGCCTTTGCGGTGCGGATATAGTCAGCCGACAACACCTCTAGCATCGCGGCACGCGTCTGACGCATCACCAAGCCTGCCAAGCCGGCTCCAACCGTCAAGCTTGGCAAAAGCATGAGCTTTAAACTTTGCAGCGGATCATCAAAAAAGGGAATGTAACCAGACGGCGGCAACCAGCCCAGATAAATACAAAACAGCATAATTAAAAGCATGCCTGTCCAAAAATGCGGCAAAGCCATATTGGACAACGCAAAAAAACTGACCCCTGTATCGACCCAAGTATTGCGTTTGAGTGCCGCAAGAATACCGCAGGGCACGCCAATCAAAATCGCGAGGGCAATCGACATCAAGGTTAACTGTAGGGTAATCGGCACCCGTTGGCGCAACATGTCAATTACGGGTTCTTGACTGCGTAACGCCCGACCCAAATCACCCGACAAGGTTCTACGCAGCCAATTTCCATATTGCACAGGGATTGGTAAATCCAAGCCCATCGTTTCGCGTAACGAAGCACGTTGCTCGGCCGTCGACATTTCACCCAACACGGTAATGGTCGGATCACCAGGGACCAAAAGCGTCATTGAAAATACGGCAAAACTGACAACCACAATGACCGGGATAATTTGTAACAGGCGAGTGAGAAGATAACGCTTCATCTTAGAGGCTCTCAGTCAAAGTCGTCTGATGCAAATGACACGCTACCCAACGCCCGGGCGAGGTCTGCGTGAGCGCAGGCACCACCTGAGCACAATGCTCACTGGCTTGTGAACAACGCGTGCGAAACACGCAACCAGAAGGCGGGTCAAGAGGGCTAGGCACATCCCCCTGTAAAATAATACGCTTGCGTTCACGGGCGACCTCGGGCACCGGAATCGCAGAGAGCAATGCGGTCGTATAAGGATGCTTGGGCGTGCGAAATAACTCTTTGGCGGGCGCGATCTCCATCAGTTTGCCAAGATACATCACAGCGACCGTATCAGCGATATTTTGAACTACCGCCATGTTGTGACTGATAAACAGCATCGTCAGTCCAAAATCAGTTTTTAAATCCATCAATACATTAATAATCTGCGCTTGATTTGACACATCGAGTGCCGATACCGCCTCATCGGCCACGATGAATTCAGGCTCAACGGCTAGGGCGCGCGCGATACTGATACGTTGCCTCTGCCCGCCCGAGAATTCATGCGGATAGCGGCTAGAAAATTCAGGGGCAAGACCTACCAACTGAAGCAACTCAGCGATGCGTTCGTTACGTTGATTGCCGCTCTTAAACAAGCCATGAATCGCCAAAGCCTCATGTAACATCTCGTTGACCCGCATGTGCGGGTTCAAGGAGGCAAAGGGGTCTTGAAAAATCATTTGCATCCTGCGCCTAAACGCGCGCAAATCATTTTTTCCTAACGAGAGAAGATCAGTCCCATCTATCAGTACCCGTCCACTTGAAACCTCTTCGAGTCGCAGCAGCAGTTTGCCAACGGTACTCTTGCCCGAGCCCGACTCGCCAACTAACGCAAACACCTCACCGCGCCGAATCCCAAAGTTGACGCCGTCAACTGCCCGTATCTTTTTCGCTTTCTCGCCCAAACCAGAATGCACGGCATAGGTCTTATACAACCCTAAGGCTTGAATAAAAGAGGCTGACTCAGACACTGGCCGCTCCGTTCAACTCTTGTTGACGAAAACAACGCACCGCATGTTCAACCGTCAGCGACTCAAGCGGTGGCACACCTTCATCACAGACCCCCGCCACCGCGTGTGCGCAACGCGCCTGAAATCGGCAACCCTTTGGAAGATTCCAGGCTTGAGGGGCTCGACCGGGAAT
>JBAWWV010000560.1:0-2045 GCA_037146575.1 Alcaligenaceae bacterium | reverse complement strand
AAATAAATCAGTCGGCAAAGGTGGCAATGCCAAGCGCGTTGCCGAACGCTGCATGCGTGCGGCGTTGGCCTCAGGCCGGAAAGTCCAGATCGAACCGTCAGGGTGACGATAGGCCTTCAGTCCCTCAAAAATCTCTTGTGCGTAATGCAAGACTGAAGAAGCCGGATCAAGCAGTAACGGACCATAAGGCTTGAGTGCCGCGTCGTGCCAACCTTGTTCGAGGGTCCAGTCAATCGACACCATATGATCAGTAAAGTACTTGCCGAACCCAGGGTTCGCGACGATTGCTTCGCGTTCGGCCTGAGGCATAGGCTTCGTTGACTTGGTCGAGTGAAAGGCGAGAGAAGATTGTGCAGTCATGATCATGGGCAATTGGTTAGACTTGTTTCACCCGATTATAGCCATGTGACAGCAAAATACTTTAATCGCGTTCTTGTAACCGCCGCTGGCGCTCTTGCTCTTCGCGCCGGGTATCTTCGATCTCTTGCATGAGCCCAGCCATGTCCACAGGCGTGGTATCAGCCGCAACAACGCCCGTCAAAGGGGTGTCTGCCGTGAGGGTTCCGGCCTCATAGTGTTGCCAGATCTCTTTACCGTACGCCGTCGAGAGTAATTCTGGTGCGAATTGTCCAAAATACACGGCTAAATTTTGTACATCGCGCGACAACATTGCGGCCGCTTCGTTATTGCCAGCCGCATCAACAGCTTGTGGTAAATCGATAATGACCGGACCGGTGACTCCCATCAAAATGTTGTATTCAGAGAGGTCGCCATGGATGACTCCGGCGCACAGCATCCGCACGACCTGGTTAATTAAATAGGCATGATGCTCTAACGCGAGGACTGGTGTCAGCTCGACATCATTGAGTCGCGGGGCAACGTTTCCGTCGGCATCGGTGACCAACTCCATTAACAGCACACCATCCGTACAGATATACGGCTGAGGCACCCGCACCCCGGCATTTGCCAAGCGAAATAACGCATCAACCTCAGCGTTTTGCCAAGCCTCTTCTTGCATTTGTCGACCGTAACGCGTGCCTTTTTCCATGGCACGCGCCTGACGGCTATTTTTGACTTTACGGCCTTCGGTGTACGACACCGCATTTTTGAAGCTACGTTGTTTGGCGTCTTTGTACACTTTGGCACACCGCACCGAGTCGCCGCAACGCACCACATAAACGGTGGCCTCTTTACCGCTCATGAGCTGGCTTAGCACTTCGTCGACCAATCCTTCTTCGACAAGGGGCGTCAGCCGTTGCGGGACTTTCATTCGAGCTCCAAACTAGACAAGTCCCTACACTTTACAGGTTTGTAGCCCGAAGTGCCTAGCCGCGCCAGCGATGATGGCCGTGCGGGCGGTAATACCGAGGTGCCCGTGCAACCGGGACAATGATTGTGGTGGCCGGGGCGACATAGGTGGGATACGTGGGCACATAGCTATAACCCGCACCATAACCATAACCATAACCATACCCACCCGCTTGAGGACCATAGGCCACGCAGCCTGTCAGTAAGCAAAACACCCCAATCACCATACTGCGCAAGGTTCTCATGAGCCCACTCCTCATTGTTGTTGGACTGAGGCTAGATTAGAACGATTGAACAGGGTGTGTAAGTAGAGGAGTGGTGACTAATTGTTTCGATCTATTTCAGATGTTTTCAGCCGGTTTTAAACCGGCTGAAAGATCGAACATTGGATCGGCTGGGGGCATTAACGCGATGCGAGGACTGCCTCAACGGCCAAGGCCACGGCCGAGAGCGCAGCGTCATCGCCAGCAACTGACGACAGCATCAAGCCCACCGCCTGTTCATCCGCCCTATGACAAGGCAAACTAAACGAGCAACCATCTAGAAAGTTAAAGGCAAAGGTGTTGCGCAGCAGCTGGCCATTCGCCTTAAAGAAAGCCTCATCAGAGGCCTCTAACATGGCAATCTCAGGCGCAACGATCGGCACAGTGGGGCACAACACCGCGTCAAAGCCCTCGATCGCGCGCTCAACACGCGCAATCCAATCCAAACGATTGTCGAGCAACGCAAGGTATTGC
>JBAWWV010000559.1:0-2049 GCA_037146575.1 Alcaligenaceae bacterium | reverse complement strand
GTCGCGGCCATGCTGCAGGCGCAAGGCGTTGAGCAGGCCGATCGCGTACTCATTTACATGCCCATGGTGCCTGAGGCCGTGTTTGCGATGCTGGCCTGTGCCCGGTTAGGGGCGATTCATTCAGTTGTGTTCGGGGGCTTTGCGTCGGTGAATTTGGCCCAACGCATCGATGATGCCTCGCCTAAGGTCATCGTCTGCGCCGATGCTGGTTCGCGCGGGGGCAAGGTGACACCTTACAAGCCCTTGCTCGATAAAGCGATTGCTCTTGCACAACGACCACCCGAAAAAGTGTTGGTGGTGAACCGAGGCCTGTTTGCGTTCGAACCTGTAGCCGGCCGTGACCTTGATTACGCGAGTCTACGGGTTCAGTACGAAGGCGCCGTCGTGCCGGTTACGTGGCTTGAATCGTCGGCGCCTAGCTATGTGCTGTATACCTCGGGGACAACCGGCAAGCCTAAAGGTGTGCAACGTGACACGGGTGGCTATGCCGTAGCGCTTGCCTCGTCCATGCAGCGTATCTTTAATGGCCGACCAGGTGATACGTATTTGTGTACCAGTGATATCGGCTGGGTGGTTGGGCACTCGTATATTGTTTATGGTCCGCTCATCGGTGGGCAAACCACGATCTTGTACGAGGGCACGCCGGTACGTCCCGATGGCGGTGTTTTGTGGAGTCTGGTTGAGCGCTTTAAAGTGAACACCATGTTCTCAGCGCCGACTGCGATTCGCGTGCTTAAAAAGCATGACGCGGCGTTGCTTAAAAAATATGACCTATCAACGTTGCGCGCGTTGTATCTGGCCGGTGAACCTTTGGATGAGCCGACCGCGCAATGGATCTCGGAGGGCTTGGGTCGACCCATTATCGATAACTATTGTCAAACCGAAACTGGTTGGCCTATTTTGGCGGCGCAGCCTGGTATTGCGGACGTGCCCACCAAATTTGGTAGCCCGTCGTTTCCGGTCTATGGTTTTGATGTGCGCGTGCTCAACGAGCAAACGGGCGAAGATCTCGGGCCCAATCAAAAAGGCGTGGTTGCGATTGTGCCGCCGCTTCCGCCCGGTGCGATGACAACGATCTGGGGCGACGACGCGCGGTTTGTCGAAACTTATTTTTCCTCGGTGCCCGGTCGCCAAGTGTATTCAACCTTTGATTGGGGCTTGACCGACGAGGATGGTTACTGGTTTATCTTAGGCCGTACCGACGATGTGATTAATGTAGCGGGACATCGACTGGGTACCCGAGAAATCGAAGAATCGATTAACTGCCATGCTGCCGTGGCTGAGTCTGCCGTGGTAGGGATCGCCGATCAACTCAAAGGGCAAGTGGCGATTGGTTTTGCAGTGCTAAAAGATGCGAGTTTGTTTGCGTCGCCCGAGGCGTTGCTTAAACTTGAAGGCGATATCATGCGCCTCGTTGACGAGCAGCTCGGCCCCGTGGCTCGCCCCGCGAGAGTACGGTTCGTGACTGCGCTACCAAAAACGCGGTCTGGTAAAGTTCTGCGTCGTGCGATTGTTGCGGTTTGCGAAGGACGCGATCCTGGCGATCTCACTACAATTGAAGATCCCTCTGCACTTGAACAAATTAAGGACTCCCTGTGAAAACCAAAGCTGTATTGACCGATGCTGATGTTTCTAAAATTTTGGCAGCCTCTAAGGCGCATGCGAATAAAAACAACTGGGCCGTAACGGTTGCTGTGGTCGATGACGGCGGTCACCTGTTAGGGCTGCAACGCCTGGATGGTGCTCCCGCAATGTCCGCGCATATTGCACCTGCTAAAGCGCACACCTCTGCGTTGTCGCGTCGCGAAAGCAAGGTTTACGAAGACATCATTAACAATGGTCGCACATCATTTTTGTCGGCCCCAGTGCTGCAAGGGATGCTCGAAGGCGGTGTGCCGATCGTCATCGATGGGCAAGTCATTGGTGCGGTAGGTGTGTCCGGGGTTAAATCTTCAGAAGATGCCGAGATTGCCTCTGCTGGCATTGCTGCACTCACTGCATAAACCTTTTTGCTTTCACTGATCCTAAAAAAATAGATCATCACTATTG
>JBAWWV010000558.1:0-2063 GCA_037146575.1 Alcaligenaceae bacterium | reverse complement strand
CTTCGCACCCTGTGCACCATCTCGGCAATGGCATGGCTGACATAATTGTTACCCGGGCCACCAAAAAACGGCAAGCCGCCCGTAATCGTTAAGCCACGCGGATCGTCAAGCGGTATCCCTAACTCTCTGCAAGCAATCTGTACTGCGCATGGAAAGCAACTATAGATATCGAAGAACGCGACTTCATCGAGTCGTTTATGGGCTTGAGCCAAGGCGTATTCAGCAGTCAAGCGTATTGCCGAAGAACGCTCGAGGTGCGCCCGCTCACTTACGTACCAGTGATCATGTGCAGCCGCCGAGCCGTGCAAATAGACCCGCTTTGCCTGACTGATACCGAGTTCGTCGGCGCGTTGCTCTGACATCACAAGGACGGCTGCTGACTGATCGATAAAGGCGTTGGCCGTCATGAGCTTGGTGTAAGGGAATCCGATGAATCTGTTTTCGGCACTCTCGGCGCGTATTGCCTCAACACCATAACCCTCTCGACGGGTAGCGAGCGGGTTATCTTTTGCAACACTAGCAAAGTGTACGAACAACTCTGCGCTGGCCTGGCGGTATTGGCCTACCGTCTGGTTCGCGGCACGACGTACTGCTTGACCGATCAGGGCATACATTGCGATCGCCGAACGCATACCGTGCTGCTCCTCGGCTAAGGAGTACATAATCTTTGGACCTTCAAGTTCATTTGGAAGCGATGGCGCCTCTTCACCCCATTGCAGCTCAAGCCCGGCACGCCTAGCTGCTAACTCGGTACGCAACGCCTCGGCCCCCACAATCAGCGCACACTGTGATTGCCCAGTGGCAATGCGCTCGCAGGCACGCGCCAACATCACTTGAGGCGAGTCGCCACCATGGGGTGGGTAAACTAAATCTGTGGCCTGCGTCGCGCCTAGCTTTTGAGCCAGTGACCAAGGGGGATTGACCAATCTGCCGAAGGGCGAAATAAAGCGCGCCATCGTGTCAGCAAAGAGGCGAATCACAGTGATTGAATCAAGGCGACTGAACAGAGCTCCGCCCGCACCACTGTCGCGAGCCGCAATCGCAGCGGCCTCTCGCATCAACTGGAGTGGGGAGCGACCTAGTGCAGGCGCAGACGTCGTATCGGTCACTTGACCAACGCCAACAATGACCGGAATACGAGACTTATCTTGCATGATGAATCCTTTGGTTGAGGTCAAAGATTAAGTCATTCGCAGTGACTGGTCACTTGATTAAAGCCAGAACTTGCCTGACCTTATTAGCCCTCAGCCTCAACCACATTTTCCAGAGGATCCAAGTGATCGATTTCCATACGCAAGCGATCGCCAGGAAACATGAACTTAGGCGGTTTTCTAGCAAAGCCTACCCCTGACGGCGTACCGCTAGAAATAATATCGCCAGGAAACAGAGGAGTAAATTCTGAAATGTGCGCGATGATTGCATTCAAGTTGAACAGCATGTGACTTGTATGATCGTCTTGCATAACTTTTCGATTAAGCAGAGTGCGAACTCGCAAATCGTGCGGATCAGCAATTTCATCTGCAGTGGTGATACTGGGGCCCAATGAGCCTGAGCGAAAAAAATTCTTGCCGGCAGTCGGCATGGGTGCCGCGAACTGATAGTCACGCACACTGCCATCATTCAGAATCGTATAACCCGCCACAACGCTGAGCGCATTTTTCTTTGAAACGGCGCGGCACTCTTTTCCGATGACAACAGCGAGCTCAACCTCCCAATCAAAACAATCAGAGGCCTTTGGCTTAAGTAGAGCCTGTCGATGGCCCACCATACTGTGATGCGTACGGATAAACATCGCAGGCACTTTGGGCGGCTTCATGCCTGACTCGGCAACGTGATCTTGATAGTTGCGACCCACACAGTAGATCGTCGCATTTGCACCAAGCGGTGGCAGATATATAACCTTCTGAGCATCCCACAAGATTCCACGCGCGCGAAGACTCTGCTGCTGCTGTGGTGTTAGTTTTTGTACCTCTTGAGCTAACGTCTTAATTGCCTTCAACGCCGCAGGACCTTTTGCAAACAGGTCTCCCAGATCAGAAGGAGTGGTTTGCTGAGCGAGACGC
>JBAWWV010000557.1:0-2068 GCA_037146575.1 Alcaligenaceae bacterium | reverse complement strand
CCGCTTTACTTGTTAGATGAACCGTCAAAAAGGCGATGAAGCAAAGTTGCAAACCACTATACACAAAGCTTGCAAGCGCAAGTCGTCGTATCGCCATACTATGACGCAATATTTGTAGTGGTGCCAAAAGCCCCTGACTCAGGATCTTGCAACTTGGGTCACGATCGCTGTCCCAACGTGAGCGACGTAACTGTAGCAACAAGACAACTAGCGCAACTGGAATGGTTTGACACAACAAGGCCGTGCGCCAACCAAGATGTAAGGTTAAGGGCGCCATGACAAGTCCTGCCAATATTCCACCAAGCGGCACACCAATCTGCCGGAGAGATAACACAAGGTTCATGATAGGCGGTGGCGTACGAGGCACGAGTAGGTGGGCACTGGCTGGTGCCGTGGCGCCATAAGCCAGCCCCAGCAGGGCCGCCCCAAGCACCACCGACAGCACACTGCCTAAGGAACACGCCAACAACATGGCGAGTGTCGCAAGCAGGACCAACTGACTAACCCTTACCGCGCCGTAACGATGGATAAACCGAGGCGACAGCAACGCTGAAATAATCCCAACGCCGTACACGGTTGAAATAAAAAAGCCCACCAAGGTGCCTGGCACTTTGAGGTCGTGCGCAATCACAGGCGCCACGACCGGAAACGAATACGCCGCCATCGTCGCCAGACTTTGTGTAGCGAGTGTGGCGATTAAGGGCCAAAGCGGAAAGCTGCTATCACGAGGCGCATCTTGCATATTGCTAGATTGTTATTGTTCAGTTGACTGATGGTACAGAAAAAAGGACTGATTCTTGCAAAAGAGATACCTGAAACGCACCTTACCTCATCCACCAATCACTGTCACAACTAAATAAGTGGCTCGAAGCGCATTACGGCATGAGGGAGTGCTATAAGGAGTCGTCACCAATCAGCGAGCAACCTATGCGTTATTTTTTTATTGCAGTGACACTGGCGGTGCTTTTAGCCTCTGAAGGTCAAATCTTAGGGCTAACCTTGAAGTCACCTGCTTACGCCCAGGCGCCTAGCATTGCGCAACAAGAGAACGCGGCGAACGATTGGAAGAAAAACGCAACACCGCAAGACAAACAGGACGCTGAAAAATCACGCCAGCAAGCCAACAATGCGTTTCAAAAAAATGCGACGCCTCAAGAAAAGCAACAAGCTAGCACTATGCATCAACAAGCGCATAACGACGCCTCGCAAGATCGTGCAAACCCAAGTGCCTCACGCGAAGCTTCACAAGAACATGCCGGGAGCAAAGAAGCCCAGAACGATGCTAAAGAAGATCGTAGCAGCCATGGTCATGGCCGCAAATGACGATTAAACGCATCGCAGCTTAGTTCTAGATTACCTTTTGCATACTAGCAATGGCGTTTTTAATCGAATTAATCGCGTCAAGCCTTGGACCTGTACAGCCTGAACCAGTAGCGCCACCACCGCCGCATTGAATGGCCTCTTTGAGCGCTTGATTCAAAAGATCAAGTGCTTTTTGCGCATGAGAGACTTGGCCATAACTTACGCCCAAAGCAAAACATAAAGACATTGCTGTTGCCGCCAGTAGAATTTTTTTCTTCATTCAACACCTCAATCGGGACATTATTCATTGGATAAGTGCCCTGAGAGCACCTAAAGCGCAAGATGCGCGCTTGTTTGAATTTTATCAATTTTTTTATCAAATTCACTGAAAACAATCGAATTGCGCCCTGCCTAGCCCATATAGGGACCCGCATAGTTCAGAGCAGCAAAGAGGTGGCACCCAGAGCCCACCACGACGAAGCCATGCCAAATCGTGTGAGCATATTTCCAACGCGAATCTAGACTAAAAAACAAGATCCCTGCGGTATACGCTAAACCACCGCCAACAAGCAACATTAGCCCCTGAGGCGCCATTCTTTGAGTCAGTGGAATCACAGCAATCACGACCAACCAGCCCATCGCCAAATAAAAACTGTTCGACAGCCAAGGGCGATTTAGTAAACCGAGCGCCTTGAAACTTACCCCAAGCACAGCAAGCCCCCAAATTAAACCAAAAATAGTCCAACCCCAGCCACCAGACAGGGGG
>JBAWWV010000556.1:0-2069 GCA_037146575.1 Alcaligenaceae bacterium | reverse complement strand
CGATGTCACTGGTTGCCATCGTTGTATCAGTGATTTTGCCGTGCAAATCAAAGGCGACCGCGATGGGGGCCTTAGGTAATGCTGCACGCAAGCGCTCTAGCAGATCACCCTCGCCATCGTCCGAGTTTTCGGCGACCATGGCACCATGCAGGTCGAGCGCGATCGCATCGCAGCCAAGCGCCGCCGCCACAATCACGTCAGACAAATGGGTGTAAGCCTGTGCAGCCACGCGACCGCTTGGGTTGGCGGTGGCACTACAGGCCACAACAACCTGATGGCCAGCTTGTTCAAGCAGATCGATGTAGGCCGCAATGCCGGTACGCGTACCTTTAGAGGCCGCGTAGGCCTCGTCGCCATAGGTTGGGCCGTGATCCCCAAACGACGAGAGTGGCGTTGGTACCGGCGAAAACGTATTGGTTTCGTGATTGAGACGTGCCACCAGGATTTTCATGGCTGCTTCGCGCAGGCCAGCATGGCGTGCAGCAACACGTTGCAGCCGGCCTCAAGATGCTCGGACTTAGCGTCTTCGATTTCGTTGTGACTGATGCCGTCTTTGCACGGCACAAAAATCATCGCAGTGGGGGCCACGCGTGCCATATAAACGGCGTCGTGACCCGCGCCACTCACCACATCCATTTCTGAGAGCCCAATGGTGTGCGCGCCTGAGCGCACGGCTTGCACTAACTCTTGGGCAAAGGCCGCAGGCGGAAAATACACCACTTGCGTCAACGCGATGCTGACCTTGCCCTGCTTGGCAATCGCCTGCGCCCGAGCATTGAGCTTGTCGACCATCGCAGTTAATGTCGCATCTGAGTCTGCCCGCAGGTCGACTGACATTTTGACCGAGCCAGGGATGACGTTACGCGAATTTGGGTAGACCTCAAGCATGCCAACTGTGCCGCGTGCATGCGGAGCATGGTCAAGCGCAAGTTCGTTAATCAGTTGCACCATATGTGACGCAGCCAGCAAGGCGTCGTGACGCAAGGGCATAGGGGTGGGCCCCGCGTGGGCTTCAGAGCCTGTGATCACCACATCAAACCAGCGTTGCCCCAGCGCACCAGTGACCACACCAATGGTGATGTCGTGAGCTTCAAGCACGGGGCCTTGCTCAATATGCGCCTCAAAGTAGGCCCCAATCCCTTTGGAGCTGATTTGGTCTTTGCCGGCATAACCGATCGAGTTCAGCGCCTGCCCAACGGTGATGCCGTCTCGATCCTTTTGCGCCAGAATAAAGTCGGTGTCGAACTCGCCAATAAAGGCACCCGATCCCATCATGACCGGCACAAAGCGTGAGCCCTCCTCATTGGTCCAAACCACAACTTCAAGTGGGGCTGCGGTGGTGACGCTCGCATCGTTGAGTGTTTTGAACACCTCAAGGCCCGCTAACACCCCGTAATTACCGTCAAACTTGCCGCCGGTGGGCTGTGTGTCGATATGGCTTCCTGTCATGACCGCAGGCAAAGTGTTATCAAGCCCCGCGCGACGGGCAAAGATATTACCGACGCAATCTATGCGAATTGAACAGCCCGCGGCTTTGGCCTGAGCGACAAAAAAATCGCGTCCCTGACGATCAAGGTCGGTGAGTGCCAAGCGGCACACCCCGCCTTTTTTTGTTGCGCCGATCTGCGCTAACTCCATCAAACTGTTCCAGAGGCGAGCTCCATCAATGCGCAGCGCAGCATGTGGTGTTAAAGAAACAGTAGACATTCAAAAACTCCGAAGATAAGGTGAGTGAATCAGGTAATCTAGTGACTATACGTAATAGTGCCTGAATTTAGTTCAAAGAGCGTCTGACTTGACTTCAAAACTGAGTTCAAAAAGCGCTTAACTTGAGTTTAAAGAGTGTTTGAATTTAGTATGAGTGGTGCCGGAAGGTCGTCTTAACAGTGCCTCAATTTATTCCGATAAGGTTCAAGTCAACATGAAACTCGATGCGATCTCGCACCGCAACCGCAATACCAAAATTGTAGCGACTCTGGGCCCAGCCAGCAGCGAGCCTGACATGATTCGACGTTTGTTTGATGCGGGTGTGGATGTGTTTCGCTTGAACTTTAGCCATGGCACGCATG
>JBAWWV010000555.1:0-2070 GCA_037146575.1 Alcaligenaceae bacterium | reverse complement strand
ACAACACACTAAACAAATCGAGCTCGAACCCGACAAAATCTATCAGGCGGGTGACCACTTGCTGATTACCGAAGGGCCTTTCGCTGGCATCGAAGCAATTTTTGAAATGGACGATGGTGAGTCACGCGCAATGGTATTGATTGAGTTGTTAAGCAAGCCTACGCGCCTTAAGCTGCCTCTTGGTAGCTTGGCTAAAGCACGCTGAACAGCACCTAACTCACTGCTCGGCCACTTGGTCTCAACGCCAAATAAAACCGTCGACCCTGACTAAGCGTTTAAAATCAAGATTTTGGGGTATTCAGACTCTTCATGTCCGATCTCAAAGTATCCAGTCGCACAGAGTCATCGAGCACCCTCGCCATCGACCGGGTGTTAGCTAAGCTTTATCTGCCCCTTCTCATTCTTCTTTGTCTGTTCTCAATCGTTCAGTATGTGCGTGTGTCAAGTCTGCTTGCCGAAACATGGAGCGGCTGGGCGATTGGTGACTGGCTGATTAATTACGATACCGGGCCAACACGACGCGGCCTCTCGGGAACGATTATTTTGTTTATCAGTCGAGTACTGACTGTTAAATTGAACTGGCTGGTGCTCAGCATTCAATTGCTGACCCTCGTAGGCCTGATCGGTTTATTTTTAGAGACTGTGCGTACCAAGGCGCTTACCTTTTGGTATGTTGTCGCCTGCTTTTCACCCGGGTTCTTTCTGCTTTTTACCTATTACGACGGTATGGCAGTGGGGCGAAAAGAAGTTCTTTTATTTTTAACCTTCATGCTTTGGCTAAGGCTATGCATCAAAAATAAAAATTCAACCACTAATACTCTACTGTTTAGTGCCGTTTATTTTTGTTTGACGCTGGTACACGAAGCCTTTTTTTTCTATTCGCCTTACTTCTGCGTGGCCGCATGGTTAATGAACAGCAAGGCTTATAAAAAATTAACGTGTGCAATCCCAGCCTGTTCGTTCATCGCGACCGCGCTCACCTTCGTCTACTTCAAAACGGTCGACCCTATCGCTTCATGCAAGCAGTTATTAGCGCTAGCGGCTCTGCCCGAAGTTTGCATCGGCATTTTAAGCTCGGGTACTCAAGATGCCCTGTTTTTGACGAGAGAGTATTTCAATCAATTTGACACCGTTGCGTTCTTAAATCTGTGTTTGATCTTTGTCATTATTTTATTGCCAGTCTATTTGGTGATTCGAAGCCCAACAGTCAAGCCCGCCAAGCCATCTCAATGGCTAGTTTGTATGGTTGGTCTAATCTGTTTTTCACTGCCGCTGTTTCTTTTTGCGATCGATTGGGGCAGGTGGATTTCAATGCACGTCACCCTATCGATACTCATGCTTTTATTGGTATTGCGAGACAAGTCAAAACAAGAGCAAACAATGCAAACGGCTGTGAGCAATATTGCAAAGGCAATTACTTTGCTGTTTGCGACCGGTTGTTTTCTATTTTTTACGTTGAGTTACAGTCTTGGCCATTGCTGCGCACGAGATTTTTTTAGACCACTTGGTCCGATCAACAAAATCGAACAGACAACAATTTTTCAAAGACTGCTCAGCCCTAGCAAATCCTGAGTGAAGCAACGGATCTTCAAAAGGCGCCAGAGAGAACCTAAACGCGCGCCATCCAATCGGCAAACACTGCATTCAAGGTGTCTTCAAAAGAATATTGCTGTGTCCAGCCTAAGTTCAACAGCTGTGTGTTATTGCCCAACAAGATTTCTTCATCCGACGGCCTGAGCAAGACCTTGCTTTGCTGCACATCAACGGCTACACCCGCAATTTTGATCAAGGTATCAAGCGCTTCTTGTATAGAATGCGCTTTACCCGTCGCGACATTGATGGGTTGCCCAATCAGATCGCTTTCTATGATGCGCATCATCGCAGCAACACCGTCACGTACGTCGATAAAATCACGCGCACTATCCAAATTACCAACAGTCATCACAGGGGGTTGCACACCCTTTTTAATACGTGCGATTTGCCGCGCAAAGTTCTGAATCGCTGTTGCGGGTGGGTGACCCGTGCCCACATGAATAAATAATCTAGGCACAAAGACTTTTAGCCCGTAAT
>JBAWWV010000554.1:0-2077 GCA_037146575.1 Alcaligenaceae bacterium | reverse complement strand
ATGCTTTCCAGTCAATTACTTGCAAGTTTCGTTGTAATAACCACGCATTTGCCGCGTTAAAGTGGCCGCAGCCGATAAAGGGATTCGCCCCCCGTCGAGCGGAAAGTGGCGAGGGGTGATTGCAGCTCAAAATCAAGTGCTGAGGCTCATTTGCGAGCAAGCTTTGTTTAGCTTGCGCGTGGGCGCCCCACAGCATAAACACCTTAGGTTTTTGATCTTGTGCCACACAACGAATCAGGGCATCGGTCACCGTCTCCCAACCTTTGGCAGCATGCGAAGCGGGCGCACCGTCTTCAACCGTGAGGGCAGTGTTTAGCAACAACACCCCTTGTTGTGCCCAGCGCGCCAAATCATTGTTGTCGGCGTTGGGCTTGAGCATCAACTGCGATGCGTCATCCGGATACTCACGCTCAATCTCAGCAAGAATATTGCGCAAACTAGGTGGTCGCGCCACGCCGTTGGGCACCGAGAACGCCAACCCTTGCGCCTGCCCCGGGCCGTGATACGGATCTTGCCCAAGAATCACGACGCGAACGTCGCTGGGGCTTAGCGCTTCAAGCGCCCGAAACGGTTGGGTCGGATAAATGATCGCTTTGCTTTTTAGCCGTTGCTTGAGCATCGCAGACAACGCTTCAAGCGCCTCTTTGACCTCAGGCGCACGCAACACCTTTTGCCATGCGGGTGCTAACGGCGCAATGTGGGTCGACAACTCACTGTGCGTCAAAAGATTTGAACGCATCAACGCTTCAATGACTCAAGTCGTGACACAAGGGCCTGATGGTAGGCACCCAGGCGCTGCTGCGTACTGGCACGTCGCGCCTCTTGTGTCGCGCGCGCCGCAGCCGTCGCTTGCGGTAACGCAGCCCACACGGGTTGCGGAAAATGTGCGTCATCTTGCCAGCGCGGAATCACATGCCAGTGCAGGTGCGGCACCACGTTGCCAAAGGCAGCCAGATTAATCTTGTCGGGCTTGAGCTCGGCACGTTGTACCTGCTCAACCAGAAACACCACACGCATCAGTTCTGCTTGTTCGACTGCGCTCAGGTCAGTCATCTCAACAACATGCGCGGTCCAAATCACCCGCGTAAATCCTGGATACAAGGCGTCGGCTGCATCAATCACACGCAGTTGTGTGTTCTGCCACAGAACGGGACCACCCACGGTTTGGCAAAGCGTGCATTCAGCGTTGAGCATCTTCAAGTGCCTTCACAATACATTTAAGAACTTCAACACGCGCATAGTGCTTGTCGTTTGCGGGCAAAACATGCCACGGTGCCTCAAGCGTGTTTGTGTGTGCAAACATCTCTTTGGCTGCTGTTGCGTAGGCCTTTGCCTTGCGTCGATTGCGCCAATCATCATCAGTAATTTTAAATTGCTTGAAAGGCGAATGCGTGCGCTCTTTAAAACGCTTAAGCTGCTCATCGGGCGTCACATCCAACCAGAATTTCAACACAATCGTGTTTTGCTCGACCATCTGTTTTTCAAAATCATTAATTTCATCATAGGCGCGCACCCAACTTGCCCGCGACACCAGCTTTTCAACCCGCTCAACTAAGACGCGTCCGTACCAAGAGCGATCAAAAATTGCAACACGTCCACGACGTGGCACATGCCCCCAAAAGCGCCAGAGGTAGGGCCGCGACATCTCAGCGGGCGTCGGTGCTGAAACCGGCATCACATCAAACTGACGCGCATCAATCGCACGCGTCACGCGTCGAATCGCACCGCCTTTTCCTGCGGCGTCTGCGCCTTCAAACACTAAAGCAAGCGCTTGTTTTTTAAACGCCTTACTACGCACGGCAAGCGCCAAACGATTTTGCAACTGCAAAATTTGTGTTTCGTACTCCTCTTTACTCAGCGTCAGCGCTGGTTGCAGCTGTACCGCGGGATACACGACGGACTGGAACGACGACTGACGCGCGGGATCATGGAACTTGGGCACTTTCGGCGCGGTGGTCTTTAGCGCCTGCAAGATTGCCTGAGCGGTACGCACCGTACGCAACTGTGGATCTGCACTCGGGATAATGACCCACGGTGAGTGCGCCGCATCGGTCGCCTCGATAATCAGTTGACCTGC
>JBAWWV010000553.1:0-2080 GCA_037146575.1 Alcaligenaceae bacterium | reverse complement strand
GGCTTTGGTGGTAAGACGGTTGTGTATGTTGAGCCGATGGCTGTATTGCTGTCGCGCAAAACAGGCCATCCAGTCAAGATTATGATGAGCCGTGAAGACGTGTTCAAGTCAACGGGCCCAACCTCTGGTTCGTCGATGACTGTCAAGATTGGTGTTAAAAAAGACGGCACGCTCGTCGCCGCTGAAGGCTTGTTTAAGTTTCAAGCGGGTGCGTTTCCAGGTTCGCCTGTGATGAACGCCACCATGTGCGCGTTTGCACCTTACATCATCCCTAACGTTAAGTCGGTGGGTTTTGATGTGGTCAGTAATCGTCCAAAATCAGCGGCCTACCGTGCGCCAGGTTCGCCAATCTCTGCTTTTGCGGTTGAAAGCGTCTTAGATATTTTGGCCAAGAAGATTGGTATGGATCCACTCAAGATGCGTTTGAAGAATGCCGTGAAAGCGGGTTCACCAACGGCTTGGGGTCCTAAGCACTCGCATGATGGCTATGCCGAAACGATTCAGGCTTTGTTAGATCATCCTCAGTACAAGAAGCCCTTGGGTAAAAACCAAGGTCGTGGTGTGGCCTCAGGTTTCTGGTTTAACGGTGGCGGTGAATCAACGGCCTCTGTGCACATTAACGAAGACGGCACCGTTGTGATCGCGACGGGCAGTATGGACGTCGGTGGCTCACGTGCTTCGATGGCCTTGATGGCAGCTGAGACACTGGGCGTACCTTACGAGTCAGTGCGCTCAACGGTTGCCGACACGGCATCGATTGGCTACAACCATGTCACGGGCGGTTCGCGCGTCACGTACGCAACAGGTATTGCGGTCGTTGAGGCCTGCAATAAAGTGATCGAAGACTTGCGTCTGCGTGCATCGTTGATGTGGGATACCGACATTAAAAACGTTGTGTGGTCCGATGGCTATGCCAAGCCTGTTGACAAGAGCGTCGGCAATTTTGAGCCGCTCTCGCTGAAGGCCATTGCCGGCAAGCGTGCAGTGACGGGTGGCCCGATTGGTTACGAAGCGTCAACCAATGCGGGTGGTCAGGCTCCAGGCTTCTCGACACAGTTTGTCGACGTTGAGGTTGATCCCGAAACCGGTGCTGTCAAGATTCTGCAGTTTGTTGCTGCTCAAGACGTTGGTCGCGCCATTCATCGCGACTATTGCGCGGGTCAGATCGTCGGTGGTGTTGTGCAAGGCATCGGTTGGGCTTTGAACGAAGAATACATCTACGACAGCAAAGGCCGCCTTTCAAATGCAGGTTTCTTAGACTACCGTATTCCGGTTGCCTCAGACTTGCCAATGATCGAAGCCGTCTTGGTTGAAGTGCCTAATCCAAGCCATCCCTTCGGTGTGAAAGGTGTGGGCGAAGCCAACATCGTTCCTCCGATGGCAGCGATCGCAAACGCTATCGAGAATGCGATCGGTCGACGCATGACTGAGCTGCCAATGTCGCCACCCAGAGTGTTGGCCGCGATTGATGCAGGCTGAAGTTGCAGCGACCCCTGTTAAAGCCGTTAAGGTGACGTTCACCGCCGGCTTTAGCAGGCGTTACACCGATAGCATCAGAGAGTTTGAGGTTCAGGCAAAAAACATTCGTGGCGTGATACGCGCCATGAATGATTTGTTTCCTGGTTTGGGCGAGACACTCGAAGAAGAAACCTCAATCGCGATTGATGGTGTGATTCACGAGGTGGATTACACCCAACCCGTCAAGCCAGGCTCTGAGGTATTTTTTATACCTAGAATTGAAGGCGGTTAGCGAATAATGATGCATACAACTTATGCAACAGGAATTAAAAACTTCACGCTTCAAACGGCACTCGCTGTTAAGGGCGTGATTTTTTTTGTGATGCTGTGCTCAGTGGGTAGTGCGTTTGCTCAAGCGCGCGACTCGGCAAGTTATCCCGATCGTCCAATCAAAATCGTTGTCGGCTTTGTACCCGGTGGGCCAACCGATCTTTACGCGCGTGTTGCCGCGCGTGGTTTGTCTGATGTGTTTGGCCAACAAGTTGTGGTCGAGAATAAGCCTGGGGCGAGTGGGGCGATCGCAGCCACTGCGGTTGCAGGTGCAGCCGCTGATGGCTATACG
>JBAWWV010000552.1:0-2085 GCA_037146575.1 Alcaligenaceae bacterium | reverse complement strand
GCTTAACCCGACCGAACTCAGCAGAATGTTGCCCAACAACCAAGCGGCCTGTACCCGCCAAAATTGTTAGCTGCGCTATTTTCGCATTCGAAACGTTTATCTGCACAACCGTTGGTGATATTACAGTTAACTTAAGGTCTGGATGAAACAGGTACCTAGCGATTGCCACGTTGAAACGACCTGATACGCAATCGGTCACGGTCAAGCTAGTTGCGGTGAAAGCCCATTGTCGTCGATGAACTGCCCGACCAGACAAGTGTTGATAGCCGGTGTGTGAGCATGCCACCGTTACCTGCTCTGTCTGTTGACTGATGGACAATGCCAAGGGGTAAGCCCTTCGTGCCACGCGAAACCCACCCCAGACTTCAGACGAGCTGTGGCCATCAATTTCTACAGTGCTATGTGCCGCAGTTTGACGCTCTCGAAGCCGCTCTGGCCCACTTCCGTAGCGCGAGGTTCCTCCATTTACGATAACCCGCTGACCAAACAAAGATAATTCGAACGATAAAGTGTCAGCATTTGCATGACTGGGTAAATAGTCTGGGCCAATTGGCGCTACATCTAAAAGCGCGACGGCATTCGCAGCAGTGAGCCGTATATATCCACTGTCTTGCCACTGTTCAAGTGCCACCTTGTCAACCACTGGCTCAGCCGGCGCAACAACTGCTAGATCCAGGCGGCAGGCATAGGCACTCAAGGCTGCGGGGGGTGGTGTCACCCCAAAAGCCGCATCATTGAACAGGGCAATTTGCCCATCAGGGTGCGTCATCCCCATGAGCCAAGCTGCCATCCTTGTAGCAACGTCTTGCCAGCCTGCAATCGTACTGTTCGCAATTAGGCCAGGCCAGGCCCGCGCAGCATTGATCAGATCTAGCAGGTCTTCGAAAAAGATCGAGTGGTACATGGGGCTGCGTTCAAAGTTACCCCCATCTGACAGCACCTGCTCGGGCAATTGATGCGCAATAATGGCCAGACCTTTTTTAAGCCAAGCTTGTGCCTCCGCACCTTCAAACATCAAGCCCGCAAATACCAGCGCCTTAGCGTTCGCGAAGTAGTGATTGCCTAGTAGATGCCGTTCAAGGCGTTTAGTTAACCACCGAGCCTGCACAGCCAGGCTGTGCAACGCTTGGTCTGGTAGCGTGTTGCCGGCTGAGGTCCATTTCAACCAGTTCACGATTCTGAGGGATGCTGGGTAAGGCTCCCAACCCGTACCCTGACCTGCATGGTTATGTTGAAGCCAGTTTTGTATGAGCGCAAGATGCCACTCAGAGCGCTGAACCGCCCCCTCGGCATTGAGATCATCAAAATAGTGCTGGTTATACCGCCAAAGCTTTTCAACCGCTTGGGCATCCCAGCCTAACTCTGCTAACGACCCTACTTGGTTCAAAAAGAAAAAGGTGTCAGCGCTAGTTAGGCTTTGCGCTCGGGCTGCACCAGCCACCCATTGCCCGGTCGGTACACGCAATGAAGGGGCTGGGCTGAGGTCAGGCTGCGGCTGCCGGAGCCTAAACCACAAGCGACCATAAATTTGCACTGGCTTAAGGTAGCGTAGTGTGTGCCAGTACAGGCCTAAGGTCTTGAACAAAGTGACTACACCTGCGCAAGGTCAAGCACGACCCGACTAACCTCAAAAAGCTCAGCTGAATCAATCGGCGAAGGTCGCCCATATGCAATCGCCTCAACAAATGCTTTTGCACAAGCCTGCTGGCCTTTGTCTTGCCGCCACAAGTTCATTGACTTAAAGCCGGGCCAACCATAACCAACTAGTTTGCGAAAGTTATCTAATTGCAGCACTCGGCCAGCCGCAAATACATCAAGCCGTTCTTTTGAAAACGCTTTACTACCGTTGGCAAAGTAGTGGATCGTACCGATTGAACCATCCAGAAACTTAAGCTCAATCGTGAACGTGTCAGGCGTATTGGCTTGCATCCGGGTGCAATGCCAGGTGGCAATTGAGGACTGTGCTAGAAAACGCAGTAAGTCTACAAAATGGCAGCCCTCGCCCAACAGCCTCCCGCCGCCCACCTCAACATCTTGCGTCCAGTGCTCTGCGGGGATTGCACCCGCATTGACCGTCATAATAAG
>JBAWWV010000551.1:0-2119 GCA_037146575.1 Alcaligenaceae bacterium | reverse complement strand
TACGGCGATCTAAAGCGCCGTCTCGTGTTTCTCGTTCTTGCCTTGGTGGTATATCGTTTAGGCACGCATATTCCGGTGCCCGGTATCAACCCCGACGCGTTAGCAGACCTGTTTCGCCAGAATGAAGGCGGGATTCTCGGTCTGTTTAATATGTTCTCGGGTGGTGCGTTGTCGCGCTTTTCTATCTTTGCGTTGGGGATCATGCCCTACATCTCTGCATCGATCATCATGCAGTTGATGTCAGTGGTTGTGCCAACACTAGAAGCGATCAAGAAAGACGGCGAAGCGGGTCGTCGAAAGATTACACAGTACACCCGTTATGGTACGGTCGGGCTCGCCTTGGTTCAGGCCGTCGGTATTTCAGTGGCGCTTGAATCACAGCCTGGTCTTGTCATCGATCCAGGGATGTTGTTTCGTGTCACAACAATCGTGACCTTAGTTACCGGCACCATGTTTGTGATGTGGCTCGGTGAGCAGATCACCGAGCGTGGTCTGGGTAACGGAATCTCGATTTTGATTTTCGCAGGTATCGTCGCTGGGTTGCCAAGCGCTTTGGCCGGATTATTAGACTTAGTACGCACTAATGCGATGTCCGCTCTGTCAGCGCTGTTCATTGTCGCGTTGGTCGTGTTGGTAACGGGCTTTGTTGTGTTGGTTGAAAGAGGCCAGCGCAAGATTACGGTTAATTATGCGAAGCGCCAGGTTGGCAATAAGGTGTACGGTGGTCAAACATCACACCTGCCCCTGAAGCTGAACATGGCGGGTGTCATTCCTCCAATTTTTGCTTATTTTGTTTCCAGCAACGATCACCAGTTGGTTTTCGAATACAGAGGGAATGCGTTGGCTCGGTGATGTCGCCGCGGCGTTGGCGCCACGTCAGCCTCTGTACATCACGCTTTATGCGACAGCGATTATTTTCTTCTGTTTCTTTTATACAGCGCTGGTGTTTAACAGCCGTGAGACTGCAGACAATTTAAAGAAAAGTGGCGCATTTGTACCTGGCATTCGACCTGGCGAACAAACAGCACGCTTCATTGACAAGATTTTGATGCGCTTGACCTTAGCTGGCGCACTGTACATCACAGTGGTGTGCTTGTTGCCAGAGTTCTTGGTCATGCGTTGGAATGTGCCGTTTTACTTTGGTGGCACCTCTTTGCTGATTATTGTTGTAGTTACGATGGATTTCATGGCACAGGTGCAAGCCTACATGATGTCACACCAGTACGATTCACTGCTCAAGAAGTCTAACTTCAAGGGCGCGAATCTACCAATGAGATAAGCGAGAGTAATGTCAAAGGACGACGTCATTCAAATGCAAGGAGAGATTCTAGAGAATCTTCCCAATGCAACGTTTCGTGTCAAGTTAGAAAATGGCCATGTGGTACTGGGGCACATTTCAGGCAAGATGCGAATGCACTACATCCGGATTTTGCCGGGCGATAAAGTCACAGTGGAACTCACCCCCTATGACTTAACGCGCGCTAGAATCGTTTTCCGCTCTAAATAAGCGGCTGGGTTACGTAAATTAACAGGAAGCAACCATGAAAGTAATGGCATCGGTTAAGCGGATCTGCCGCAACTGCAAAATTATTAAACGTCACGGCGTAGTGCGGGTAATCTGCATTGAGCCGCGTCACAAGCAGCGTCAAGGTTAATACATCAAGGAACAGTCATGGCTCGTATTGCTGGCATCAACATTCCGCCGCATCAGCACGCAGAAATTGGTTTGACCGCCATTTTTGGCATTGGTCGCACGCGTGCTCGCAAAATTTGCGAAGCGGCTGGCGTCCCCTTGTCGAAAAAGGTCAAGGATCTCAACGACGCAGAACTCGAGCGCATCCGCGAACACGTAGGTGTGTTTTCGGTTGAGGGCGATCTGCGTCGCGAAGTGCAGCTCTCGATCAAGCGATTGATCGATCTGGGTACTTATCGTGGCATGCGCCACAAGCGCGGCTTGCCCGTGCGCGGTCAACGCACTCGCACCAACGCTCGCACCCGCAAGGGCCCGCGTCGCGCTGCTGCAAGTTTGAAGAAATAATAAGGATTAGAAGATGGCTAAAGCTTCTGCCGGCGGCGCAGCTCGCGTTCGCAAAAAGGTTAAAAAGAATGTGTCGGACGG
>JBAWWV010000550.1:0-2129 GCA_037146575.1 Alcaligenaceae bacterium | reverse complement strand
TGATGCACGATGAGATCGAAGTGATTGCACCAAAAATATTGACAGCACCCTGGAAGACAACGCGGATCTTTTTTAGACAGCGCGCACGCAAGTACGACATCGTTGAAGGCGTGTGTCTGGAAGGCTATCACGCACCCGGTAAAGACAAATACGGCAACGATATTTTTGTACCAATTAAGCACGACGTCGGTGGCAATCGCGTTCCTCCAAAATAAACAGAGCTCTTAGCTGAATTTAACGCTCACCAATTTAAATTCAGCGTGACACCTTAAGGAAAATAAAATGAATCACCTTCTTAAAAAAGTACTCACCTGCGTGGCGGCCGTATCAACTACCATGCTCGCCGCTACCGCCTTTGCCCATCACTCCACTACCATGTTTGATCACGCAACTAGCGTCACGATTGTTGGCGAAGTGCGCGAGGTTCAGTGGACCAACCCACACGTCGCCATCTTTATTTACGGCGTCACCAAAGAAGGCGAGCCCCCCTACCCTTTGGCTGATGGAAATGACAAGCCCCGGCAATTTAGTACGTGCTGGCGGTTGGACTCGCACAGCCGTTAAAAAAGGCGACAAAGTCACCGTTAACTTTAGCCCGCTGCGCAACGGGGACAAGGGCGGTGCCTTAAAGAAGATTACCGTCGCCGACTCGGGTAAGGTTTTAACAGCAGATATCCGTGCCCAAGAGCGCCCCAACCTGCAAGAAGAGGCGGCGCCCGCAGCGGCAAAATGATTGAATGGAGCGCAGAAATCCTCATCGTTCTAAAAGAGGATCAATCGCTCAAACACTGCTGCCGTCGCTCTTGTTAGCTTGCTCGGGTGTTTGTTGTTCAATACGCTGCAGACAAATAGCTCGGCCTTCACAGCATCACTGAAGGCCGAGTTTTTTATTTGAAGTGCGCGCTCACCGAGCCAAACACACCAAAATCCGCAGTCACGGCATCGCCGACCTTGACCGGAACTGGCACCACGCAGGTACCCGTCATGACAATGTCACCAGCTTGTAAAAGCCGACCATGGTCGATTAATTCGTTAGCGAGCCACGTCAACGCTAACCTCGGATCCCCCAATACGTTTGAGCCCTGCCCTTGCGCAACGGTTGCGCCGTTGCAAGTCACACTGACCTGGTGATCTTTTAAGTCAACGCTGCGCCAATCGGCTGTCACTTCTTGCCCCACCACAAAAAAGCAAGCACAGGCAAACTCTGCAATCAACTGTGCCTCACCCGCTTTTGCAAAATCTTCAAAGCGCGAGTCAGGCACTTCAATGGCCACGTGTAAGGCCTCAACGCCTGCCATGACAGCTGACATGCTCAGTGGCGTACTGCCCACGCGCTTGATGTCGCGCCCAATACGAAAGGCAAACTCTGCTTCGGCAACCGCCATAAAATTGCCGGCAAGTGAAACTGTTGTTCCGTCTGTTAGACAACGCGACTGCAATAAGCGCCCTGCTAGCGGCCCGCTCACGCCAATGTGCTTTTGCCCTGCTGCGCTAGTAGCTGCGATTTTCCAGCCGTTGCCTCTCTCACCGATTGCCTCAAGCAAGGCTGCCTGAACTTCATACCCCTCGGCACGGTTGGCTGGGCGACAGCTAGGGTCGAGCGCGACAAGGCGACCGTGATCGCGAAAGGCCGGTAATAACGCGGCAACGGCCTGCTGAATCTGTTTAGCGTGCATGAAAAATCCTAAGCGTGGTCATTAACAATACAAGCGAGCGAACCTGGGTCACAATAAATCAATCTGCGAGAATATGCCAAATTTAGTGCAACGGCACCGACAGATTGCAGTCGACCCTAGAGTCCCCCACAATATGCAGTAAAGTACTCTAAAAAGGCTAGTAGAGACATGACTGAACCCTATCAACTTACCCTCGGCCAGATGGCCCAGGCGATCCGCGCCGGCACCTTAACGTCTGAAGCGCTTGTCAGCAGTTGCCTCGAGCGCATCGCACACGTTGACCCAGCTGTCTTGGCGTGGACGAGCCTGGATGCCAAGGCAGCACTGAGCCGCGCACAGCAACTCGATCAAGAGCCACCACGCAGCCTATTGCATGGCATCCCAATTGGCGTCAAAGACATTATTGACACCACCGACTTTGTCACCAGCTACAACTCTCAGATCTATCAAACG
>JBAWWV010000549.1:0-2141 GCA_037146575.1 Alcaligenaceae bacterium | reverse complement strand
GAAGAAAACGTCATGCCCTTTATCATGACGCAAGAAGGCGTGGGTCGTATCTTTGCACCGCAAATGGCAGAGGGGCCTTTCCCTGAGCACTACGAGCCGTTCGAAACGCCTCTGGCGCGCAATCCGATGCACCCTAACAATCCGAAGGCGACTTCGAACCCTGCGGCTCGCGTCTACAAGGGGGATATGGAGGTGTTTGGTAATCGCAAAGATTACCCCTATGCCGCTACCACGTACCGTCTGGTTGAACATTTTCACTACTGGTCAAAACATTCGGATTTGAATGCGATTGTGCAACCAGAGATGTTTGTCGAGATTAGTCAAGAGCTGGCCAAGATACGTGGCATCGCGTCGGGTGATCGGGTCAAGGTGAGCTCTGCGCGTGGACACGTGCATGCCAAAGCGATGGTCACCATGCGCTTAAAAGGCATGAAGGTCGATGGCCAGACGGTTTATCACGTTGGCATACCGATTCACTTCGGTTTCAAAGGCTTGACTAAACCTGCACAGCTTGCAAACTCGCTGACGCCTTACGTGGGCGATGCAAACTCGCAAACGCCAGAGTTCAAGGCGTTCTTGGTCAACATTGAGAAGGCATAAGGGGATTCGACATGGCAATTCAAGCACTTCAAGTCGTCGCCCAGTCTGCCACGACCATGACTCCACCCGCTGCGGCGGCCAAGACAGTTCACGTCGCCAAGCTGATCGATATTTCGAGCTGCATTGGTTGCAAGGCCTGTCAGGTCGCCTGTATGGAGTGGAACGAAACCCGTCCAGCTGTCGGTGACACCGATGGCACGTATAACAATCCGGTTGAACTCGGTGCGAATGCGTGGACGGTGATGAAATTTAACGAAATCGAAAACGCCCAAGGCGGGATCGACTGGTTGATTCGCAAAGACGGCTGTATGCACTGCGAAGATCCAGGCTGCCTGAAGGCGTGTCCGAGCCCTGGTGCGATTGTCAAGCTTGACAATGGCATTGTGGATTTCAACTCTGACAAATGTATTGGTTGCGGCTATTGCGTAGCAGGTTGCCCGTTCGATGTGCCAAAGATTTCGCAAACGACTAACAAGGCCACCAAGTGCACTTTGTGTTCGGATCGCGTATCAGTGGGACAAGAACCGGCCTGCGTGAAAGCCTGCCCGACACAAGCTTTGACCTTTGGCCCGAAAGATGACCGTATCAAATACGCCAACGAACGGATCAAAGATTTGAACGGTCGCGGCTATGACAAGGCCTCTTTGTATAACCCGCAAGGTGTGGGTGGTACGCACGTGATGTATGTGCTGCCGCATGGCGACAAGCCAACCGCTTACAACGGCTTGCCGGCTGATCCAAAGATCTCGTCAACGGTTGGGCTCTGGAAAGGCATCATGAAGCCGATTGCGCTATTAACCATGGCAGCAACCGTCTTTGCTGGTGTGATTCATTATGCGATCAAGGGCCCGGATACGGTGGATGAAGATCATGATGACTCGAAAAAGTCTTAAGGAGATGAACCATGTCTAATCAACAAGATGGCTTAGTGCGGTACAAGGGTTCAGATCGTTTGAATCATTGGTTGATTGCGGTGTTGTTCACGCTGGCCGCGCTTGGTGGCTTGGCGATGTTTCATCCATCCATGTTCTTTCTGTCGGAGTTGTTCGGCGGCGGGTCATTGAATCGGGTGCTGCATCCCTTTATCGGCTCGTCTATGTTTGTGTTGTTTGTGCTGATTTTTTTCAAATTTTGGCATCACAACGTTCTTACGGCGAATGACCGCAAGTGGCTGGGTCAGATCGGTGACGTGCTAAACAAAAAGCATGATCGCTTGCCTGAAGTGGGTCGTTATAACGGCGGGCAAAAAGCTGCTTTCTGGGTGATGGTCTTGACCATGATCTTGTTGGTGGTGTCGGGCTTGGCGTTTTGGCGGCCTTACTTCTCACATTACTTTTCAGTCGATGTGACCCGTGTGGCGGCCTTAGTGCATGCGGTGTCAGCCTGGGTCTTGATCTTGACGATCATTACCCATGTTTACGCAGCACTGTGGGTCAAGGGCACGATTGGTGCGATGTGGACAGGTGTGGTCAGCCGCGCCTGGGCACGCAAGCATCATCCAGGCTGGTTTAAAGAAGTGACCGGCGGCAAATAACGCGGTT
>JBAWWV010000548.1:0-2145 GCA_037146575.1 Alcaligenaceae bacterium | reverse complement strand
ATTGCTGTGCTTGGGCCGAGTCTGTTGAATACGACCTTAGCGATTACGATTATTAATGTGCCGAGCTTTGCACGGCTCGTGCGCGCCCAAGTGCTGGTGGTACGGAAACTAGATTTTGTGTTGGCAGCGCGCGCGCTTGGTGCAGGTGATTTGCGCATCATGCTGCGCCATGTATGGCCCAGTGTCGTGGGAAACCTCATCGTCTATGCGTCGCTGCGTGCGTCGACAGCCATCATTACTGAATCCTCTTTATCGTTTTTAGGGCTAGGCGCCCAACCCCCCACGCCAAGTTGGGGTCAAATGCTTTCGACGGCGATGCAGTACTGGGATGCTTGGTGGATGAGTGTGTTTCCAGGTATTGCGATTTTTATCACTGTTATCGCGCTGAATTTTCTGGGTGATAGTTTGCGCGACACGCTTGATGCGCGCCTACCCGGCTCTTCTTAAGGATTGATTATGTCGTTGTTGGTGGGATTCAAAGTGGCACAGGTTGGCCCCGGCTTAGCGGCCGCAGTCTGTGGGCGTCTCATGGCCGACTTTGGCGCGGAGGTTACGTGTGTTGATACCCAGTCGACGACTGAGCACGAGGCAATTGTTCGATCCTTAGAACCCTTGAAAGCTTTTTTAGATCAAGGCAAGCAAAGTGAGTATCAAGGGGCGCTCGTTGGCGCTGATTTGCTTGTTTGCGAAGGCTCTCCGGATATTCTGCGTGAACGTAATCAGACACTTGAACAGTTGCGGGCGCACAATCCGCACGCGACGATTGTCCTGATTTCTCCCTACGGACAGACCGGATCAATGGCCAATGCACCCGCTAGTGATTTGACGCTTTTCTTTTCTAGTGGAATTTCTCAATTTTTGACCGGACAAGTCGACGATCTCTCGGAGGCGCCGATTTATCCAGTTGGTCATCAATCTATTTTTTTGGCTGGCATTGCGGCGGCTTGCGCCGGTATGTTTTCCGTTCAAACAAAAGAGCCAGCGGCCTTTGTCGATATTTCAATGCAAGAGGTGTTAGCGACACTCGCCATCTCAGAACTCGCTTGTGCTGGGTTGGGCTTACCGAACCGGCCTCGTAAGCGTTTAACGGATGGCAACGGAGCGACGGTTTGTATTTTGCAAGCTAGCGATGGGTATGTGGCAATCTCGCCGCGTGAAGAAAAACAATGGGTGGCTTGGCTGCAGGCCATGGGGTCACCCAGTTGGGGACACGAGGCACGGTTCGCACGAAAAGCAGATCGCGTGGCGAATTGGGATGCGTTATTTGCCAAGATGTCAGAGTGGTCTCTTAATTATGATAAAAAAACAATTGCAGATCTGGCGCAGACTGCCCATGTGCCTAGTTTTCCGCTCTGCGAGCTTGTTGAACATTTTTCTTTAGAGCAACTGAAACATCGAAAGTTTTTCAAGCAAAGTGAAATCGATGGTAAGGCCTGTCGTGTACCTGGATCTGCTTTTGGTCTGACGTTAAGGCAAGGGGTAGGGGTGGCGCGTCAAGCCCTTGCGTCTAGACCCCTTACAGGTTTTAGGGTGTTGGATTTTAGCTGGGTCATTGCGGGCCCAACTGTGACGCGCACGCTTGCTGCCATGGGTGCTGAGGTGATCAAGGTCGAGGCCCCTGGCGCAGGCGATCCTGGGCGAACTTCGACACTTCACACGGTGCTTGGGCAGGGCAAGCAAGGCGTGGTGCTTGATCTTAAGACAGAGGCAGGCCTGGCAGCGGCGAAAGAGCTGGTTAAGCAATCTGACATTTTGGTTGAGAATTTTGCAACGGGTGTGATGGCCAAGTTGGGCCTTGGGCCGGCTGTCTTGCAACAACTGAACCCTGACTTGATCTACGTGTGCGCCTGCGGTGCGGGGCGTACCGGGCCGGATGCCAAGCTTGTTGCGTACGGTACGTTGTTGCAATCGTTCTCTGGCTTTGCGGGTCTAAATCGCCACCCCGATCGACCGCCTCGGGTGGGCTTTGCCTGGCTTGATCCAATGTGCGGGTTGATGATCGCTTTTGGTGTGGCCGCTGCGGTTTGGCAACGGCGGCGCTCGCAGCGAGTTGCCAATATTGATTTTTCGATGATTGAGGGGATGCTCTGGACTCTTGCCCAGCCTTTGATTGCGGCGCAAATTGAAGCCCCACCTCGGCCGCAA
>JBAWWV010000547.1:0-2156 GCA_037146575.1 Alcaligenaceae bacterium | reverse complement strand
GCGCCAGCAGTTTTATTTTGAGTGTGACTCGGTTCGCTCATCGTGCTTCACTTAGATCTTAGTTGGTGTGTTGCGCGCCCCAGCGCGCTGCTGCGTGATCATCACTATCGCGCGCTTCAATCCAGCGCGGGCCCTCGGGGGTCCATTCTTTTTTCCAGAAAGGGGCCTCGGTTTTCAAGTAATCCATAATGAAGCTGTTGGCCTCATAGGCGTCACCGCGGTGCGCACTGGCTGTGAGCACCAGCACAATTTGATCGCCTGGGTACATCTTGCCGACGCGATGCACCACGCGAGCGGCCTGCAGTGACCAGCGGCTTTCGGCTTGTCGCACAATATTCATGAGCGATTTTTCGGTCATGCCGGGATAGTGCTCAAGCTCAAGGGCCACCACGTCGTCGGCCAGATTCAGATCGCGCACCATACCAATAAAGGCTACTACTGCACCAACGCCATGATCGTTTTGAACGAGTTGCTGATGTTCGTGACGAAGATCAAAGTCTTCGCTTTGCACGGCGACAGACAAACGTGCGCTCATGATCTTCCTTGGGCTGCAGCAGTGTGACTGATTACTGAGCGTTTCAACCAAACAGATACGTGGTCTCTCATGACTTAGCCGCCCGTCACCGGTCTAAAAATCGCAACTTCGGCGCCCTCAATAAGCGCAGTCTGTTGCGACACCATCTCTTGGTTCATCGCCACTCTAAATGCAAACTGGCCGCCTAGGGTTTCTTGCCAGACGCCACCGCGCGTTGCAAGGTGCTGCATCAGCTCGGCGATCGTTTGAACATTGTCAGGCGCGTGCACCGCTTCTTCAGCAAGGCCAAATTTTTCGCGTAGTTGAGCAAAGTACAAAACCTTGAGGTGCATGGCGGCTGATTAATTTAAAAGTTCAGACAACGAAAGATACCGTACTGTATCGCCTTTGGTGATGACAGTGTCGGAGGCGAGGTCGACCAGACCATCGGCCCAGGCCAAACTACTCATTACACCCGAGCCCTGATTGGGCCACAGTTGCAGAGCCGGTTGGCCGCTTGTGTCTTGTTCGAGTTTGACGCGCAAAAACTCACGACGCTTGTCGGGGCGCGGCCAGTTAAAGTCGGCAGTTGCCGTCAGATAACGCAGCGGGGCCTCTTGTGCGCCCATGCGTTTGAGTAGAAAGGGGCGCGCCATCAGCAAAAAGGTCACAAACGAGCTAACTGGGTTACCAGGCAGTCCGATAAAGTCGGCGGCGCCGACCTTGCCATAGGCCAACGGTTTACCTGGTTTCATTGAAATCTGCCACAGATCAAGCGAACCGAGGGTCTGCACGGCACCCTTGACATGATCTTCTTCGCCAACGGATACACCGCCGCAGGTAATGATCACGTCGTTTTCAGTGGCGGCGCGTTGTAAGGCGTCGCGAGTGGCCTGAGCAGAATCCCGCACGATGCCGTAATCGGTGATGGCACAGCCAAGTTGCTTAAGCAGACCATTGATGGCGTAGCGGTTGCTGTTATAGATGGCACCGGGTGCCAAGGGTTGCCCAGGCTCGGTAAGTTCGTCACCGGTAAAAAACACGCCAACTTTTAGCCAGGCAAACACTGAAACACTTGCTATGCCAATCGAGGCGAGCATGGCGAGATGTTGCGCTCCCAAGCGTTGCCCGGCTGCAAGTACAGGGCCACCTTGAGTGATGTCCTCACCTTTGCGACGAATATGTTGATGCAACTGGATTGGTTGAGTCAGTTTGATTGCGCCGTTTTCGTCTTGGGTGTTTTCTTGCGGCACAACAACATTGGCACCTTCGGGGATTGGTGCGCCGGTGAAGATGCGTGCGGCAGTGTTGACTGCTAAAGCGGTACCTGTTTGCCCGGCGGCGATACGTTGCACCACTGCAAAGGTGTCGGGTAGGGTATTGATCGCAGTGACGTGCAGTGCATAGCCATCCATCGCTGAATTATCAAAGCCGGGTACGTTCAAGGGCGATGTCACCGCTTGGGCAAGCACTCTGCCCTGAGCCTGAAGCAGAGGTAGGGTTTCGGTAGCGGTTAAGGGTACGGCGGCAGCAAGCAAACGCTCACGCGCCTCTTCAAAGTTCAGTAGATTGGCTCTGGGTTTCATGACTCAAGCAACAGGGTGACGAATCCCGCTAGTGTACGGTGACTCGTGGGGTAAGG
>JBAWWV010000546.1:0-2163 GCA_037146575.1 Alcaligenaceae bacterium | reverse complement strand
CATCGGCTCGTCGTTGGGCGAGTCCCCAATAAACAAGACGTTTTCGTTGTCGTTTTGCAGATCGATACCGAACTCGCGGACAAACAGTGTTTTTGTCATGGATAACTTGTCATACGTGCCAAACCAGCCGTTGACGTGGATTGAACTGATCTTGGCTCGCGCGCCTGCAGCCTCAAACATTGCAACAATTCGCTGAACAGCACGCTCAGGTAAGGGTGCAACATCCTCACAAAAATCAATGGCTAAATCTGCAAGCCGGTATGGTTGGTCGCTGGCAAGCGCCGAACCCGGCACCTGTTGCAGAATCTCATGGGCAAGTTGGTCAAGCTTCTGACGGTTGTTCTTGAGGTGCACTGCGTTTGCGAAATGATGGGTGCTCATCTTGCGCGCCGCGCGGTCGTAACGCATATAAAACGCGCCGTTTTCGCCGACAACCGCAAAAACCGGCCACATTCTGGCGATATGGTCGCACCAACCGGCCGGCCGACCGGTAATCGGAATCACCGTGATCCCTGCGGCCGATAGTTGTTCAAGCGCCAAGTAGGCGTCGGCCGTCAGCCGACCCTCCGTCGTGACGGTATCGTCAATATCTGTCAACACAAAGCGCAGTTGTTTGGCCGCGCCGATGTCCATCGATTGAAGTGCTTGCATGGGGTTTTATAAGAGTTTTAGAAGGCGCCAAAGGAATCTTGCTGAACGATTCTATAATAGGGGTCTACTCAGGCCTGTTTATTCGAACCCTATGTCTGCCAAAATTTCGCTCGCAAGCTCCAATCCACCCGTGCCCGCCTCGGCCATTTCGCCTGTTTCTGAGATCGTCGATGAGCTTCGTGCGGGTCGTATGGTGATTTTGGTTGACGAAGAAGACCGCGAAAACGAAGGTGATCTGGTGATGGCCGCCGAGTTCGTCACCCCAGAGGCCATTAATTTTATGGTGACCCACGGGCGTGGTCTGGTCTGTTTGACACTCACCGAAGAGCGTTGCGCGCAACTCGAACTCCCCCTGATGTCGGCGCGTAACGGAACGGCTTACGGTACTAATTTCACGGTTTCGATTGAGGCCGCAGAAGGCGTTGAAACCGGCATTTCGGTAGCCGATCGGGCGCGTACGGTGCAGGTGGCTGTGGCGCGCGACGCCAAAGCGACCGATCTGGTGCAGCCAGGGCATATTTTCCCGTTAAAGGCGCTGGCAGGGGGCGTGTTGGTACGCGCAGGGCACACTGAAGCGGGCTGCGATCTCACGCGTATGGCGGGTTTAACGCCAGCGGCTGTGATCTGCGAAATCCTCAAAGCCGACGGCACGATGGCACGCCTGCCTGACCTGATCGAATATGGTCGCACGCACAACCTCAAAATCGGCACCATTGCCGACCTGATCCAGTACCGCAGCGAGCACGAGTCCGTGATCGAGCGCGTCGGTACCCGCGAGATTCAAACCCCCTGGGGTACGTTTCAAATGGTGGCGTACCGCGACACCGTCGCGGGCAACCCACATATCGCGCTGATTTCGGGTCAAGTCGATCCGTTGGTTGAAACGCTGGTGCGTGTGCACGAGCCCACCTCGATGCTCGATATGCTGGATGTGCACAGCGCAGGGCACACCTGGGGTGTGGCCGAAGCCCTAACAGCGATCAAAGCGGCGCCCGCGGGCGTCATGGTGTTTTTAAATTGTCAAGGCTCTGCTGAGCACCTGTTTGGCCAAATTGGTGCCTGGCCTGGGCAAGCGACCACGGCGGTCAAGCGCGACGCAGGGCGCATGGCTTTGCGCACCTATGGCATGGGCGCACAGATCTTGCGCGATTTAAAAGTCGGTCAAATGAGACTGATGGCGCGCCCACGCAAAATGCCAAGCATCATGCCTGGTTTTGGTCTGGACATTACAGGCTATGACCATCAACCCCCCACTCGCAACACATAGGAAGCACACCATGAGCCCATTTACCCTAGAACCAGACATGAACGGAGAAGGCTTGCACATCGGGATTGTGCGTGCCCGCTTTAACGAAGACATCGGCTTAATCGAACTCGATACTTGCTTGCAAGAGCTTGAGACCCTTGGTGTTGACGAACGCGACATCATGGTCGTAACCGTTCCGGGTGCGCTCGAACTTGGCGTCACGCTCGCCCGTATGGCTGAGACCTTTGAATTTGACGCGTTGATTG
>JBAWWV010000545.1:0-2163 GCA_037146575.1 Alcaligenaceae bacterium | reverse complement strand
GGCGCGAATCAAACCGTGTGTAGTAAGCCATTTCTTCGCGCCCGAACACTTGGATACGCGAGGGGTGAATCAAGTTTAAGTGACCGATCAGGTCGGCCGCGGCCATGCCGTTGTCTGGGATGCGCCGATCTGCTGCTGACTGGCCTGCTACCCAACTAAAGGGGATATCTTCTAGATTGTCGTTTACTAAATCTTGCACCGTCAGCATAGCGACTCCGTGAGGGGTAAGCGTGTGTATGTACTGGTGTTTAGACCAAGCCAGTCGTGAGCAACCGGTGCACCACAGTTAAATCAGTTTCGCGTGCCAAGGCCAGCCGAAAGGTTTCGTCTGAAAATAATTGTGCGACTTCAGCTAGTATATCTAGATGTTGTTGTGCTGCGTTTTCGGGGGCGAGTAAAAAGAGAAGTTGATTGACGGGCAGTCCGTCAGGCGCTTCAAAGGCAATCGGTTTAGCCAGTCTAAAAAAAGCCGCGACTGAATGTTTTAGGCCTTTGACTCGCCCGTGCGGCACGGCAATACCGGCCCCGAGCCCGGTTGAGCCCAGGCGCTCACGCGCAAACAAACTTTCGAAGACTGCTGCACGCTCGAGACCGTGCTGGTTTTCAAATAACAGGCCAGCTTGTTCGAACACACGTTTTTTACTGGTCACCGCCAGTTCAAGAACAATATTTTCAGCCGGCAAGATGCGAGACAAAAGTTTCATGAACCGATTATATGACGCAGTATTTAAAGCATGAGCGGCAGCTTTAGACGGCCGCCAAGTCGGATCGACGGGTCAACCCAGCAGGTCGTGGGGGTGTGGGAGACTCAAAAGGCTTGCCCCAAGCCAGAGGAAGCTGACTTGGGGCCGTTGAGCGCAGTGCCGCTAAAAGCTAGGACTTAAGCCGTTTCAAATAGCTGATGCTTGGCTGCAATGTGATGGTGGTTTTGGGTGCGATCTTTATGTTGAATAATCTTGCGATCAACTTTATCGATGAGGAGATCGATTGCAGCGTAGAGGTTTTCGGCTGATGCTTCGCAATGAATGTCTTTGCCTCGGACATGAAGCGTGATGTCAGCGCGGTGCTTCAGGGGTTCGACCGAGAGCATGACTTGGATGTCAATGACGTGGTCGAAATGACGCAGAACGCGGGCCGTTTTGCTGTGGATGTATTCACGTATTGCAGGGGTAACGTCTAAGTGGTGACCAATAATGCTTAGGTTCATAGCGTACTCTCCAAAAAAGTGAAGGGGTGCGCGGATGCGCGGAAAAGGACGTCTAGGCTGACCTCGGTTTTGAGTGGATAACAGTTTTAGTTTAGTCAGTTCGCCCGAAAAATCAAGCGAAAAACGCACGCTTATGTCACTGATGTGACATATATTTTGAGCGCTGTTGCGCGGGCGCAAGCTCAAGCGTTTGACAGGCAGTTACATCTTGAAATGCTCACCTAAGTAAACCTTACGCACCGAGGCGTCGTTGATGATGTCCTCGGGTTTGCCTGTGGTCAAGACTTTGCCCTCACTAATGATGTACGCGCGGTCACAAATACCTAAGGTTTCGCGTACGTTGTGATCGGTAATTAACACGCCGATCCCTCGGCTTTTTAGAAAGCGTACGATTCGCTGGATTTCGATCACGGCGATAGGGTCAACGCCGGCGAACGGCTCGTCGAGCAAAATAAAGCGCGGACGGGTAGCCAGCGCACGCGAGATTTCAACCCGACGTCGCTCGCCCCCCGAAAGTGAGAGCGCACTGTTACGCCGGATGTGAGTGATCTGAAGCTCTTCAAGCAGCGAGTCGAGTTGCTGTTCGATCATTGCCTTTGAAAACTTTTTGCCATCGTTGTCAATTTGCAGCTCGAGCACGGCACGAATGTTTTCTTCGACGGTCAGGCGTCTGAACACAGAGGCATCTTGTGGAAGGTAAGATACCCCGCGACGTGCGCGCTGATGAATCGGCATGCTGCTGATCGAAATGTCGTCGATCTCGATGCGGCCAGCGTCTGCTGCGACCAAGCCCACAATCATATAAAAACTGGTGGTCTTACCCGCGCCGTTTGGACCCAGCAGGCCAACCACTTCGCCGCTATTGACTGACAGCGAGACGTCTTGCACAACCATGCGTCCGCCATAAGACTTTCGCAAACCCGTGGCACTCAGGCGCCCGGGGGTCAGTTGTTCAG
>JBAWWV010000544.1:0-2164 GCA_037146575.1 Alcaligenaceae bacterium | reverse complement strand
CAATGCACTTTATGGGTTTGGCTGGCATGCCCCGTCGTTATGCTGATTACGCAGCCCAGTTCACAGACTTTCATCAAATCGCAACCATTGGTGCGTTTTGGTTTGGCCTCTCGCAATTGTTGTTCCTCTACATTATCTTGAAAGCCTATGCAGGCAAGGGTGCGCCCGCTGCTGCTAAGCCATGGGATGGTGCTGAGGGCCTAGAGTGGACAGTGCCTTCGCCAGCGCCGTTCCATACTTTCGAAACACCACCAGAAGTTAAATAGGTTTAACAATGCCCACCGAAGAACAGCGCCGTAAAAACCGGCGGACCGGTTTGTTTTTTGCTGTCCTGGTGGTGGGCCTGTTTGCGTACACGGTTGGTCGACAGGTTTATTTACATTACTTTTCTTGATTGCTGAGACGTTTGCATGAGCGATGATTTAAAAGAGCTTGCTCAACGCAAACTGAGTTTTTTTCAAACACTGAAAGCGGTTCTTTGGGCGTTGTTCGGTGTGCGAAAAGGCGCTGGTTATCAAGACGATATTGCGAGGCTCAATCCCGTACATTTGATTATTGCCGGGATTGTATTGACAGTTATTTTTGTAGTGAGTTTGGTCAAGATCGCTGGTTGGGCGATTACCCTGCTGACTTAGAGTTAACAATTAACATTGCGTAAGTTTGGAGAACAGAATGAGTGCATCCCACTCTACCCATGGCAACGTAGCACCCTATTACTACGTACCTGCTAACTCGGCACACCCGGTACGTGCGAGCATTGCGCTGCTGGTCGTGATGTTTGGCGCGTCTGCTTGGATCAACGGAGTCGACGTTGCCAAATGGGCTGTACTCGCGGGCTTGCTCGGACTTTTTGTCGTCTTGTATTACTGGTTTGGCGATGCGATCCAAGAGTCTGAATCAGGAATGAACAGCAAGCGTATCGATATGTCGTATCGCTGGAGCATGAGCTGGTTCATTTTTTCAGAGGTGATGTTTTTTAGCGCGTTTTTTGGCGCACTCTGGTACACGCGTACGATCACCCTGCCCTGGTTAGGCGACTTGGATCATAAGTTGTTGTTGTGGCCAGACTTCAATGCGGTATGGCCAAACTTGGGCCCTGCCGGTGTGGTCGAGGCCTTTCAAACCATGGGTCCTTTTTGGCTGCCAACGATCAATACGGCATTGCTGTTGACCTCGGGTGTGACGCTGACGATTTCTCATCACGCCTTGATTGCAGATCATCGTGGTAAAGCGAAGTTCTGGCTTTTTGCAACCATTGTGTTGGGCTTTATTTTTGTGGCCTGCCAGGGGTTTGAGTACTACCACGCCTACACCGATTTGAATTTGAAGTTCAACTCGGGCGCGTATGGCTCATTGTTTTTTATGCTGACGGGCTTTCATGGCTTTCATGTGCTTTTAGGCGCCACGATGTTAACGGTGATTTTGGTTCGCATGATGAAAGGTCATTTTAAGCCTGACCATCACTTTGGTTTTGAAGGCGCGGCCTGGTATTGGCACTTTGTTGACGTCGTATGGTTGGGTCTGTATCTACTTGTATATTGGATGTAAAAAAACCGCTGCGATGCAGCGGTTTTTTATTCCCTATTATTGTCCGACTTTAATTCCCGTACTTTGAATCCACCCTAAGTAGTGGGCAAGCCATACTGAGGCAAATAAAAGTATGGAAAGACCAATCACGATCTACGCAGGTTTCTGGCGACGATTCGTTGCCATGCTTATTGACTGGGCAATCCTTTGGATGCCCGGATCAGTATTCGGATGGTTCGTTGATAAGAGTCAATGGGATCCTGGAACATTCGTGGGTCTTGATGTATTACAAATGCTCGTAATATGGACGATCTACTTTGGGTCACTTGAGAGTTCTAAATACCAAGGCACAGTAGGAAAGATTCTAATGGGATTAAAGGTCACTGACATGGCTGGAGGAAGAATATCGTTTATCAGAGCGTCGTGCCGCTACCTTGCCCAGATGGCGTCCGCATCACTTGCAGGCATAGGATACTTGATGATTATCTGGACTGAGCGCAAACAGGGTCTTCATGACCTGATTTGTGATTGTTTGGTCGTCAAGATACTCAATAACACTGTTGCTGAATAAATGAACAAGTTCCTACTGACCAAGGTTTTCCCAACGGCGCTCACCGTCAGCTTGATAGCCGTGCTA
>JBAWWV010000543.1:0-2164 GCA_037146575.1 Alcaligenaceae bacterium | reverse complement strand
GTTTGATATTGTTGGCCTGAGCCACTTTGTTCCACTTATCGCGCTCAACTTCGATAAAGTGCTTAAAGTAGGCAGGCGTATCACCCACGGGTGTCGCACCGAGCTCTAAAAATTGCTTCTTGATCTCTTCTGTTTGCAAGATCGCGATGAGATGCTTACTCAATAAATCAACCAGTGGCATCGGTGTACCGGCAGGGGCCAATAAACCAAACCAAGCAGATACATCATAGCCAGGCACGCCGGCCTCAATCATCGTTGGGATTTCAGGTGCACCAGGCCAACGGGTCGTCGTCGTGACAGCCAGCGCACGGACTTTGCCGCCACGAATATTGGCCATCGATGAGGGTAAATTATCGAAGCCCATCCCAATCTGCCCACCCATCAAGTCAATCAGCATTGGTGAAGCCCCTTTGTAAGGCACATGCACAATATCAACGCCGGTCATGAGTTTAAAAAGCTCGCCCGTCATATGGGGGGATCCGCCATGACTGGTCGAGCCAAAATTAATTGTGCCGGGCTTTGCCTTGGCCAAGGCGATCAGCTCTTGAACATTTTTAACCGGAAGATCCATATTGACCAACAATACATTAGGCGTAGTAGCCACCAGCGTCACCGGTATGAAGTCTTTCACCGCATCATAAGGCGGTGGGGTTTGCAACGCAGGGATAATGCCGTGCGAAGCGACGCTGGCAAAGACCAGTGTGTGCCCATCGGGCGTCGACTTTGCCACTTGCTGTGAGCCAATCACACCCCCAGCACCCGGCTTGTTGTCAATCACAACCGTGCGCCCTAGCAATTCGCCCAGACGCCCGCTCACTGCGCGCGCCATCAGATCAGTCGTACCACCGGCAGGGTAAGGCACGACCACTCGTATCGGTCTGTCGGCAAACGTTGTTTGCGCTGACGCGCTAGGTAGAGCGAAGGACGCCACAGCCGCACAGATCACTAAGCATCCAAAAAACTTAACGGTTGTTATTATTTTTTTCATCTTGGCTCCAGTAAAAGCTTTTTGACTAGCGGGGTAATAGGCGATTTTTTTGCATCGTCTCTAACCAGTCGTGCAAAGACGCTTCGGTGTCGTAACAATCATCGAAACCATGTTTACGCAACTTAATCGTACTCAGCACTGAATTCGCCGGATGTTCAACCCCGTGCGCAAACGCCCGATCGGTGAACTCCCAAGAGCTTGAAATAATTTCGCTTAACGTGAAGGACGCAAGGTCATGTTTATTGACGAGTTGCGCCCAAAGTGCCTCATGTTTAGGCATATTGTCGGCGAGACAGAGCGGCGCAGGCTCACCCACTGGCATTTTGAACTTTGCGGCAATCGAACCCCAGATATCATGCCAAACCAATGCGTCACCATTCACAACATTATAGGTTTCGTTGGCTGCAATCTCGTTTGTCGCCGCAAACTCGGCCGCGCGCGCGATCAGACGGCTGTCGCTTGCTCCGTTGATATAACGCCCGCCACCCGGAAAACTTAAGGGCAAGCCTTGTTCACGCTGCAACGCTGCATAGGCACCAATCGCGGCAACGATATTCATCGGGCTAAATACCGAATAGCCAAACACTATCTGCGGGCGCAAAATTGTGAAGGTCCAGGCCGCTTTGGTCTGACGTTCACGCAGTAAATCTTCTTGCAACCAATAAAAGTTTTTATGTGGATGGCGCGGCCAATGCTCTTTTGCCGGCACACGCGCCGGTTCGACATGACCGCCGTAAGCCTTTGTACCTTGCATGATAGTGATGTGACGTAATTTTTTTGCGACAGGTGCGAGCGCATCAAGCAAATTACGCAGCATCGCCTCGTTAACCGCCATCTGTTTGGGATCTTGCCATCCTGCAACAAGCTCAGGCAACTCATAGAGTGCTGCGTAAAAAATATGCGTCACGTCTGACAGACCTAAGGCTGCTTGCTCACAGGCTTTGCGATCCGTGAGATCGACACTCACGTGCTGTGCCAAAAATGGCAAATTTACAAAGCGTCTTGAAAGTGCGATCACGTTCCAGTCAGGCAAGGCTGCAAAATGATTCAAGGCCGCCGCACCGACCACGCCACTGGCCCCAACAATCAAAATGGTATGTTTTTTTCTTATCACGATGTCAAACGCTAAATTCGGTCAAGGATAGATTCAGTAATGGGTAGATTCGGTCACGGATA
>JBAWWV010000542.1:0-2165 GCA_037146575.1 Alcaligenaceae bacterium | reverse complement strand
TATTTGCAGAGACTGAACAGGCTTTGTTAAAACCGCTGCCAGAGATGCCCCCCGAATGCGCACGCTGGGCTAAGGGCAAGCTGCACCCGAACTGCCACGTTCAATTTGAGTACTGCCATTACTCGGCACCATTTAAATGGGTCAATCAAGTACTCTGGCTCGAGATCACCGCAACGGTGTTGAGGATTTATCACGACCATGAACTGATTGCCGCGCATCCCAGACTACACAAGCCGGGCGATAAGTCCACACTTGAGGATCACTTGCCGCCAAACGCTCAAGCCTACTTGATGCGTAATCCTCAGTGGTGTTTGGCGCAAGCCCAAGAGATTGGCCCAGCGTGTTTACAACTAGTAGAAGAACTGTTTGCCCACAAAGTCCTCGATCTGCTGCGCGCAGTTCAGGGCTTGCTCAGATTGCGTAAGCCGTATGGTCGATCTCGACTCGAGGCGGCTTGTGCACGCGCCATGCGTTATGGCGCCTCTGACTATAAAACGGTTAAACAAATTCTTAACCACGGTATCGACCGCCAGCAACTTGATCTGATTGACGCCATCGAGCTAGAGACTCCGTATCGCGGCGAGGGGCGCTTTAGTCGCAGTGCCGCAAGCCTCATGAACCCGGCGGGGCTGAACTCGTGACGCGTAATCCCTATTTTTTTTGACCTGACCCAACCGACCTACTCATAAGGAACCTTCAATGAATCCCATGCCCCAACTCGAACCCATGCTTAAACAACTACGCCTGTCTGGCATGCTCGACTCACTTGCAGCCAGAAACCAACAAGCGATTAAGTCTCAGCTCGCCTATCCCGACTTTCTAAGCCTGCTGGTAGAGGACGAGATTGCTCGGCGCGATCAGCGTCAATTTGGACAGCGGTTACGCAAAGCGCAGGTCTCTGGCGATAAAACTCTGGAGAGGTTTGATTACTCTCATAGCCCATCGGTCAATCACGCACTCATCGCTGAGTTAGCCACCTGCCGATTCGTCGCCGAACACGCAAGCGTTTTAATCGCCGGCCCGACCGGCACGGGTAAATCGCATCTCGTGCAGGCGCTTGGCCATTGCGCTTTGCGAGCAGGTCACGACGTGCTGTTTATTACACACACCAAGCTTCTCGCCCAGTTGCACGCTGCACGGGCAACTAACTCATACGATCGCAAGCTAGCCCAACTCGCTAAGATTGAAGTGATCGCGATTGACGACTTTGGCCTGCGTCCTATGCGCACGCCTCAAGACGAAGACTTCCACGAGCTGATTGCAGAGCGCTATGAACGCAAGACCACCTTGGTGACTAGCAATCTAGACTTCGGAGAATGGGGGGCAGCGTTTCCAAATAAATTGATGGGTGCCGCAACGCTTGACCGACTGCTTGACGGGGCCTATCGAATTATTTTGGACGGTGAAACACGCAGGAAACCTCGGCCAATGCCAGCAAAAGAAAAGACTACAACCACCGGCCGTGATCTAAACACGGGTTCCCCACAGCCGCCTGCCCGCCAGCGATAGAGGCGCGCTGCCAGGCGGCTGTGGATAACCCTGCAAATTATGCATTCGAAAAAGGCTTTGCCAAGGCAGAAAAAACAAGTTAAAAAGACACCGTTTAAGACCAAAAACGTTATACCAAATTGGCCTGTTCTGGCCGCAAATGGGTGGCCTCATGCACCCGCGAATTCACACCACCATGTAATTTCTGTAAATCGCTTCGTCAAAGATCAGCTTCAGTGCGGCGTTGTGATTTAGTAATGTGCTTCGCGTGGGCACAGCTTTCATGTGCTTGATGCGATACTCGTCTAAAACTTCTAGTGCTTTGTAGTCAATGTTGTTAACGGCAAATTTGCCCAGCGCTGGAATAAAGTACCGCTCAATCGCAGCGACATAATCTTTATAAATTGCCTTTGCTTCGCCAGCTTCAATAGCCGCCTTCAGTTTTTTGACAACGACTGCGGCAACATCTTTGAAGCGGCGTGTAATCGGCGCATAGCTCAGCTGTTTCTTAACGTTCGCTTCAACTAGTAATTCGTGCGCTCGCGCTTTTGCTACCGCTAAATCTCGTTCACCCGTACTCGTGCGTTGCCATCTGTTGTCTATGCTAAAGCGGCATTGCCAGACAGCACTACGCTCACGTTTGTATACGACAAGCTTGTGCTCAATCAGTGTGTGAG
>JBAWWV010000541.1:0-2166 GCA_037146575.1 Alcaligenaceae bacterium | reverse complement strand
CCACGCCCGTCGCCAGGTCGCCCAGCCCCAGCAGTGCCCGTATTTTGAAAAATAGTAGGTGGCATCGCCACGCTTTTTACCGTTTTGATTGTTGTTACCCGTGACGACCCAAATACGCTCGTCATCTTGGTATTTGACTAACATCTCTTGGCAAAACGTAAAAAAATCAGGGTGCGGCAGGCAGTCATCTTCAAGTATGACGGCGCTTTCAACTTGCGTAAATACCCAATCGAGCCCACTTGAAATTCTACGTTTTAAACCGAGGTTTTGCTCAGCGTAATTGCGTTGAACCTCGCAAGGCCAGTCGATTTGAGAGACCACATCGCGCACTTGTTGGCAGCGCTCGGTATCCGTGGGATGCCCGAAGCGTGGGCCGTCTGCAATGATAAACAGCTTAGCGGGGCGCGCCGCACGAATTGCTTCAAACGTCTCACGGGTATGCCGTGGTCGGTTAAAAACGATATACGCAATTGAGATAGCGGTCATGCGTCGATTATATCGTCACGGTCAAGGCGAGCTTGAACTTATAAAACACAATGCCTAGCGCTTCGCGTATGGCCGTATCTGTGATGCCCAAGGCGCTTATATTCGGCAAAAAACTCATTGGGGTCAGCGCCAGTGGCGGCGATTTAAAGTCAACTGAATACGCAAAGACGTCAATCTCGGCTTTTGTAAAAAGCATCTTGGCACGTTTCATATGAAATGCTGAAGTCACCAAAATGACCTTTTTACGTTCACCGCCTGAGGCGAGCAACAATTTGCCGACCTCGCGCGCCTCTTGCTCGGTATTTTGAACATCGGCCGTCACCCAGATTTTCTCAGCAGGGATATTCAGACGATGCGCGTACCTTTTAAGCACGTGGCCTTCAGACTCAAGGCCTAAATCCCAAGGAACTTTGCTACCCGTAAATATTAGAATAGGCGCGCGCTGTGCCGCCATCAGATCTACCCCGGCAAAAAAGCGGTCAGGGTCACCCCATTCTGTGACTAGGCCTCGCTGAGACGGCACCCATACCAGCATGCCGCCGAGCACGACAATGGCATCAACCTCAGGCGTATCTTGAGGGGTAAGTTTGACCTCACTAGACTCAATTTGACGAAACAGCGCGTCTGCGACGATTGGCATGCTGCCTACGTACAAAAAAACCGCTGCGACCGCGACATAAGCGAGTCGCTTTTTTAACACCCCAACAAGCATCAAAGCCAACACCACAACAAGTGGCGAAATCAGTAGGGGCAGTATCTTATGCAAATAGATCAAAGCTCTTACCCATTCAAAAAGTGAGCGTTTATACTGCGATTACTTAGTTTTATCACGCTCGTTAGCAAGTTAGGAATTTGGCTGAATTATGAAAACAAATCGTCGAGGGATCATTCTAGCGGGCGGCTCTGGCACGCGGTTGTATCCGGCTACACAATCGGTCTCTAAACAGCTTTTGCCGATTTATGACAAACCCATGATTTACTACCCTCTCTCGACCCTGATGTTAACGGGGGTTCGCGAGGTGCTGGTCATTTCAACCCCACAAGACACCCCGCGCTTTGCTGAATTGCTGGGCGACGGCTCGCAATGGGGGATGCGCATCGAATATGCCGTTCAACCAAGCCCTGATGGCTTAGCGCAGGCTTTTATTCTTGGTAAAAATTTTGTGGCTGATCGACCCAGCACCTTGGTCTTAGGCGATAACATTTTCTATGGTCACGACTTAGTTCGTAAACTACAGGCTGCCGAGGCCCAGTCAAGCGGCGCGACGGTCTTTGCCTACCATGTGCCTGATCCAGAGCGCTATGGAGTTGTTGCCTTTGATGGCAACAATAAAGCAATCAGCATCGAAGAAAAGCCCGCGATACCCAAAAGCAACTACGCGGTGACAGGTTTATATTTTTATGATCAACAGGTCTGTGACATCGCAGCAACTATCAAACCCAGTGTGCGCGGCGAATTAGAAATTACCGAGGTCAATCAACGCTATCTTGAGTTGGGTCAGCTCAACGTTGAAATCATGGGGCGAGGCTTTGCTTGGCTAGACACCGGCACCCACGACAGCATGCTAGAGGCCTCGAGCTTTATTGCGACGTTACAAAAACGGCAAGGTCTGCAGGTTTCGTGCCCAGAAGAGATTGCCTATGCGCAAAAATGGATTTCTGCGCAACAGCTTGAACAAC
>JBAWWV010000540.1:0-2166 GCA_037146575.1 Alcaligenaceae bacterium | reverse complement strand
TTCACTTTGCTGGACCGATGAGTGCTTTGATCATATTGCTCGTGAAGGGCTAGGCTGCCAAATCGCTTTTTCAAAGGGACTAACGCCCTCTTCTGTTGTTTCTGTTTCAAACTGACTCCTGTCATGAATCAGAACCTAAAAGGCTTCAAAATGTCCAGCTGCCTCTTCGATCAGATCCCAGACTGTCGCGCAAAAACTTTACGCTTTCTCACTTATGCAACGCTCTCGCTGTTTACGAGCCTCGCTTGTGCACAAGCATGGCCAAGTAAACCAATCACCCTGATTTCACCTTACCCTGCCGGAGGTGGTGTCGATAGCGTCACGCGCATCATTGCCGAGCGATTGGCACCCGCGTTAAACAACACCATCACAGTTGAAAATCGCCCGGGCGCGGGCGCTACGATTGGTGCGGGACAACTCGCCCGCAGTGCACCCGATGGTTACACGCTGATGGTCGGCAGCATTGTTGACTACGCGATTGCGCCCCATGCGCACCCTGCGCTGAGCTTTGAGATGAAACGCGACTTGCTACCCGTTGTGCAGCTTGGCTTTGGCCTCGTCGGACTAGTTGTTAACCTCGACGTCCCGGCAAAAGATTTAAAAGAGTTGATCGCCTTGGTCAAAGCAAAACCGGGTGCACTAAGCTATGCGTCGTCGGGCGTAGGCGGTCAAGTCCATTTAAATATGGAATTATTTAAACAAATGTCTGGCATAGATGTTGTGCATGTTCCGTATCGTGGCACGACGCAATTTATGCCTGATTTGCTGTCTGGTCGCGTGGCGATGTCACTTGATAGCCTACCGGCGCACTTGGCAAACATTCGTGCTGGCAAGACACGCGCCCTAGCTGTAGGCAGTGCGACTCGCACGAGCACGTTACCAGACGTACCGACCTTTATCGAAGCGGGTTTGACAGAATATGAAGCCGCAACCAACTACTCGCTGTTTGCGCCAACGAATACACCTAATGACATCGTCGCAAGACTCAACTTCGAGGTCAACACCATTCTCAAACGGCCCGATGTGATCGAAAAGCTTGGCGCAATCGGCATTACCGTCATTGGCGGCACCACAGCCTCTGCTCAGGCCCGCATTCCGGTTGAAATTGAAAAATGGAACAGGGTAATTAAAGCTGGCAACCTCGTGTTAACTCAATGATTGAGCACGCTGGGTACCCCAAGCACTGAAACAGAGTCATCAAAGCTGGCAACCTGGTGCTAACTCAATGGTTGAGAGCTCTAGGCAACCAAGCACAGGGTAATCAAGGCTGGCAACCTCGCGTTCACTCAATGATTGAGCACGCTGGGCAGCCAAGTTGAGATGGCAGGAATGTAAGTCAAAATTGCGAGCGCGCCAATCAACGCAAACACAAAGGGCCCAATTTCTTTGACGATCAAGCCGAGATGGGTGCGCGAGACCGAGCTTGCGACAAACATTAACACCCCCACAGGTGGGGTGATTTGCCCGATCACTAAATTCACCAGCAACACAATGCCAAAGTGCAGAAGATCAATTTGAAGGGCTGTTAACAACGGGATCAAAATTGGCACGACGATGATCATGATGGCGAGTGTTTCCATAAACATGCCCGCAATCAACAGCGCCACATTCAAAATCAACAAAATCGCCCAAGGCGATGTCGTAATCGACGTGAGCAACGCTGCAACTTGTTGAGGTGCTTGTTCAACACCTAAGATCCAACCAAAAGGCGCAGCACCCGCTGCAATCACCAAAATAGCTGCAGTCTCACGCCCCGTGGCCAACAGAATCGCTGGCAAACTGCTCCAGGTGAGTGTGCGATACACGAACAGACCAATAATGAGCGAGTAGGCGCAAGCGACCGCAGCGATCTCGGTTGCCGTGAACACGCCCATTCGAAAGCCAACCAAAATCAAAACCGGCATGGCCAACGCCCAAAGGGCATGACGAAACGCTGCATAAAGTCGGGCTCGGCTGAAGGCCGCGTCTTTTGGAAAACCGCGTTTACGTGCCGTCCAGTCAATCACCAACATCATGGCACCGGCCATGACAACGCCCGGAAGCAAGCCTGCAATAAATAAGTCGCCTAGCGAGACGTTTGCTTGCCAGGCATAGATCACCATCAAGATTGACGGTGGAATAATGGGTCCAAGCGTGGCGGCAGCAGCGCACACCGCTGCGGCAAAA
>JBAWWV010000539.1:0-2167 GCA_037146575.1 Alcaligenaceae bacterium | reverse complement strand
GCGACGAACTCCGTGAATGCGGTGCGAGAAATGCCGGGCGACACCCGAAAACCTGCTGCCTGAAGCTTCTCTTGAAGCTCAGGCAGTTTGATGACTTTGTTGAACCCTTCGTGCAACGTGTCGATGACCTGTTGGGGCGTTCCTGCCGGCACAAAAATACCCCACCAGACACCCCCTACAAGGTCTGGAAAGCCGAGTTCGGCAAAGGTGGGGACATCAGGCATCACAGCCTGTCGCGTTGGTGCAGTCGACCCCAGGATGCGTAAACGACCAGACTTTACCTGTGAAGTCACGATGCCGATACTGAGAAAGCCTCCATTCACCTGTCCAGAAAGCAAATCGTGCAAGACATCCGCCGTACCCTTATAGTGAATAGGCTCAACGGGGACGCCGGCCTGGCGTCCAAATATTTGCGTGATGAAGTGCGCATAAGAACCAGCACCCAAATCACCGACAAACACCTTGGGCTGAGTTTTTCCCCATTCAATAAATTCTGCAAAAGTCTTTGACGGATTTTTTTCAGTACTCACCGTCAAAAAAGCATCGTTGCCTGCGAGTTGCGCAACGGGCACAAGATCTTTTCGTAGATCATAAGGATATTTGCGCGAAAGATGTGGCGCAATCGCGATCGCGGCAAGCCCACCGAATAAAACCGAATAACCATCGGGATTCGCGCGCACTACGTCTTGTGTGGCCAGTAAGCCGATCACACCTGGCTTATTTTCGATGAACACGCCGCTTGGCCAAAGCTCTTGCAACTTAGGTTGCAAAATTCTGGCAAGGACATCAGGCGCACTCGTCGGGCCCGTACCAATCACTAAGCGAATTTGCTTAACCGGAAAATTCTGCGCTTGACTTGGACTGATCAAGCAAAACGCCATGCCAACCAAAAGAATACATGCACGCATCGGTCTCCACCTTTTTGATCTTTTTGATCTTTTTGTATTTTTATTGCTTCACACAAGCTTGCAGTGGAAGCCCGTCAAACTCACTCATTTAACTTAAGCGTTTGTTTGGCATTCGTAAACATCGCCTTTTGATCTGCAAGATACTCTGCATACTCTTTGGGATCTAGCAAGGCGATCTGTGCGCCCATCGAACTGAGGCTTTCACTAATTGGACTCTGATATTTTTCACTTGCCTTTTTAGCTGCTAAGAAGATCGCGTCGACAACTTCTTTAGGAGTATCTTTGGGGGCAGAGATACCATACAACGCGCGACTTTCAATTTTGTAGCCAAGCTCTTTTAAAGTTGGCACGTCTGGAAACGCTTTCAAACGCTTATCGCCAAAGACCGCGAGCGCACGCAGACTGCCCGAACGCACGTGGGCTAAAGCAGGCCCAATCGCAGCGGAGGATAGTTCAACATGCCCGCCGAGCAAAGCGGTGACTGCTGGGCCACTGCCTTTTTCGGGAATATGTGTCCATTCAATACCAGCCTCTTTCGCAAAAATCTCAGCGACTAAGTGGGTGACACCCATCGCCCCAGAGGTGGTGTAGTTAATTTTTTTAGGATTCTTTTTAGAGTATTCGATCAGCTCTTGCATGGTTTTCCATTGCGAGTTTGCTTTCACGACCAGGATAAAGCCCCCCTCAGATAAAGATGCGATCGGCGCAAACGATTCAGTTGAGTACTTAATCTCTTTGTTAAAGGTTGGCACGACCACAATTGACCCTTGCGAGGTGCCAACAAGCGTGTAGCCATCAGGCTGGCTTGTTGCCACCATGCTGGCCCCAATGCCACCACCAGCGCCGGGCTTATAGGTCATGATGACGGTTTGCCCCAAAAACTCGCCCATCTTGTCAATGAAGGGGCGCAGCATATTATCGGTGTCACCCGGGGCAAACGGAATGATCACTTGTACCGGTTTAACCGGAAACGGCTCTGCGGCGTGTGACGCAGGCATCGCGAACAAACTGAGCATCAGCGCACAGGCTGACACTATTGTCTTTTGAATCATTGAAGTCTCCGGGTATTTTGTGCCAAATAGGCCATTGACTCAGTTGCAAGGCGACTTCGCAACCGAGTTGTGAATGGCAAAGTTTAATACAACCGCGTTTGGCGTGGAACAGAATCCAAGCCAATAGTTAAGAATGACGCCCACGGTTCAATCTAACAATACAGTTTGGCTTGAAGCCTAAAACTAGGGGTGTGGCTGCAAAATAAC
>JBAWWV010000538.1:0-2169 GCA_037146575.1 Alcaligenaceae bacterium | reverse complement strand
TTGCATCGTATCGACCTGGCCCATATGAACAAGACACCTGAAAGCTCAGTTCTTTTTCATAAAAATCTGCACGCGATAATTCAAGCCCGGTTACACCCACCAAAACGATACGGCCCCGTTTGCGACACATCAAAGCGGCCTGATGAACCGGCTCGCTACTTTTAGTCGATGCTGTCAAAATCACCGCATCAACACCACGGTCTCGAGAAAATAATCTAGCCTTTGCAATCGGATCTTGCCCCGCAGACAAATCTACGGTTTCGGCGCCGAACTGGCGCGCCAAAGCGAGACGCTCAGCCACCGTATCGATCGCGAGTACGCGGCACCCGTGAGCGCGTAATAACTGAACCGTTAGGAGACCAATTAAGCCCAAACCCGTTACAACAACAGACTCGCCCAAGCTTGGCTGTACCAAGCGGATTCCTTGCAAGGCAATCGCACCGAGCACTGTAAAGGCAGCACTTTCGTCAGACACCGCATCCGGTATCTTGGCACAAAGATTAATCGGCACAGTCACCACTCCAGCGTGCTTACCATTTGACACGACGCGCTCACCAACTGTAAAGCCCGTGACCCCAGCCCCTACATTCAAAACTTGTCCAACATTGCAATACCCAAGCGCAATCGGTTGATCAAGCTTATTCAAGACTGCTTCAAGCGTCGGTAGCAGGCCATCCGTTTTAATCTTATCCAGCACCATCCTGACTTTATCTGGCTGCTGCCGTGCTTTTTCAACCCATCCCGCTTTGCCAAACTCAACCAGCATACGTTCGGTGCCAGCAGACACCAGCGTTTGCGTGGTCGCAATCAACAGCTGCCCTGACTTAGGCGCAGGGCAAGGTATCTCTGCCACAGTGGTGATGCCGGTTTTAAGAGATTGAAGAACTTGCTTCAATTATTTTCTCGCTTCGATCAGCATAAATAACCCAGCGCTTGGAAACAATTTTCGAATGAGCAATCTTGGCCATATTTTACGGACTAAAGACAATAAAGAGCCACGGTATCGTTGACCAACCTCAGACTCAAGCAAATCGGCATGAGTAAGCACCGTTTGAATATCGATCCGCCGAAAACAGTGACACAACTCTTTGGCCTGCGCAATCGAATACGCCTTGGTGCCAGGACTTTCAAGATACTTTGAATAAATTTCTTTCATGCCGATGAAAGGCCTAAGCCGCAATAGCCCAAAGCGCAACCACAGCATTAAACCGACCATACTGTAGGTATGGTAAATCATGATTCGAGCGACACCGCCTGGCTTTAAAACACGGCAGACTTCTTCAAAAGCCCGCGGGGTATTTGGGCTATGGTGCAACACCCCCCACGAATAAACAACATCAAACGTATTCTTTGCAAAACTCAGGCTTTCGGCATCGCCTACGCCAAGCGATGACTCAAGCTTAAAACAAGCAAGGCGCTGACGTGTATGCTCAATCGCGCGCTCGGTTAAATCGATACCCTGCAAGCGAGCACCGGCTTGGGCAAACATCTGGTGATCAGCTCCCAAGCCGACACCGATTTCAAGAACATTAAGACCTTTCGCCTCAGAAAACTTCGCGAAATCTAAAATAAAGGGCTCAAGCGCATACCGTTGTTTTAAATGCGCGTTAAAGCTTGCTGCATCATGCCCTGACAAGTACAGTTCTTCACCACAAGAGGCTTCGTTCCAAAAGTCATGCACCTGTTGTTTTGACTCAAGCTGACTCATTACTATCCTTTAAGGCGTTACTGACTGTGTTATCAATAAACGCTCGACACCACAGTTCAATGCATAGTAACGATAACAGGGTGTAACTCGCATCAATACGGCCTGTTTGATTAGCCTCGATTAAGCGTTGCACTGCTAAGGGCTCAAACAGACCACGTCGTTTTAGACGACCGACCGACAAGGTATCTTTTAACAGCTCTTTTAACTCATCGCGCATCCATCTACGTAATGGTGCACCAAAGCCCGTTTTCGGCCTGTAGATCACGTTGTTAGGTAAAAAGGGCTCCATAGCCTTTTTAAATATCCATTTGCTATGGCGCCCTCGCTGCTTCAACTCGTCTGGGATTGTGGCTGCGAAATTGACTAAATCCAGATCAAGTAAGGGCACGCGCACCTCTAGGCCAACAGCCATCGACATCTTGTCGGTATAGGTTAGGTTATGGTCGGGTAAAAAGAAACGC
>JBAWWV010000537.1:0-2170 GCA_037146575.1 Alcaligenaceae bacterium | reverse complement strand
TTGTAAAATGGCATCTGGGACGCCAGCCGGCAGAAGCAACGCAAACCAGTATGAGACGTCCATGCCATCGATACCTTGTTCTTTAAAAGTCGGCACCTGTTTAAAAGATACTTCGCGTTGCAAGCCTGTTACCCCAATCGCGCGCAAGGTACCATTGTTGAGATACTGCGCAGCAGAGGCTGGATTTGTGAAGAGTAAATCGATATGCGCAGCGAGCAAATCAGTAATGGCTTGCGAGGCACCTTTATAGAAAATCACTTGTAGCTTTATCGACGAACGCATTTGAAAAAGCTCTGAGGCTAAGTGGCTTGCGGTACCGCTGCCCGCGCCAATGGTCAAACTTCCTGGCTTAGCTCGATGAGCATCAAGCAAATCAGCAGCAGTTTGCAACTTAGACTTTGGGCTTGTCAGCAACACCAAAGGTGCGGTGCCAATCATGCCAGCTGGGGCAAAACCTTCGACCGCGTCATAGCTGAGTTTTTTATACATCGCTGGCGCTGTTGTCTGCGCAGTATCCGCAAGCAGAGCCGTGTAACCATCAGCAGTTGCCTCTGCCACATAGGCCGTACCAATCGTCGCCCCAGCCCCTGGCTTATTTTGTACCACGATCGTTTGGCCCCACTGCTGGGTCAACTGATTTGCCAACAACCGCGCAATCACATCTGAACTACCACCAGCTGTGAACGGCACAACCAAAGTAATCGGACGAGTTGGAAACTCAACTGCCGCTGTATGCGACATGTTGAACATAAAGTTCAGAAAGACCGCAAAGAGCAAAAATGTTTTTGCGCTTATTCTGTCTTTAAAACAATAACTTTTATATTGAGAGCAAATTGTCATCCTAAACTCCTAGGGGATTGTGTTCATTCTAAAACCAAACTCACCGCTCAATCTCGCGAGTCCAGCGTCGATTCCAGTCCGTGCGGTTCTTATTCACAATATCCCAGTCAATCACAATCAAATCTGTTGCACGCTTGCCGATCGGCATCGGCACATTAGGGTCATCGGTGACGACCGCCTTTTTGTTGACTGGTCCATACCCGTATGAGTTGCCCATCAGATTCTGAAGTGCCGGCGTCAAAAGATAGCGGATAAACTCTTGCGCGAGTGGATGAGCTTTTGGTTTGGCGACTGGACAGGCCGAAAATAACAGCGCATAAGCGCCCTCTGTCGGATACACAAAGCCAATAGGGAAACCTGTCTCAGCCAAAGACTTGGCTCGGCTAGCACCCCAAACAGCGAGCACCGCCTGACCACTTTGAAAAATCTCAGTCATCTTTCCGGTTGACGGCTCAAAGACCAAGACATTAGGCCCAATGCTCTCTTTGAAGGCTTTGAAGCCAGGATCAATATTATTTTCACCTCCGCCACCTGCACGCGCAAACTGAACGACGGCATGCAAGCCGTAACTACTCAATAAGGGTGGGATCACCACTAATTTTTTAAACTTTGGATCGGCCAGATCGTTCCAAGACGTGGGCGCCGCCCAACCCCGCTCGTTAAACACTTTCTTGTTATACATGAGGCCAGTTGCAGTCAACCACACCGCTACTGCCTTGTCATCTTTATACCTGGCAGTCGGATATAGATCTTCAACAGGCAGGCCCTCAAGTGGCGCACAGAACCCACGCGCAATCGCCTGATACATTGGACCATCATCAACAATCGCAACGTCGATCTCTTGGTTACCCTTTTGGGCTTGCAGACGTGCAACCGTATTGGTTGAAGTGCCCGCAACGAAATCAATTTTTACATTATGCGTTTTTTCAAAAGTTGGAAAAACATCCTTACGCATAATGTCCTCAAACGAACCACCATAACCAGCCACCACCAATCTTGACTGAGAAAATGCGGGAGTTGCCGAAGCAAAATTCGCTGCTATTGTGAACAACAATACCTTTAGGATCTTCACATCGTCCTCCTCGTCAAGTCATCACTGTTAAACGTGTTTCACTTTCGATCGTGCTTAGGCTGCAAGGCTGCAGCGCGCTACCCCAACACATAGCCTCCATCTGCAATCACTGTTTCACCTGTAATGTAAGACGCCGCGTCTGAAACAAGAAATACGATCATCTTGGCGATCTCTTCTGGGGTGCCCCAGCGGCCAAGCGGCACACGACTTAAGCCGCGGTCTAAGGTACTACCCGGCAATGCTGTCGAGGTCATCGTC
>JBAWWV010000536.1:0-2180 GCA_037146575.1 Alcaligenaceae bacterium | reverse complement strand
CTGAGAAGATCGCGCCTGCAACGCCTTGGCATGCCCGCTATAGCGTACAGTTTTGTGTTGCAGAAAGCCTGCTGACAAATACGTTTAATAAGCATAGTTTGTCTCAGAGCAATTTGGCCGATGAGCAGTTTTTGTCTTTGGCCCGCAAAGTCACTTATGCTGTTGATCCACTTGCTACGGATCGAAGTCGCTGGAGCGGTGAAGTGGTTGTTATCTTAAAAAATGGCGAGACACTGCGACATCGCGTCAGTGATCTGATCGGGACGCCACATAATCCAATGAGCGAGAATCAATTGATCCAAAAATTTCTTCACAATGCAGATGGTGTGTTGCCGATGCACATATCGCAACAGTTTATCGAGCAAATTGTTCACTTAGAACAAGTAGCCAATATCAATACAATATTTGAACCACTGTTCCAAGGGTGGAAAAAATGAATGGTGTATTTTACAAATTCAATCGCGCATCTTATAAATTCAATTCTGTACTTTATAAAATGAATTGTTCAGCCGACAGATTGTCATATGCACTCTGCGTGTCTCTCATGCTGATAGTGCTCTTGGGAGGGCAGGTATCTGCGCAGGCTCAAGAGCGATATCCTTCAAAGTCGATCACGATTGTGAATCCGGGCCCAGCAGGGGGGGCAATCGATAACCCAGCAAGGGCGATCGCCAAGGGAATCGCTGAAATTTTGAAAGAACAAGTGATTACTTTGAATTTACCGGGGGCGGGAGGAACGATTGCCACCGCTCGGGTCGCCAATGCAGCACCTGACGGTTATACGGTTTTGTTTCATCACATTGGCGTTGCGACTGCCCCCGCGCAATACGCCCAACTTCCCTATGACACACTGAAAGATTTGATTCCGCTTGGGCTGTCAACAGATGTACAGATGATGGTTGTGAGCAGAAACGATTTTCTCCCCAAGACGGTCCAAGAGCTCATCGCGTACTTAAATGCAAATCACGACAAGGTAACTGTTGCCACTGCCGGTGGTGGTAGTGCCTCTGAATTGTGTGCGGCGTTACTCATGAAACACGTGGGTAAGCGGTTTACGTCAGTACCCTATAAGGGATCACCGCCAGCGCTGCTCGATATTGCGGCTGGACGGGTTGACTTGATTTGTGATCAAACCAGTACCTCGGCTGCGCAAGTCAAAGCGGGAAATGTCAAAACCTATGGAGTGGCCTCAAAAGAGCGGTTGCCACTTTTGCCCGAGACACCTACGCTTTCAGAGCAAGGGATGCCTTTTGTCTTCTCAGTTTGGCAGGGCTTTTATGTGCCAGCGGGTACTCCATCTGCGATCGTAAAAAAATTGTCACGTACGATTGAAGAAGCTGTACAAAATGAGGCGGTTCAAAAGCAGCTTGCCGCTTACGGAGTCATGCCAATAGCGGCGACTTACAGATCCCCTGAGTCGCATAAACAACGGCTTGAGCAAGAAATCGCAATCTGGACTGAGCTATACCGCGATGTACCTAAGCAGTAAAAGATATATATTTGTTGAAATGAGGTCAGACGCGTCACTTAAAGGTATAGTTAAACAAGAAAAAAGGGTTCAAATTCGCCCTGCTGTGTATTCAAGCGCAGCTCCTAAAACAATACGAGACAAAAGAATTCATTGTGCCAACAAACTTGCGTGGTTTAAAAGCGTTTGTAAAGCTTGTGGCGCTCGCGTGTGGCTGCATGGTTCAGGTCTGTGCTGCACAGACATACCCTAGTCAGTCGGTGCGCTTGGTTGTGCCGTATCCTCCGGGGGGAACAACCGACATAGTTGCTCGCCAGTACGCTGAATACTTAACTGCCGCGTTTAAGCAAACGGTTGTGGTTGAAAACCGCCCTGGCGGTACAACCAATATTGCTGCTGAAGCCGTCGTCAAAAGTCAGCCAGACGGACTGACTTGGCTGTTTTCTGGAGTCAATCAAACCATTAATCCTTCTATGGGGCCAGTGCCGTCGTTTGATCTCTTGAAAGTCCTTACGCCGGTTACCCTCGTAGCGCGGGTGCCGTATGTGGTAGCGGCTAACTCAAACGCGCCCTTCAATCGACTCGATCAGTTGCTTTCAATCGCAAAATCTTCGCCAGGTAAATTTACCATCTCGAGTGCGCAACTTGATGTCTATGTCGAGCTGCTTAAGCAGCGGGCAGGGATTGATTTGCTGCATATACCCTATAAGGG
>JBAWWV010000535.1:0-2181 GCA_037146575.1 Alcaligenaceae bacterium | reverse complement strand
AAGCGGGCACCAAGGCGCAATGCCAAAGCGTTTTACCCGGCGTCTCTGAGGGCAAAACGATTTTGACCTGGGCTTTCTCTGAGCAAGATCCACGTTTTTTACCTGAAACTGTTCACACAACAGCCGTTGCAGAGGGCGAGCACTTTGTGATCACCGGCAAAAAACTATTTGTTGATAATTTTGCGGCCTCCAATCAGATTTTAGTGGCCTGCCGCACCGCGCCAGCTTCTGCAGACAACGCGGGCCTCTCATTATTTTTAATTGACTCTAACGCCGCCGGGATTTCTCACGCTCGCCTGCGAACCCTGGCAAAAGACCAACAGTGCGAAGTCATCTTTGAGCAGGTGCGCGTGCCGAAGACCAACATGCTCGGGAGCCTGAACCAAGGCTGGCCAATCATGCAAGACCTGCTTGATCTGGCGACCGTCTTGTTATGCACCCAAATTCTAGGCGCCACACGTATGGATGCAGAGATGGCGATTGATCACTCAAAGTTTCGTGAAGCCTTTGGTCAGCCAATCGGTGCGTTTCAGTCGATTCAACATACGTGCGCCGACATGATTATCTCGATCGATGGTGGCGAGCTACTGGCTTACGAAGCACTTTGGAAAATGGACAACGGCATGCCTGCACAGGTTGAAGTGTCGCAAGCCAAAGCGTTTTGTAATGACAAGTGTCCCGCGGTCTGTCGCAACTCGCAGTCAATTCATGGCGGCATTGGTTTCATGATGGAGTTTGACTTGCACCTTTGGTTGCGTCGTGTGACTGCTTGGTCGATGCGTTTAGGCACCAGCTACGAGCATCGCGAACGCATTGCTCAGGCGCTGTTAGATATGCCCGGTCATGTTGTACTGGGGCAACCCGTACCAGTGGAGAACTGAAGGTTGTTGGCTGGTGTTGTTTCAGGAAATCGATTCTTTCATGAGATAAATTACCAATTCACTGACTGTTTGCTGTATCGTTTTTTTGACTATTAATATTATTTTCGAGATAAGAGCTATGAAATGTCTAGTCTGCGGTAAAGCGATTGACCTCGAAGGGGCTGAATCAAAAACAGGTGAAACCGCCCACGGCGCTAAAGAAATTGATCCGTCTAAAGGGACCCGTCAATTTCACGATGGCAACTGGTACTACTTTGATACCCTGAACTGCCGCAGCAAATTCACGGTCAGTCCACAACGCTACTTGACACCAAAGGCTTAAAGCATGCAACCCTGCGCACGCCTTCTTAGCATTCTGCTCGTGTGCGCAGCATCTCTGAGCGCAGGAATCTCAACAGGCTGGGCGCAAAGCTTCCCGAGTCGCCCGATTAAGTTGGTAGTTCCTTATGTGCCAGGCGGTGGGGCTGACACTGTCGCACGCGTCATGGCTCAGGGGTTGACTGAGGAGTTTGGCCAGACCGTGTTGATTGAAAACAAAGGGGGTGCCAACTCTATTATTGGTACCGAGTTTGTCGCCAACGCACCGCCTGATGGCCACACGCTTTTAATTTGTACCACTGCGCACGCAATCAACCCCAGCCTTTACAAACTCAACTTCGATACGCTGAAGGCCTTCACCCACGTCACGATGCATTTAGGGGCCAGTTTATTACTTGTGGTCAATCCGGCGGTTGCTGCAAACAGTGTGAGCGAACTGATTGCGCTGGCAAAGGCGCAACCAGGCAAGCTCACGTTTGCATCGTACGGCACCGGTGGCCCCGGTCATTTGTCCGGCGAACTTTTCATGAAGCTCACAGGCACTGAAATGCTTCATATCCCCTATAAAGGCAGCTCGCCATCGATCGCCGATGTCGTTGCGGGCCGCGCCACCATGTCATTTGCAGTGCTTGAGCCCGTTTTACCCTTTGTCAAGTCAGGCCACGTCAGAGCCTTAGGCGTCGTGATGGCCGAGCGAGCCACTCCGTTACCTGAGATCCCAACAATTGGCGAGACTGTCAATGGCTTTGCCATCAGTGGGTTCAACGGCGTGTGTGCGCCCTCAGCCACACCCAAACCCGTCATTGAGCGCCTCAACGCGGCCATCATCAAAGTCATGACCAACCCTGCTATACGCGATCGGTTGATCAAGAGCGGGTCCGATATTCTTGAACGCCCCTTGCCCACTCCAGAATTTGAAGTCTTTGTACGCGGCGAAGTGCTACGCTGGCAAAAAATTGTCCAAGACGCCGGTGTTAAAGTG
>JBAWWV010000534.1:0-2190 GCA_037146575.1 Alcaligenaceae bacterium | reverse complement strand
CTGCCAACGCCGCCATCGTGGCCGAATACCGTGCCGGCAAACAAAAGGGCTTCAATTCACTCGTGGGTCAGATTATGAAAGCGGCCAAAGGCAAGGCAAACCCTCAGCAGGTCAATGATTTACTCAAGGCCAAGCTTGATCAGACGTAGGCCGTATGCCGTCCCACAGCGCAATCGCTGGGGCGTTAGATCATTGTTGAAGAGCGCAGCGTTTGAGCATTAAAAATTGCAGAACGCGGGCTCTTTTACTGAATGCCGTATTGCGTTCGGTACGCCAGCACTGCCTCGCGATACTGCGCAAACTCGGCGTTCTGTTTAAGCAGCACCAAGATGTCGTCAAGCGAGGCGATCGTCACCACGGGCAAACCGTAGCGCTGCTGCACTTCTTGCACCGCTGAGTGGGGCGATAACTGTCCGTCTGCGCCAGCACGCTCCATGCGATCCATTGCAATCAGCACCGCACAGGGCTCTGCGCCCGCTGCACGAATGATCTCGACCGACTCGCGCACAGAAGTGCCTGCGGTGATCACATCATCAATGATGACAACACGCCCTTTTAACGGTGCACCCACTAGCACCCCGCCCTCGCCGTGATCTTTCGCCTCTTTGCGGTTGTAGGCGAAGTCGATTGCACGCCCGCTCATCGCTGGATGAGCCGCGAGTGCAACCGCGGTCGCGGTAGCAAGCGGTATCCCTTTGTAGGCCGGACCAAACAACATATCAAACGGCAGTTTAGAATCGACTAAGGCCTGCGCATAAAATTGGGCTAACTTCCCCACAGAGGCGCCAGAATTAAAGAGCCCTGCATTAAAAAAGTAGGGGCTCGTACGCCCTGATTTCGTGACAAAACTACCAAAGCGCAGCACGCCTTCGTTTAAGGCAAACTGCACAAACGCACTACGTTCTGAACCCGTCGACATCGCAAGCCTCGTGATTTAAGTATTTTGATGGATTGAATTATCTCATTGACCAGGAGCCCGACCTTGCTACGCATCACCTCACTGAATCTTAATGGTATCCGTTCGGCCTACAACAAAGGGCTTGCAAACTGGTTAAAAGCGCATCAGGCCGACATTCTTTGCCTGCAAGAGCTCAAAGCCCATCTCGCTGACATTCAAGAAGACTTTCAACACCCGCATGACTATACCGGCCACTTTTACGCTGCCGAAAAAAAAGGCTACAGCGGCGTAGGGCTCTACTTAAAAGAGCAACCTAAAACTGTGGTCCAAGGGATGGGCTGTGAAGAGTTCGATCTTGAAGGGCGTGTGATTCGGGCTGATTGGTCAAATATCTCTGTGATCAGTGCCTATTTGCCCTCAGGCTCAAGCGGACCAGAGCGACAAGAGGCCAAGTTTCGCTTTCTTGAGCAGTTTGGTCCTTGGATGCAAGACTTGATGGATGATCATAAAAAAACTAACCGCGAGTACGTGATCTGCGCCGACTGGAATATCGCCCACAAAGAAATCGATCTAAAAAACTGGAAGTCGAATCAAAAGAATTCTGGGTTCACACCCGAAGAACGCGCCTGGGTCACAAACGTCATCGACGAAATCGGCTTCGTCGACGTCTTCAGGCAACTCGATCAGCGCGCCGAACAATACACCTGGTGGAGCAATCGCGGTCAGGCCTGGGCCAAGAACGTAGGGTGGCGGCTTGACTATCAGCTTGTCACGCCTGGCTTAGCGGCAAAAGCAAAAGCGGCGAGCATTTACAAAGACGAACGCTTTTCAGATCATGCGCCGCTGACCATTGATTACGACTTTGCTTTGAAGTAAGACCGCGTTCAGTGGGCTGGCTTGGCACCGAAGAACAGCCTCTCTTAGACACCAGCCGCGTCAATGCGGTCAATGTCTTTTCTGCGCCAATACAACAACCACAGGCCAGGCAACGCGATCAACACGGTCAGCAAAAAGAAAGTCGGCCAACCGGCTGCCTGCACCAACGGGGGCGTCAACGGACCAGCAAGATAGGTACGCCCCACCGCCGACAACGCCGAGAGCAAGGCAAACTGCGTTGCAGAAAACTGTTGATTGCAAAGCCCCATCAAAAGCGCGACAAAGGCTGCGGTACCCATGCCTCCGCACAAGTTTTCAATACCGACCCCAGCCGCCATCAGCCACACGCTGTGTGGGCCGACCGAGATGACCCAAAACGCCAAGTTTGATACCGCCTGCAACACGCCAAATAACAT
>JBAWWV010000533.1:0-2195 GCA_037146575.1 Alcaligenaceae bacterium | reverse complement strand
TTTCGACCAATCTGAGTATCCCGACACTCGGCCAAAATCGCGCCCGATGCCCCATCACGAAACTGCATTTCAATACCTGTTTCACCTAAGTAAGGCGTCGACCCAGCAGGTCGGCCTGTCACCTTACCCGAACTCGCCTCGGCGATGAAGGCATAAGGAATCAAAGTGCCTGCAATACTGCCGGGCACAGAGGTCGGGACCAAATCCGTTAATGCCATGCGCAGTACGACCACGCCAGCACCGGCTTGAGCAGCGATCGGCAACTGCGGTTTGATGGTCTCTTGAAGAGTTTGATGAAAGTAATCTGTCAACTGCTTCAGATCAGCTGGGTCCACAGTCGTGGTTGTGGCCTGACCCTCTTTCGATTTTTTGGGTGGCACCAACGAAACAACAATGGGTGCTACATAAATTTTTTTAAAGCTTTTAGGATCAAACCGCGTATCACGCCAGCACTCGATTCCCTGCATCGCTGCGATCGGTTTAAGTTTGGTGTAGTTCGTTAAAAATCCACTTTGGGTCAGGCGTGCAGAATCTGTGGCGGTGACATTCTCTCCACTACCCAAAGCAGCTTCATAGGTTTTACAACCGACCAACCCGCTTGCCATGAGCACGAAGAGCCCTGCTCCCCACAACCATCGGTCAGGAAAAAACGATCGTTTGAATTTGAACATCTATTTCGCCTTACCCATCACATAATCTGGCAAGAATGTCACGATAGTGGGAAACACCGTGATGATCCCGATGCAAATCACCAAGCAAATAAAGAACGGGATTGCCGCTCGGGCGATCGTATTGCTATCTTTACCTGTCATGTTTTGCAAAACAAACAAATTGAAGCCTACGGGTGGGGTCACTTCGGCGATCTCAACTAACAAGACAATAAAAATGCCAAACCAGATTAAATCGAAACCTGCTTTTTGAATCATCGGCAACACGACCGCAGCGGTGAGCACAATCATGCTAATACCGTCGAGCGCAGTGCCTAAAATCAAATACACCACCACGAGACATCCGATCAAGGCGTAGGGCGACAACTGCATCCCATTGACCCATTCAGCAAGCTCTCGGGGGACACCGGTGAACGCCATCGTTTTTGTCAAGAAGGCCGCACCCGCCAAAATAATCATGATCATGCAGCTTGTACGCGTGGTGCCCATCAGGCCTTCCCAAAAGTTCTTCCACGTCAGCGAGCGGCTATACGCCGCAATGACGAGTGAACCAAACACGCCATAGGCTGCGCACTCCGTCGCCGTAGCGTAGCCCGCCACCAAGACCCAGACAATAAAGATGATTAACAGCGCACAAGGAATCAAATTACCGCTTTTACGAACTTTTTCAAGAAAGCTCGAAGGCGGATCTGCGGCAGGGACCTTTGATGGATTTCGAATAGACCACCACGCGATATAGCCCATAAACAAGGCCATTAAAATCGCTGAAGGAATGAAACCAGCTAGAAAAATACGGATAATCGATGCATCTGCTGCGACTGCATACACCACCATCGTAATTGAAGGTGGGATCAAAATTCCTAGTGTTCCTGACGTCGCCAAGGCACCTAAAGCCAGGCTTTCATCGTAGCCGCGTTTTTTTAATTCAGGCAAAGCCACTTTTGCAATCGTGGCACAGGTTGCAGCAGAAGATCCACTGACAGAGCCGAAGATTCCACAACCTAACACTGTGGTGTGCATCAAGCGGCCTGGAATACGATTGAGCCAAGGACGCAAGCCCTCAAACATCTCTTCGCTTAACTTCGTACGAAACAGAATTTCGCCCATCCAGATAAACAAGGGTAAGGCGGCCAACTCCCATGAAGCATTGGTTTCCCAAAAAGCAGAGAATAAATTCTTACCCGGCTGCGTATTGACAAAAAAAGCTTGACCGACCCAACCGCAAATCGCCAACGTCATTGCAATCCAGATACCGCCGGACAAAAACAACAACATGATGATGAGCAAAAACAAACCGATTCCGAGCGTTTCCATAAAATATCTCTAAAAAATTCAGCCTAACCGTCGGAATAACCTTAAACGTCTGAAGAAAAATCACCCTTTGCGTGCCGCTCTTCAACAGAAACAACATAGGTGGGACGATGGCCTCTAAGCACAATCACAAACTCATCTATGACCGCAATAAAAAACAACCAGGCACCGATTAAAAAGGACATTTGCGGAATCCACATGGGCATAGGCAATAAG
>JBAWWV010000532.1:0-2196 GCA_037146575.1 Alcaligenaceae bacterium | reverse complement strand
TTTTGATGCCCTGACCGCGCTGCCGAATCGTCGCCGTTTACTCGATAGGCTAAGGTTTGCCACATCGAGTGGTGTGCAAAACAGTGATCTTGGAGCCTTGCTGATGATGGACCTAGATCATTTTAAAAATTTGAATGACACGCACGGACACGATGTTGGTGATCGCTTATTGAAACAAGTGAGTCGTCGACTGATAGATTGTGTTCGCCCGGGCGATACGGTGTCTAGAGTTGGCGGCGACGAATTTGTCATCATTCTTGAAGGGCTTGGGAGGGATGTTGCAATCGCAACGCAACGCGCTCATGAATTGGTTAAAAAGATTCAATCTTCGGTCTCGCAGTTGTATCCGTTGCTTCCTGGTCGTCCTGATTATCACATCACCTCAAGCATTGGTTTGACACTATTTGGAGACGAAAATAGCTCGATTGATACGTTATTAAAAAGATCCGACATCGCCCTGTATGAGGCCAAGAGGGCTGGAAGAAATACTTATCGGTTTTTTAGCCCAGAGATGCAAGCCTCGATCGATGACAGCACTTCGCTGGTGGATGCTTTAAGGCGAGCTCTTCATAATAACGAGTTCACGCTGTATTACCAACCTCAGGTCAATGAAACAGGCCATGTCATGGGGGCCGAGGCGCTATTACGTTGGACGCCGCCGAATGCAGAGATTATTTCACCAATCACCTTTATAGCAGCGGCAGAAGAGAGCGGTTTGATCGTTCCGATTGGTGATTGGGTCATCGAGCAGTGTTTCATGCAACTCCAGCGCTGGCAGCGGCGCCCAGAAACAAGCGGTTTAAAACTTTCAATCAATATTAGTGCTGATCAGTTTCATCAAGCTGATTTTGTAACCAAGATCTGCAACGGGATTGAGCGCTTTAATATCAATCCAAACCGCATTACGCTCGAGCTAATAGAGAGTGCGGTTTTAAAGAGAGTCGATCAAACGGTTCAAAGGATGCTTGAGCTTAAGAGTCGAGGCATTAGCTTTTCTTTAGATGATTTTGGGACTGGTTACTCTTCATTATCTTATTTAAAACTTTTGCCTTTGGATCAGGTCAAGATTGATAGTTCTTTTGTGCGAGATATCTCAGTCGACCCAAATGGCGCAACCATTGTGCGGGCGATTCTGGCGATGAGCAGTTCACTGAGTCTGAGTGTGATCGCCGAAGGCGTTGAAACACAGATGCAGCGAGAATTTTTATTTGACCACGGCTGCTTGTATTATCAGGGCTACTTATTTGGCCGGCCTGTTCCGATCGAGAGCTTTGGCATAAAGGGATGGCTTACCGCGGCTTAGGCTGACAACCACGGCGGTAGTCGTATTTTTGTTAAGCTGGCGTGTAGGGTGTATCTCTGCCTGGTACGACCCCAGCGGGCAAGTTTTCAATATGCTGGCAAATTGCGCCAGGCGTGGTCAGCCAAAGTTGCTCGCGATGTTTCATGATGTGATCGATGACGCGCCTGAACTGTCGTAGTCGATAAGGTTGCCCCAATACAAAACTATGCAACACAATGGGCATGACCAACGGTCTACGCGTTGACTCATCGAGCATTTCATCAAACTGATCGATGAGATTTTGACAATAAAGTTGCGAGGGTGTGCGGCGGGTGACCGCCTCGATTGAGTCGTTTAAGTCGTGCTGATACGGTACAGACAAGATCGGGCCATGTTTGGTTCTGAACCAAACCGGTTGGTCATCTAAAGACCAATCCATCATGTAGCGATAGCCTGCCTCTTTAAGCAAATCAAGCGAGTGATGCGTTTGCGAAATATAAGGTGCCAGCCACCCCATTGGTGGTTTGCCTTCGTGACGCCGAATCGCTTCAGTGGCTTCAGTAATGCAGGCCCTTTCTTGCTCGATATTCATGTCGATCTGGCGTTCGGCATTGGTTCTGCCATGGCCCACGATTTCGTCGCCTCTGCGGCTAAAGGCTTTGATCATTTCGGGGCAGTAATCGTAGAGCTCGGTATTGATGAGCAGGGCGTACGGAAACTTGTAGGCTTCGGCCAATTCAAGCAATCGCCACGCGCCAACTCGGTTGCCGTAATCTCGCCAGGCAAAACTGCGGGTGTTTGGATGAGGGCCTGGGCCACCGTAGTCGTTTCCAATCCCTTCGCCAAACGAAAAGTGCTCAACATTTAGACTGAAGTGCACCGCCAGGCGCTTACCGTCGGGCCAACTGTAGTCT
>JBAWWV010000531.1:0-2199 GCA_037146575.1 Alcaligenaceae bacterium | reverse complement strand
GTACGGACTGTTCGATACACGCATGGCGCTGATCCTAACGTACCCCACCTTTTTAGTACCGTTTTGCACCTGGCTGTTAATGGGTTACTTCAGAACCATCCCCTTCGAACTTGAAGAATGCGCCATGATTGACGGTGCCACCCGCTGGCAGATCCTCACACGTATAATTTTGCCGTTGGCGGTACCGGGCTTGATCTCTGCGGGCATTTTTGCTTTTACACTTTCCTGGAACGAATTCATTTACGCCCTCACGTTTGTTTCATCATCTGAAATTAAGACGGTGCCAGTGGGTGTGATTACCGAACTCGTCGAGGGTGATGTGTATCACTGGGGCTCGCTGATGGCGGGTGCCTTATTAGGCTCGCTACCCGTTGCCTTTATTTACTCATTTTTCGTTGAATACTACGTATCTGGGATGACCGGATCCGTCAAAGAATAGACAATAGGAAACCTCATGGAACCCGTTATTCGCCTGCATCCTCAAGATGATGTGGTTATCGCACGTCACCAATTGATTTCAGGCACTAAGCTTGCCTCTGAAAATGTCACGATTCGTGGCCTGGTGCCGCCTGGGCATAAAGTTGCGACAAAAACAATTAAACAGGGCGAACCGGTTCGTCGCTATAACCAAATTATTGGTTTTGCCAGTGCGGACATTGAACCGGGATCGCATGTTCATGTCCACAACTTGAACATCGGAGCTGAGGGCGGTGCCTTTAGCCGTAACTACGCGATTGGAGTCGACGCCAAGCCCACCCAATATGTTGCAACGCCACGCACCTTTAAGGGCATCGTCCGCGCAGATGGCCGTATAGCCACCCGAAACTATCTAGGCATTTTGACTAGCGTCAATTGCTCGGCCACCGCAGCGCGCGCGATTGCCAGCCACTTTGATCGCGACACGCATCCTGAGGCCTTAGCAGCGTTTCCAAATGTCGATGGGGTGGTTGCGCTGACGATTAGCAGCGGCTGCGGCATGGGCAGCACCGGCGAGGGTATCGACGTCTTACGCCGTACCTTGTCAGGTTACACGCGCCATGCAAATTTTTGTGGTGTGCTGATGGTGGGCCTAGGCTGTGAGGCTAATCAAATCACTGATTTATTAACGGCCGAAAAACTCTCTGAAAACCCACTGTTTCAAACCTTCAATATCCAAGACACTGGCGGTACACAAAAGACCGTGCGTAAAGGTGTTGAACTGATTCAACAAATGTTGCCGCACGCCAACAAAGTCGTGCGCGTTGACGTACCAGTCAGCCACTTAACGCTTGGTCTGCAATGTGGCGGTTCGGATGGTTACTCGGGCATCTCGGCCAACCCTGCGCTAGGCGTAGCGGTTGACCTGTTGGTGCAAAACGGCGGCACCGCCATTTTGTCTGAAACCCCAGAGATCTATGGCGCCGAACATTTGTTAACACGCCGCGCGGCAAGCCCGGCCGTTGCCGAAAAACTGATCGAACGCATTCACTGGTGGGAAGACTATTGCGCACGCAATCAAGGTGAAATGAACAACAACCCTTCGCCTGGCAATAAGGCAGGCGGCTTAACAACAATTTTAGAAAAATCACTGGGTGCAGTGGCTAAAGGCGGCACGATGCGCTTAGAGGCCGTGTACGAATACGCACAGCCCGTGACCACCAAAGGCTTTGTCTATATGGATACGCCTGGCTATGACCCCGTCTCAGCCACGGGCCAGGTCGCAGGTGGCGCCAACATGATTTGCTTTACCACGGGACGTGGTTCAGCCTATGGCTGTGCACCCACACCCTCGATAAAACTGTCGACCAACAACGCTTTATTTAAGCGTCAAAGCGAAGACATCGATATCAACTGCGGCGAGATCGTCGATGACGGCATGTCAATCGCCGAAAAAGGTGCGCAGATTTTTGAATTGATTATTCAAGTCGCCTCAGGCGAGCGCACCAAGAGCGAGATCCATGGCTATGGGCAAAGCGAGTTTGTACCCTGGCAGATCGGCGCTGTGATGTAGTGCAGGGATAGGACTGCCTTTTTGCGAGCACTCGCTAAAAGACAGCGCAACGCCTGGTGTTTGGGTCAACAATCATGCAGCCTGAACACCACGTGATGCAATAGGTGATGCACCAAGTCAAAATCCTTGGTGCATCACGTAGCTAGTCAAACGCCCACTCCTTTCACTCTTTTCAGGCTTGCTGCGGCGCCAACACTTTCGTGTACAGC
>JBAWWV010000530.1:0-2206 GCA_037146575.1 Alcaligenaceae bacterium | reverse complement strand
GTGCCGCACTTTTGCTATCACAAGAAATTGACCGTGGCTGCGAATTGCCGGATGTGTCTGGTTGAGGTTGAAAAAGCACCTAAGGCGATGCCTGCATGTGCGACCCCAGTCACCAATGGCATGGTCGTGCACACGTGCTCAGAGCGTGCTGTCGCTGCGCAAAAGAGTGTGATGGAGTTTTTGCTGATTAATCATCCGCTTGATTGCCCGATCTGCGATCAAGGCGGCGAGTGTCAGTTGCAAGACGTGGCCGTGGGGTATGGCGGTTCAAGCTCGCGCTACCAAGAAGAAAAGCGCGTGGTGTTTCATAAAGATCTAGGTTCTTTGGTTTCTGCCGAAGAAATGTCGCGCTGCATTCATTGCACGCGTTGTGTTCGTTTTGGTCAAGAGATCGCCGGGGTGATGGAACTTGGCATGATCGGCCGTGGTGAACATTCTGAGATCACGACCTTCGTGGGTCGCTCAGTCGAATCTGAATTGTCAGGCAACATGATTGACCTGTGCCCGGTCGGCGCACTGACGTCAAAACCTTTCCGCTATCAGGCCCGTACCTGGGAGCTCGCCCGTCGTCGCTCGGTTTCCCCACACGATAGTTTGGGTGCCAATCTAGTCGTGCAAGTCAAGGGTGATCAAGTTATTCGTGTGGTGCCTTTCGAAAACGAAGCGCTTAACGAGTGCTGGATCAGCGATCGTGATCGTTTCTCTTATGAGGGCTTGAATGAAGATCGCCTGACGACGCCCATGGTGAAGGGTACAGATGGTCAATGGCGCGAGGCCTCATGGTCGGATGCGTTGCAAGCGGTTGCACACGGGTTAATGCAAGTACGAGACGCTGCGGGTGCTGCACAAATTGGCGCCCTGGCCAGTGAATATGCAACGCTTGAAGAAATGACCTTATTGGCACGTGTGACGCGCGGCTTGGGTTCTGAGAATATTGATTTTCGTTTGCGTCAAACCGATACAAGTTTTGACGCAGCGCTGACGGGTGCGCCTTGGCTGGGTATGAACATCGACGCGCTTGATACGCTTGATCGCGTATTGGTGGTCGGTTCGTTCTTGCGTAAAGACCATCCGCTGATGGCGCAACGCTTGCGTCAGGCCGTCAAGCGTGGCACGCAGGTATCTTCGATTGACGTTGCTGCCGATGACCCGCTTTTTAAACTGACCTCACGCGCGACAGTGTTGCCAAGTGCTTTAGCGGATACGCTTGCCAAAGTGGCTGTGGCCTTAGCCAAAGCGAAATCCAGTGAAATCCCTGCCGCGTTGTCAGCCGTTCAGTCTGACGCAACCGCTGAACAGATTGCAGCAAGCTTGGGCTCGGGCGAACGTGTTGCCGTGTTACTGGGTAGTGCTGCAGTCAATGCACCTGATGCCTCGCGCATTGCCGCACTCGCGCAATTGATTGCACAGATGGCGGCGGGTCAGTTAGGGTTTTTGACTGCGGGTGCGAATACCGTGGGTGGTTACCTTGCGGGTGCTGTCCCTTCAAAGGGTGGCAAAACGGCAGCTGAGATGCTTGCTGAGCCTTTAAAAGCTTATATCGTTTTGCACGCAGAGCCCTTGCTTGATACCGATCAAGGTACTCGGGCGCTCAATGCGTTGAAGGCGGCGCAGTTTGCCGTGGCGCTGACGCCTTTTGCAACAGGTGCGCGCGAGTGGGCGCATGTGATGTTGCCAGTCTCTCCTTTTACAGAAACCTCGGGTACGTTTGTAAACGCGCAAGGTTTGCCGCAAAGTTTTAAAGGTACGGTCGCGCCACGTGGTCAAACGCGCCCCGGCTGGAAAGTGTTGCGCGTGCTTGGCAATGTATTGCATTTAGCTGGTTTTGATGACGAGTCTTCAGAATCTGTGCGTGATGCGGTCTTGTCGGGCGGTGTGTCACAGCGCTTGTCGAATCAGTTGCAAGGTGTTGTTGGTGCGTCGGTTGCAAACGCCACTGCAGGTGCGCTTGAACGTGTGACTGACGTGCCGATTTTTCGCACAGATGCCATGGTGCGTCGCGCCCCGGCCTTGCAGGAAGCTGCGGCCTCACGTTCGCCTGTGGCGCGCATGCATGCCAACACACTGGCAAAGCTCGGCGTATCGCATGGCGCACAGGTCCGTATCAAAGCTGCGGCCGGAGAGGTTGTGTTAGCTGCAGAACTCGACAACACCCTGGCGGTTGATGCGGTGCGCATCGCTGCAGGCTTTGAACAGACTGCTGCAG
>JBAWWV010000529.1:0-2207 GCA_037146575.1 Alcaligenaceae bacterium | reverse complement strand
TTTTCAGAGTCTGTGCTTTGAGCCTTTTTGATCCCTGCAGCCAGCGACATGATGGAGCTGTAACCCACCACTGAACCTAGGCGTGGATAGTCTTTGAACTTGTCTTGATAGGCTTTAAGAAAAGCAGCATGCTCTGGCGTTTTGATGCCGTACCAAGGGTAACCGGTCACCAACCAGCCGTCTGGACTTTCATCTTTAAGTGGGTCAAGGTACTCGGGCTCGCCGGTTAATAAGCTCACGACTTCACGGCCCTTAAATAAACCGCGGGTGTTACCTTCACGAACGAACTTCGACAGGTCTGCGCCGAACAACACGTTAAAGATAGCATCAGGCTTAGCATCAGCAAGCGCCTGCACCACACTGCCGGCATCAAGCTTACCTAAGGGCGGCGCCTGCTCGGCCACAAACTCAATATCGGGTTGAGCAGCCTTCATGAGTTCTTTGAAACTTGCGATCGCCGATTGACCATATTCATAATTGGGGTACACGATAGCCCAGCGTTTTTTCTTCATCGCAACAGCGTCGGGCACAAGCATCGCTACCTGCATGTAAGTTGAGGTCCGCAGACGGAACGTGTAGCGATTACCGTTTTGCCAGACAATCTTATCGGTCAAAGGCTCACTGGCCAAAAAGAAAAATTTCTTTTGCTTTGAAAAATCAGTCAGCGCCAAGCCAATATGCGACAAGAAAGACCCCGTCAACACATCCACCTGATCGCGCGACACTAGTTCTTCGGCCACCCGCACGGCGTCGCCCGGGTTAGCGTTGTCATCGCGCGTAATGAGTTCAACTTTTTTACCATTCAAACCGCCACCCGCATTGATCTGTTCAATCGCAAGTTCCATACCTTTTTTGTAGGGCTCAAGAAAAGCAGGCTGAGCTTTGTAACTATTGATTTCGCCGATTTTGATGACCCCCTGCGCCATCAAAGCAGACGAGGCGCTCAGCAGCGCGACTGCTGCGATGCTTAGCCTTGCAAAGATACTGAGTCGGTGCTGTTTCATCGTACTCTCCTGTTTAGCGGGCGCATGCCCTAACTGTCAATGTTTCAACGTGTCAATATTTAATTCAAACCATCCTTACCAACCATATTCTGATGCTGCAACCCACCCACTCGAGGGTTAGGGCGTCCGCTATCCGTGACCGCGACGCAAACTACGATTTCGTTGGCGCGAGGCGCATCGGTGACACGCGCTTCGATCGCATCAAAATGACTTCGCACATAGGCTGCGTCTTTGTGTCCGAGCGGCACATCAATCGTGGCCCCCATTGCACCCATTTTTTTACTCGAAGGCACCAGTGCCGCGCCCTTTTCAACCGCAACGCGCAGCGGCGCCCCTAATTTTGGATGCAAAATCGCAGCGGCGTGCTCAAGCTCACCCGCCTCACCGACGATGGCTGCCTTGCCGTAGCTTTGGGCCTCGCCTGGCTGGATCCCAAGGGCCTGCACACAACGCTGCCCGAGTAAGGCTCCAAGTTCTTGCCCCACGGTCATCAGTGCCTCTAAGTCTTCAACATACCGCCCGGCAAAGGGATTTTCGATGACCGCCATGGCCAGCGCACGCCGCGTGGGGGGCGACACAGGTTGACCGTTTTCAACCCACACCTCGTCGACTTGCACGACGATCCTACGAATTTTTGCTTGCATCATCACCTCAGAACATACGCTGGATTCGGGTCGTTTCAGTACTGACAAACCACCCCTGACAACTTAAAACACAGGCACAGATTAAACCGTTCTGCTTGAGCGTGTGCGCTTTTTTTAAGCCTGCTTCAAGCGCCTCAGCAATTTCATCTTGACCTAACTCTGGCACAGCAACCGTCACCAACTGCTGCCCTAAATCAGAATCATCTTTTAGGGCGTTAGCGGGCTTGCGCACAATACGCGCGTCAGCCACGTTGACCGCGTTGGCAATCATCGTTGCTGCGGCGTCCGCCTGCGAGGCACTCGCCGCAAACACCGTCACGCTATCGGCAATGCCAAGAGAAAAACTGCGCCCGCGCCAGCCACTGGTGGCCACTCCCGCAATGCCCATCCCATACTTCACTTCAAACACGGCATCGGTCTGCACACCGGCAATCAACTGTTGCTCATCGAGGCGCGCCAAGTCAGCAAAGAGCCCAATCGAAACAGCAGTGTTTTCAGTGAGATGCAGGGCAATATCGCCGCCGTTATTGATCCAGGCGCGCCTGATCCCCGGCGCTTG
>JBAWWV010000528.1:0-2218 GCA_037146575.1 Alcaligenaceae bacterium | reverse complement strand
TTCATGCACGCTAAACAGATTCAACAGGCCGTTGCCGCGTTATTGCCGGCCTTTCGCGATCACGGTCGCCTGGTGGCGCTTGATCCCAGCTGTCGCCCAGCCAACCGTGCTGAGGGATACGAGGTTCAGGCGGCCTTGCTTGAGGCGATCGGTGAGCCAGGCAATGGCTGGAAAATCGCGGCCACCAGCGCAGCAGGACAAAAGCACATTGGTGTGAGTGGGCCGCTGGCAGGGCGCTTGTTGGAGTCACGCTGTTTGAAAGACGGTGCTGATGTATCGCTCACCGGAAATTTTATGGCGGTCGCCGAAGCAGAGTTTGCCTTCCGGATTGGGCAAGATATCAAACGCGTGGGCAGTGCGCCTTTGAGTATGGCAGTGGTTATGGCAAGTGTCGAAGCCTTGCACGTGGCCATTGAAGTGCCCGCGTCACGTTTTGAAGATTTTGCAAAAGCAGGAGAAGCACAGTTGATTGCAGAGTTTGCCTGCGCTTGCTTTTTTGTTTTAGGAAAAGAAGTCACAGCAGATTGGCGCAGCATCGACTTAAAAGACCATCAGGTCACAATGCTAAGCAACGGCAAAACTGTGGCGCTTGGGCAGGGTTCAAATGTATTGGGTGATCCTCGTCTGGCTTTAACGTGGCTCGCAAACGAACTGCTTGATCACGACAATTTTCTTCAAGCGGGTGATGTTGTGATGACGGGTACCTGTTTGGCACCCGTTCCAGTCAAAGTCGGCGACGAAGTGACGGCCGATTTTGGTATCTTTGGCGCCGTGTCAGCAAAGTTTAGTTAGGGTTGACCTACCCTAGGGTTTGACCTTCCCTAGGGTTTGTCCGTGTCAAAAATTTGAGTAAATACGTTTACTCTTTGCGCGATGACAGCTCAAACCCCAAACGCTTGATAAGTAGAGGTCAAAATGTATAAAAATATTTTGCTTGCCTACGACGGTTCTTTACTGGATCAAAAAGCACTGATTGAGTGTCAAGAGCTTGCTAACTTGGGCTCGACACACATCACCTTACTGACGGTTACGCCTAATTACTATGCGGCATTGGGCATAGACGGCGGCTTTGTCACGCAAGACAAAATCGATCAAGATGACCAAGTGCAGCTTGAAATTTTGAACGCAGGTGTATTGACGCTAAAGTCTGCGGGTTACCAGGTCGAAGGAGTCTGTTTAAAGGGCGATGCAGCAGTTGAAATCGCACACTATGCAAAACAAAATCATTCAGATCTGATTGTTGTTGGTCACAAGCACCAATCGCACTGGGCTGCCCGTTGGTGGGGAAACTCTAAATCCAAGGCTTTGATAGAGATCGCTCACTGCAGTGTATTGATTGTGATTTTGAAAGACGATCTTTAGGCGCCTGCTTATACCTGTGGTCCGCCTCTGTGGTCGACACATTGCATGTTCGCGCGACTCGCTGCTGCGATTGCAAAGACTTCGGTCTGTTGAAGTGAAAAGTCTTTGCCAGCGCCAAACTATCGCATCACTTTGCTGCTGGCGCAGCCTCTTCTTGTAAGTTGGGGCGCTCTTGCGCACGAATGTCAGCCGTTAAAACTTTACCCGAGTCGGCGACTGTAATTTTCTTTAAAGCACCACCTTTCTCACCATTCCGTAGTGGACTAAAGTTAACAGTGACCTTGTCACCTTTTTTAATGGCTGTGCGAGTCCAGCCGCCGGCGCGTACTAAATTGCCAGGGCTGGTCATCTCCATCAACCAAAGGGCAGGGGGTTCGCCTTCTTTGGTCACGCCGTAAATAAAGATTGCGACATGAGGATTTGTCCATTGAACTTCTCGGACTTCGCCAACAATGGTGAAACTCGTTGCGTGATCAAACATGGTGGTTGAGTGATGAGCATAGGCCGTGGCAGCGAGCACGCTTGCCGATACCGCGGCTACGCAGGCGAGTACTTTTTTAAGAATTTGATTCATTTTATTTTCCTTAATAGGTAAGGCTGAATTTAAAGTGGTGAGAATTAAATTCAGCTAAGAACTTTGTTTACTTTGGAGGAACGCGATTGCCACCAACGTCATGTTTAATTGGTACAAAAATATCGTTTCCATATTTGTCTTTACCGGGTGCGTGATAGCCTTCAAGACAAACGCCTTCAACGATGTCGTACTTGCGTGCACGTTGTCTAAAAAAGATGCGCGTTGTTTTCCAGGGTGCTGTCAATATTTTTGGTGCAATCACTTCGATCTCATCGTGCATCA
>JBAWWV010000527.1:0-2219 GCA_037146575.1 Alcaligenaceae bacterium | reverse complement strand
AGAAGTCAACCGTAGCCTTGACTACTTGGTGCCAACTTACTACGGCCGACGAACCATGCATGACGTGTTTGAGCGTACAGCGTGGCATGCCGCTCAACATACCCGGCAGATGACACTGATGCTTGAAACCTATGGAATCACGCCTGATCGGCCGCTGAGCGTTGAAGATTTGAAAGGTCTGCCCGTCCCTGATGAAGTTTGGGATCGCTAACCGGCAGTTCAAGATTTCTGGCGCTAGACAGTTATTTCGCGAACTAGAAACTTAAGAACTCTGGCTAGATTGGTAGATCGCGAGCTAGAGTCTTGCGATGACAACATTCACCCTAGTTCATAGCATTTTTTATTGTCTGATTTTTTTGGGCCCGACATGAAAGCTAGTTTGTACCGAAGTGTCAAAGTCGCCTGTTTATTCAGCAGCACCCTCGCCATTTTGGGTCTGGGCAGTATCACGCATACGGTGCACGCACAGGATGATTACCCCAACCGTCCAATTCGTATCGTTGTGCCCTTTTCACCTGGCGGCGGCGGGGATGCTGTCGTACGTTACATGAGCGACAAACTGGCCGAGCGACTCAAGCAACAAATTATTGTTGAGAACAAACCTGGCGCCTCGGGCTTTATTGGCGCACAAATCGTTGCAACTGCGGCCCCAGACGGCTACACGTTGCTGATGGGTTTTGATGGGGGCATTGTGGTTGCGCCAAATATGCTCAATGCCCCTTTCAACCCCGTCACTGACTTTGCACCAGTGACCAAACTAAATGATGCAACGATTATTTTGGTGGCTAACCCAGCTGTACCCGTTAAGAACATTAACGATATTGTGGCCTTGGCAAAGTCCAAACCCGAGGGGCTGCAGTTCAGTTCATCTGGAGCTGGTACGACACCTCATTTGGCGGGCGAACTGCTTGCGCTTCGAACAGGCATGAAGCTGTCGCACATCCCCTATAAAGGTGGTGGGCAGGCGGTGACCGATGCAGTCGCCGGACACTTTCCAATTTTTTTTACTGTTGTGCCAACCGTTGCCAGTTACATCAAGCAGGGTCGACTCGTGGCCATCGCAGTGGCAGGAGATAAGCGCTCACCCGCATTGCCCGATGTTCCCACCATCGCTGAATTAGGCGTGCCAGATTTCAACGTAAGCTCTTGGTATGGCATTTTGGCTCCCGCCAAAACGCCCAAAGCAATTGTTGACCGTTTGCAGAAAGATATTGCAGCGGTTTTAGCGATTCCAGAAGTCCGCGAGCGTTACCTCAATAACGCGTTTGATCCGATTGCCAGTACCCCTGAAGCCTTTGCCGCTCAAATTAAAGCTGACTATGCCCGCTGGGGCCAGGTGGTCAAAGAGGCCAACCTCAAGCAATAACATTGCGTCGCACACACAACCACTACCCTCACCTTCAAAACTGATTCAATGACCACCACCGGGAGCCACAAGATGTCAAACCACAACACTCGCTCGTCTAGCACTAGTATCTCGCGACGGACGTTACTCAAACGCAGTCTGGCTGGCGCCTTTGTCATCTCAAGTCCATGGATGACAACGTCTGCCCGTGCGGCAGGAGAGCTGACTGTGGTCTTGAATCAAGGTCTGCTGGCTAAACTATGGATCGATGAGTTGAATCCACGGTTTGAAAAAGAGACTGGTGCAAAACTCAATATTCAGCAGTCAGTGACCGGCGCCATGCTTGCCATGCTGAAAACACAAAAAGATAATCCGCCCGATTTAATGCAATTTTCTGAAGCAGGCGTGTTTCAAGCGCGCGATCAGGGTTTGCTCAAACAATATAAAACGTCATCCATACCAAACTGGAAATTTTTACGTAAAGAATTCAACATGGCTGACGACTATTCAGCAGGCATGATCGATGCCATGAATACTATTTTTTACAATACAAATGTCATCAAAACTGCACCAACCTCTTGGGCAGAACTCTGGGACGCTTCAAATAAAGGAAAGATTGCGATACCGCCCGCGACCTGGAACAACGGGATACGAATGATTGTCACAGCTTCGCAAATCGCCACTGGGTTACCGCTTGATAAAGCACAGTACGATTTTGAGTCTGGCATCAAACATCTGGTGAATCTCAAAAAAAATGGCGCAGTGGTTTATAACGATGCACCTCAAGCCTTGCAAATGATGCAAAGTGGTCAAGTCCCGCTCGTGCCTTTTTACGTTGCCTTCGCCGCCGGCCTAGTCGCGAAAGGAGCTCCAA
>JBAWWV010000526.1:0-2219 GCA_037146575.1 Alcaligenaceae bacterium | reverse complement strand
ATTCTGGCCGGTTTAGGCTACGTGGCCTTTTACCTTGGCGATCGCCTGATTTTGGTGGCCTCGGTGGGTATGCTCGGCGCGATTGGTGGCTTTTTGATCTGGAACTACCCCCGTGGCCTGATCTTTTTAGGCGATGGTGGGGCCTACTTTATTGGCTTCATGATCGGCACCTTGTCGGTCGTGATGCTGGCGCGCCACCCGCAAGTGTCGGCCTGGTTTCCGCTGCTGCTGTGTATTTACCCCGTCTTTGAAACCCTGTTTTCAATCTACCGTAAAAAATTCGTGCGCGGCAAATCGCCCGGCGCGCCTGACGGCGTGCATCTGCACATGCTGGTGTACAAGCGCCTGGTGCGCTGGGCCGTTGGCTCAACCGAGGCTCGCCTGATCACCGAACGCAACGCCATGACCTCGCCCTACCTGTGGGTGCTCTCGTCATTGGCGATCATCCCGGCGGTATTGTTTTGGCAGTACGAGATCCCGCTGATCATCTGCACCGTCTTGTTTGCCACCAGTTACGTGATTTTGTACCGGACCCTGGTGCTGTTCAGAATGCCAAAGTGGATGGTTTTACAAAAGAAGCGGCGCGGCTAAATGCGGGTGCTGCACGTCTTAAAGACGTTTTTCCCGGATACCTATGGTGGCATCGAGCAGGTGGTGCACACCATCGCGAGCCACACCACACCGCTAGGCGTCGAGAATAAGGTGTTAGTGCTTACTCCGGGCAAGCCTCGCACGGATATGTCGCCTGAGGGTTACCAAATCGTTCGCTACAAGCGTGATTTGTATGTGGCATCAACGGGGTTTTCAGTCAGCCTGTTAGCGAATTTCAAAAAAGAAGCCGCCTGGGCCGATGTGCTGCATATGCATTTTCCGTGGCCGTATGCGGACCTTTGCTACGTGCTGTCGGGCATTAAAAAGCCTAGCCTGATTAGTTATCACTCTGATGTCGTGAATCAGGTGCAGCTCAATAAACTTTACGCCCCGCTGCGTGATTTTTATCTGGGCAAGATGAGCAAGATCTACGCAGCCTCGCCCGGCATCATGCAATCAAGCCCCGTACTGCAAAAGCACAAAGACAAGGTGCGCCTGATTACTTACGGCATCCAGCACTTTGAGGCGCACGCCGAAACCGACCCCGAAGTACAAGCCTGGCGCATCAAATTCGGCCCACGGTTCTTTTTGTTTTTGGGGGCGCTACGCTATTACAAAGGGTTACATGTTTTGCTTGAGGCCTTAACAGGTCGCGACTACCCAACCGTGATCGTGGGTCGCGGCGATCAGCACGACGCCTTGGTCGCCCAAGCTAAACAGCTGGGTTTAACCAACCTGCACTTTGTGCCCGAAGTCACCAACGACGAAAAACGCAGCCTGATGCGCGCCGCGTATGGGTTTGTTTTCCCATCGCATATGCCTTCAGAAGCCTTTGGCATCGTGTTGGCTGAAGCCGCCCAGCAGGGCACGCCGATGATTACCTGCGAAATCGGTACCGGCACCAGTTACGTCAATCTTGATGGCGTCACAGGCTTGGTGGTGCCGCCTTCTGATGCGCAAAGTTTTGGACAGGCTTTGGATACGTTTTGGCAGCAGCCTGAACAAGTACAGGTGTGGGGGCAACAGGCGTTGGTCAGGTATCAAGAGACGTTTAAAGCCGAGACCATGGCGCAGAAATATATGGCGGCTTATGGTGAGTTGCTGGCCGCGCCCTAAGGTGTAGATTGAAAAGGATAGTCGATCACTCTTGGGACGTAAAAAGCGGTTGGCAAAGATCCGATCAATTGCTGCTAAGCCGCGCTAAAACATCTTGATACACACCAACCGTCGCAGCCGCACACGCTTGCCAGTTAAATGACTGGGCTCGCAGCAGCCCGCGGTGCTTCAGCTCATTCGCTAACGCTTCATCACCAATCACGCGCGTCATCGCTGCGCTTAACGCCGCAATATCCAGCGGGTTAACTGTTAACGCAGCATCGCCGGTTACCTCAGGCAAGGACGTCGTGTTAGAAGTCACGACAGGCACTTGTGCGGCAAAGGCCTCAAGCACCGGCAAGCCAAAGCCTTCTGCTAGCGAGGCAAACACCAAAGCACTGGCAGACTTCACAACCGCCAACAAATCGGCCTCTGGCACATGCTGTAACCAACGCACGGCACCTGAGTTTGTGTCTTCATCAATCATTTTTAAAACGGCTTCGCACTTCCAGCCTGCACGGCCAATGATTACG
>JBAWWV010000525.1:0-2223 GCA_037146575.1 Alcaligenaceae bacterium | reverse complement strand
GTAAAAAGCTAGCTTGTTTTACGGCAAGTCCTTGGGCTCCCTTCATTGACCCATTTTTTAAAGCCAATAATATTAAGAAGGGTGATGTGAGCGTGGTGATGGTTGCACCAAGCGCGATGATCTCGACCTACGCGTCAGACAATACAGAGGGATTTCTCTCGCAGGCGCCTTTCGGTCTGCCGATGGTAAAAAGCACACGGCCAGCAACGGCTTTACTTCTTGCGGATAGCGGCATCAGTTTTCCGAGTTATGGTTTAGTGACGACGCCAGGTATCCTTAAATCTAAGCAAGCGGCAGTTCAGAAACTTGTGCAGATTCAGGTTCGGGCGTGGAAGTATATTTATGATGGTCACATTGATGAGGCCGTCGCTGCGATTATGGCTAGACGTCCGAATTCAAATTTAAAACCTGAAGTACTGAAGGGGCAAATCGTTGCCTATCAACCATTCTTCACGAGCCCGACAGATAAAACCTTGCCAATTGGGGTGCAGTCCGATGCAGATTGGGTTGAGGCAATCAAATCGATGCAGCAAGCAGGGTTGATTCAAGCTGGCCGTAAGCCAGCCGACTACTACACCAATGCGCTGTTAGCGAAGTAGTAAAGGGAGGCTCAGCGATGTCGGGTTTTCTTGAAATTCGCAAGTTAAACAAGATCTATCGCTCAGAGCGCACGCCTGTCAACGCGCTTGAGAATATCGATCTCGACATCGCGCAGTCTGAGTTTGTGAGTATCGTGGGCCCGAGTGGCTGCGGCAAGAGCACCTTGCTAAAGTGCATCGCAGGTTTAGAGCCCATCTCAAGTGGCAGCTTATGCCTTCAGGCTAAGCCTATTCACTCACCGCCTGAAAACATGGGGGTCGTGTTTCAACGAGACCTCTTACTAGACTGGCGAAACATTGTTGATAACGTTCTCATCGCTGCTGAATTTCATAATTTTTCACCCACAAAATATCGACAACGTGCCTTAGATTTATTAACACTGTTTGGCCTTGAGGCGTTCACTCATCGCTTTCCACGCGAATTATCGGGTGGCATGCGACAGCGGGTGTCGATTTGCCGCGCCTTATTGCTTGATCCTCAGTTACTGTTAATGGATGAACCGTTCGGTGCCCTCGATCCGTTCACGCGCGATGAGTTGAATGCTGAGCTTCAAAAAACCTGGTTAAAGACACGCAAAACGGTTGTTTTTATTACTCACTCGATCACTGAAGCTGTTTTTTTGGCTGATCGCGTTGTGATTATGTCGAAAAATCCTGGACGTATTGAAAAAATAATCAAAATTGATTTGCCACGACCACGTCTTTTGGATGTGCGCGAAACTCCAGTTTTTGCAGAGTATGTTGTAGAAATTCGCGAATGCTTTCGCGTATTGGGTATTTACACTGGCGGCTAGCATGAAAGATTTTTGGAAGACAACCTTCAGTCGCTGTGCCTTGCTGATTACGGTGATCACACTTCTTGTTGGTTGGGAAACTTTCGTGCGGATTGCAGAAGTCAGATCGTTTATTTTGCCTGCGCCTTCAAAGATTATTGCAGGTTTTTTTGCGGCGCCCGGTTATCTGTTACTGCAAGGGCTCAATACACTGATCACAACACTTGCGGGTTTTGCCCTGGCAGTGGTGCTGGGCATCGCTGCCGCGGTAGGTATTGTTTATTACAAGTTTTTAGATCGCACCTTGTACTCGTTACTCGTTGCGCTTAATGCTGTGCCAAAGGTTGCGCTTGCACCACTCTTTGTCATCTGGCTTGGAACAGGAGCGGCCCCCAAGATTGCAATTGCGATGTTGATTGCGATTTTTCCGATACTCATTGACATGGTGCTTGGTCTTAAATCTTCAGATCCAGACATGCTGGATATGGCACGCGTCAATCAGGCAACGCGTGCGAAAATTCTCTGGAAAATACAGTTTCCAAACGCGTTACCAAGTCTTTTTGCAGGAATGAAAGTCGGCGTCTCGTTCGCCTTGGTAGGCACCATTGTCGGTGAATTTGTCGCTGGCGAGACGGGGCTTGGGCACGTGATACTTGTGGCGCAAGGCAGCTTTAACACGCCGACTGTTTTTGTTGCCTTAACTTTATTATGTGTCTTGGGCGTCATGCTCTTTAAGTTAATAGAGGCGTTTGAAGCCCGCTGGTTAACTTGGCATGCGTCTCAACTTGGACAAAAGACGTAAGGCATCAACTCGTGTTGTGCCGTTCGTTTGCTGGCAATCCTGACCAGCC
>JBAWWV010000524.1:0-2239 GCA_037146575.1 Alcaligenaceae bacterium | reverse complement strand
GGATGCGTTTTTTGATTTGTCGGTAAAAGAGAATTTACACACTCACTTTACCGGCAAGTTTTTCAATCACATCGATGAAGGTGTGGCGCCACTGCTCAAACACCCCTCGGCGGTTGTGACGTTATCTGATGCGGGTGCGCATTTGATTTATATGTGTGATGCGGCGTTTGGCTTGCATTTCTTGTCGCATTGGGTTCGCGAGACGGGTTATTTCTCGTTAGAAGCCGGTATCCGCCTTCTTACCAGCGAAGCGGCCGATCGTTTCAAAATCCCTGATCGCGGGCGGTTATTAGTGGGTAGCCCAGCTGATATGTTGTTGTTTGATCCTGCGACTGTCGGGAAGTCAAAGGTCGCAACGTTAAATGATTTGCCCGGTGGAGGCTCAAGAAAAGTTCGCTCGGGGCTAGGCATTCACGGCGTTTGGGTTAACGGGTGCCTCGTGCACGACGGCAAGGATTATGTCGAGCTCGAGCAAGGCCCCGGCCATGTCTTAGACCGCTTCGATCACTAAGCTAGCACGATGGTGATCGCTGTTGCGCTCGTGCACTAAGCTAGCACGATGGTGATCGCTGTTGTACGCATGTCTTAGGCGAGCACGATGGCGACCACCGCAGCGCTCATGCAGGTTGCCATCGCACCAACCAAAATCGATCGCAGACCTAACGCGATGATTTCTGGACGCCTGGCTGGTGCCATTGCGCCTAAGCCGCCGATCACGATACCTAGGCTGCCAAAGTTGGCAAACCCGCACAAGACATAAGTCATGATCAGTTGGCTGCGCGCAGAAAGTGCTCCTTCGGGTAGTTGGGCCAAATCCAGATAAGCAATCATCTCGTTCAATGCAATCTTGGTGCCTAAGAGTTGACCTGCAACGCCGGTTTCAGCCCAAGGGATACCAAGCATCCACACAATGGGTTGCATCGGTATGCCCAACAGGCGTTGAAGAGTCAGCGGCGCACCTGCAACATTTGGTATGAGCGCAAGCGCGCTATTGGCGAGGGCGACAAGCGCCACCAAAACAACCAGCATTGCAGCAATATTGACAACCAGTCGAACCCCGTCGGCGGTGCCCGTTGCGATAGCGTCCATCGTACTGCCATAGGCCGAGGTAGGTTGAAAGGCGGTTTGAGCTGTGGCCGGATGTTGCGGGACCATTAAGCGGGCGAGCATAATCACCGCAGGGGCACTGACAACCGAGGAGATCAGCAGGTGGCTTGCAGCATCTGGAATAATCCTACTGAGCACAGTGGCGTAGATCACTAGAACGGTGCCTGCAATACAGGACATGCCCGAGGCCATCACAACAAATAGATCTGAGCGACTCAGTTGCGCAAGATACGGACGTATTAGTAAGGGCGCTTCGACCATTCCAACAAAAATATTCGCCGACACAGCAAAGCTCGTGGCGCCATTCATTTTTAATGTTTTGCCTAGTAACCATGAAAATATGCCCACAATCTTTGGCAAGATTCGCCAGTGGTACAACAGCGCGGCAAAGGCACTAATAAACAGGGCTAAGGGTAGTGCTTGAAACGCTAGCACGTAAGCCGCACCAGGCTGACTTTCATGAAACGGAAGTGGCGCGCCTCCTAAATAGCCGAACACTAACGACGTACCCGCTTCGCTCGCCTTTTGTAAGGCCAGTACCCCCTGATTGATCAGCGCGACAGCCTCTTTTATCACCGGAACTTTCAGCAGCAGCAGGGCAAATAAAAACTGTATCAGTACCCCCGTCGCGATGAGACGAATTTTATTTGCCCGACGATCTTCACTGAAGATGATGGCCAATACAGTCAGTACCAAGATTCCGGTCAAGGGCTGCAGAGAGGGGGGCATTTTCGATTACCTTTGATTGAGGCCAATGGGTGGACGACCCAAGCTGCGAAAGTGATGTGTCCTAAAACTGCAAAATATATCTATTTTTTGCAACCTAAGCTGAACCCGCATAGAGCTAAGGTTTTATTGCTTACACTGCGCCTGTAGCGGTGGGGGGTGAGCAACACACGGCCGGTTTACCTCTGAACCTTGAGCTATTGACGCACTCTAAGGTCGCATCGTAATGCATATTGGTTTGGACTTTAAAGCGCGCACACTGAGTCTGCTGGTCTTCGTGCTGTCATTCAGCTACCTGACCTATCTCTATCGCGCTTTGCCGGCGCTGTTCACGATCGCGCTGTCGGTGCTGGTTTGGCTACTCTACCGTCTGATCGCTGTGGCCGAGTTACCTCGGAAGGTCTTG
>JBAWWV010000523.1:0-2267 GCA_037146575.1 Alcaligenaceae bacterium | reverse complement strand
GCGCGGCCAACGTCGCCAAAGCCAATCACCGTCGCGGTTTTACCGCGGATATTGAATTCATGAATCATGTCCCAAATCTGCTTGGTTTGATTCGCCAGAATTTGAGGCATTTTGTTGTGCAACATCAACAAAGCCATGCTGATGAAGTCTTCAGTCTTGTCGCCATGAATGCCGCTGCTGTTGGTAACGGTGATTTGTTCGGGCAACCAGTCAAGCGGCAGCAGGTGATCCACGCCAGCTCCTGTCGTGTGGATCCATTTAAGTTTTTTTGCTTGAATGATTTTGGGACGATCGATTGGGCCCGCAAGCAGCGCATCAGCGTCTTGCAGCGCATTTTCTAAGATATCGCCATCCCAGCCAACAGAAACGTCGATTTGTTTGGCAAGCTCTGGATGCCTCGCTGCCGCCTGCTCCCACTGCTCACGCGTGAGGTGAAAAAGTTCATTGCGTTGGCGGCCGTTTTCTAAGTGGAGTCTGAAGAGTGTTGACATAGATGGTCTTTTAAGCGATTGGGTGTAAGGGACAGAATAAATTGAGCTACTTTGCCATAAGGTTGAACTCTTTGGCAACCTGGGCGTAAGACTGTATTTCAGCTTGATAAAAGCTTGCAAATTGTTGTGCATTTAAGGCGGCCGGTTCAATGCCGAGTTGCGCAAAAGCGCTTGCGACTTCAGGATATTCAAGTAGTGCCAACATCTCTTGCGACACTTTATCGATGATCGCTTGAGGCGTTTTGACGGGTGCAAAGAGCCCCCACCAAATAATACCCTCAAGGTTTGCAACGCCTGCCTCTTGCAGTGTGGGTACGGTGGGCAGTGCTTTCATACGTTGGTTACCTGTTACCGCGAGTGCGCGCAGTTTGCCAGATGACACGTGGGGTAGACCTTCACTCGCGACTGGAATCATGAAGGTTAATCGCCCAGAAATCAGATCTGGCATCGCTAGTGAGCCACCCTTATAAAGAATCTGAACCGGGCTGGTCGCCGTGTTCTTGATGAAAATTAATGCTGTGGGCGACACTGTGCCGACGGTGCCGTAGGCCGTTGTGGTTGGGTTGGCTTTAAGGTACTCAATTAACTCGCTGACGGTTTTGACCTGCAAAGTCGAGGGGACGAGCAAGATTTGTGAAGACCGCCCGGCTCGCGCCACCGGAATCAGATCGGTCAGCGCATCGTAGGTCATGTTTGCTTCGCTGGCACGATTGGTCGCTAAAAACGAGGCGCCCATCAACATGGTGTATCCATCTGGGTTGGCTTTGGCCACCAGGTTTGCTCCAATGTTTCCGTTCGCACCGGGTCGGTTATCGATGACAACGACTTGCTTCAAGCGGGTTGCAAGTCGCTCTGAAACGACCCGAGTGATATTGTCGACTCCACCGCCTGCGGCGTAAGGTACAACAATGTGCAGGGGCTTGTCTGGGTAGGTTTGTGCACGCGATGCGCTCAGCCCAAACGCGAACAAACATAAAAGAAATACGGCTGATTTCGCTGTAATCGACATGATTGAAATCTCCTGAGTGCGAGTGGTGCTCAACCTATACTTTTTATTTAAGGGCTTTGAGTGTTTGATGTAGGTTAACTCGAAATGTCCTTGGGTGTGGCGTTGTATATTGATGGTTTATTGTCTACAGATACATGCGGGACTTCAACTGCAATCATGCTCACTGGTCACGTTATGCCTTCGCAAGCGCCGTTTAGCATTGAGCTTAAGCCTCAGCTGATACCTTCTCAAGCACCATTTAGTATTGAGCTTAAGCCATGCTAGGGGTCACTGATTATGGTGCGTTTGTCGCGGCTTTCACAATATTTCTCTTGATACCAGGTCCCGGCAATTTGGTATTAATTACCTCAACCTCCAAAGGAGGCGTGCGAGCCGGGCTCGCCGCTTCGCTGGGGATTGTGCTCGGGGATCAAGTCTTGTCGTGGTTGGCCGTGGCAGGGGTGGCTGCTGTGTTGAGCACGTCGCCAACCGCCTTTGCTGCGGTGCAGTGGGTCGGTGCAGCGTATCTTGCCTGGCTAGGAGCAAAAATGTTGTTCGCTAAGCAAGGCGCAGCGCCTATCTTGAACATCAAGCCTTATCACTACTTACGGCAGGCATTTTTAATTACGCTGTTAAATCCAAAAGCGATTGTTTTTTATATGGCTTTTTTCCCTCTTTTCATTGATCCTGTTAGGCAACAAGGTTTGTTGACGTTTGGTTTCTTGGCTCTCACGATTGCGGCACTGGCGTTTATCTACGGCGTGGTTGCCACACTGTTAACCCACTTC
>JBAWWV010000522.1:0-2283 GCA_037146575.1 Alcaligenaceae bacterium | reverse complement strand
ACCTTGAGATTATTCAGGGAACTTGGCCAATTTTACTAACCTTGCCTCTCATCATTTGGCGGGCGATACAGAGGCCTAACTGTGCGATTGCCTTAGCGATGCTTGCCTTACTTACCCTATATATTTGGGGATACTACAGCCGGCAGTACTCGTTTGGGCGTTCGATTACGTTTTTATTATTGTTATCAAATATTTTGGTCGCACAGTATTTGGTCGCGATCGAACGTACGCCAAAGCAGCAAGTCGTGTCACTGATCAAGGCAATCACCGCCACTGCATTGTGCCTTGTTGCAGCTGCGTGGCTCTATCAATCAACGAGTCGCCTCTTAACCATTGCAAATAGCCTTTATTTAGGCCGACCTATTACAAGCCAAATTAGTTATCGCGATCTGATGTTTTTGAAAGATTACCTGCAGCACGATGACGTTGTGCTTGCAGACATTGAGTCGAGCTGGATACTACCGAGTCTTGCCGGGAAGGCCGTAGCCACCAAACACCCGCTCGCCTTTGTGCCAGAGTGGTTTTTGCGTAAAGGGGATGTGATTGATTTTTTCGACCCCAAGACGACAGCGCAGACGCGTGCGGTAATCTTAAAAAAATATCAGCCCCAGTATTTATTAATTAAAAAAACTGAAGCGATTCCATGGCGAGACATCTTGGCTCAGTTTGCTGGGGATAAGCCGCCCATCATGAACAGCGACAACTTCCTATTATTGCGACTCTAACTAGACGCGCGCGCAACGCGATGACAAACCTTACACACCAAATAATGGCATTGCAATCTTCATCTAAGTTAGTAGGCGTTAAATGTAGAATTATTCGAAGCTTATCTAGAACTGTTCAATACTTTTAAGGTGCACACCCAGTTTTCTAGAATCATCTTTCAAGCCAAAATTACTTGGTGAAAAACACTTCGATAGTTGCATGACCACCTTGCCACCTTGCAATTCTTTTCTCTTTATTTCAGGGATCGAAATTTCCATCGAAAATTGATCTGAAGCTTGTCGAGGATAATTAACGGTATGCAATGAATGACCTGCTTGATGCAACATACTTAGCGAAATGCTCACTGGATGGATCTTTGCATCAGCCTGGCTTTGATCAACGACCAACTTAATGCCTGATTTTCCCTCCTCTAACGGTATGACAAGCCGACCACTCGTCCAACCATCTGCGTGGACAACGGTCGGTTTATAACAATCTGATCCGTAGACAAACGGAAATCTATCTTTTGCGCCGCTCACCTCTTGATAAGCAAAGTACATTAGCACCACTGTACAGACCAAGACACCGATGCTGATCGCATTGCTCAACCCTGCCGGTGGGCGACCGCTTAGCTTTGTTTCAATTCTGTTCTGCGAACTGCTTGCACTTTGCAGTGGAGCTACCGAGGCATCTTTTGCTTCCTTGACACAATGTGCGTAGAGCAAGGTCACAAATACTGCAAGCAAATAAAGGTTTTCACGAATGATCAGCGAGTGCGAATAGAAATTTCCTAAAAAAATCGCAAAGATGGCAATGCCGGCTGGTACTAGTCTTTTAACCCTGGTGCAATGCATGAAAGGCCATAAAAATACCAGCACAAAGCTCAGTGCACCGATTATTCCTAACTCAGCTAGGGTTTGTAAAAAGTAGTTATGTGCATTTTCACCACCGGTCTGTGTGATCCAGGGGCTACCCATAAAATCCAAAATTGAAGATAAGTGAAAGAAATTGCCTTGTCCAATTCCCATGAAAGGAAATTGCGCAAACATCCGCAACGCACCCGCAAAGATCTCTAAGCGATAGATCGAGATCTTGTTTAGAGCTTCAAAACTGGTCAAGTTTGCTTGCTGCAATTGTTGCAACATGTCGGCTAACCAAAACTTACCGCTTAAAGATAGGCCAATCACACTGACCACCAAAATACAGGCGGTTAAAACAAGTTTTTTATTCAATACGCTGATTTTTTTAACTTTTAAATATACGAATAACCAAACAATGGATACGACAACAGCAAAAATTAAAGACGCTCTTGACTTGCTTAATATCAACGCGAGCCAAGACAGTAGAGAAGCAAGCGCTGCAATATTTAGGCCTCGAAAACTTAAGGGCTGAGGTTCATCGCGCACCGAAAATAGCAGGTAACCGAGTAATCCAACAGCGCCCAACAACATATGCGCTGCAAAAGCGTGGATATCTGGTTGAAATCCAATCGCGCTGTAGCCGAATGTACTAGCGCGGTATTGTATCGTGGTCTCAAGCAAACCAAAACCAGTTAACGCCTGAAAGATTCCCCAACTT
>JBAWWV010000521.1:0-2285 GCA_037146575.1 Alcaligenaceae bacterium | reverse complement strand
GTTACGTTTAGAGATGTAAATTTTGGCGAGCTTTCTAAGCCTGGTGAATCATTCAAGGTGGCAGATAAGGAAAACTCCAGACCTGGTTTTCAGCTATGTAGGCACTGTGGAAAGGTGCAAAAGCCCCCTAAAAACAGAAACGATCCAATCGGTCAATTGCATATTTTCGACTGTATCAAAAAGGGTGACGAAAAGCCTGAAAACCTTCTGGGCTGCTTGTATTTATACCGAGAATTTGAGTCTGAGGCCTTGAGAATTTTGGTGCCCTACACCCGCACCGGTGTAGATGATCAAGTCATTCAGTCTTTTATGGCGGCATTGCAACTGGGCTTAAAAAATCGCTTTGGCGGCAAGGTTGACCATTTGCGTCTGGTGCTACAAGACGAACCAAGCAAGGACGGAGGACCGCGTAAGTTCTTCGTGATGCTTTACGACTCTGTACCAGGCGGTACTGGCTATTTGCATCAGTTATTGGCCAGTGACGCCTCGACCTTAGCCGATGTGCTGCGCATGGCACTTGATACCGTCACTCAATGCAGCTGTAACCAAGACCCAGAAAAAGACGGCTGTTACCGTTGCGTATACCAATACCGTTTAGGTCGAGATATGTTGCAAGTGTCCAGAGACCGCGCTAAAGAGGTATTGTCCGAGTTGGTCGATGCGTTAGGGCAGTTAGAACGCGTAAAAACAATTTCTGATATCTACATCAATCCCGAGTTTGATTCGGTGCTAGAGAGCCGGTTCATCGAGTCATTCAAGCGCTTAAGTGGAGTGGGTGGTTTACCGCCAGTCAAGCTCCTGCAAGACATTGTCAACGGTAAATCGGGGTTCATGCTGGACTTGGCCGGGCAGCGCTATCGCATCGAACCGCAACGAAATGTGGACGCATCCGATGGTGTACCCGTGGCCTCAAAACCGGACTTCATCATTTGGCCGTGGGCGAGTGGTGGGCAGCGCAAACCGATTGCGATATTTTGCGACGGATGGGAGCACCACCAACACAGTATCCGTGAAGATGCACTCAAGCGTAGTGCCTTAGTGGCTAGCGGACGATTTTGGGTGTGGTCTGTGACTCACGACGATGTGACCGCAGCTTTGGCAGGTAAGCCTACTTGCGACCTAGAGTCCCCACTCGTGGCGCTCACCCGTCACAGTGGAGAAAAAAGTACCGTCGTATTTCCTAGAGCGCAGCAAGGAGCGTTCACCCAAAATGCAATTTCCCAGCTCCTTCTTTTTTTAGCCACACCTACGTCCGCAAGCGAGGATCCTGCCGCGACACAACTGCAAAAAAATGCGATGTGGCTGAATTTTTTAATGATTGCGCATAACCCTGAAGAGAAGCAATCGGTGGATTCGGGTATCGCTCAATGGTCGCCGCTTCTTCCAGAAGCAATGCAGTCGATGGGTGGCGGCTACGCGCCATGCTTGTCTCAAACGGATGTAAAGCCGATGGTGCTCGCATGGTGGCCATTGTCTTATGTGCAATCGCAAGCAGTGACAGGCGAGGCGCCAGGAATAGTACTAATAGACGATATAAAAATTAGCGACAGCAAACAACATCGTTTGGATTGGCGCAGATGGTTGCAGTTGTTCAACACGCTACAAGCGTTACCGGGGTTTCGCATGGCTAGCTTGGCTGGCTTGCAAGCCAAAGATTTGGACGCATTGGCCGACACTGGCACCAAAGCTGTTGCCCCAGCGCAGCCAAACCAAGTAGCATTGGCGCAAGAGTGGCAGGAAGTGCTATCGCAAAGTATTTCAACGTTGGTAGCCGGTTTGCAGCTTATGGCAGCAGCGAACATCCCTCCCCCAGTGGTAGGCCATGAAGTGGTCGATGCTAAGGGCCACGTGTTAGCCGATGCAGAGCTGGCTTGGCCTACAGAACTGTTGGTTGTATTGCGAGCCGATCAGGAGGATTTGACCTCAGTATGGCAAGCCGCTGGCTGGCTAGTGGAGTTGTTAGATGAAGATGGCGTTCATATTCAAGCACAAGACTGGCATAGCGTAGTCTTGGACAAACTTGCAAACGCATCAAACCGTAAGGAATCGATATGAGTCTGAAGCCTAAAGTCGCGCTCGCACAAGATTTTTTAATGCAGCTATCTAAGCTGCCTGCAAACATTCATTCTAAGGTCATGAAGTGGGCTATTTTATTTCAGACTGATCCCAAGAGCCCGAGCATCAATTACGAAAAAATCCATGCGGCGACAGAATCTAATTTGAAGTCAGTGCGAATTGACCAAGACTGGCGTGGCATTGTATTTAAACCCGACGTAGGCGACGTC
>JBAWWV010000520.1:0-2295 GCA_037146575.1 Alcaligenaceae bacterium | reverse complement strand
TGCATATTGTTGGCAGCAACAATAATTTTGAGGCCAGAGATCCCAAAGCCACGCTAGAATTTTTTGAACGTGATGCGGCGAACGTGGCTTGGATTCGCGAGGCATTTTTACAAGCAGAAAAAAATCAATACAAAGCGATTGTCTTTGCGTTTCAGGCTGATGCACTGATCAGTCGCTCAATGTGGGAAGAATTTCCCGCATGGTCTGGCTTTCGCAATAGTATTGGCGATACCTTATTGCCCCTGGCACAGGCATGGCGCAAACCTGTCTTGTTGATTCATGGCGATAGCCATGAATATCATTTTGATCAGCCCTTTAAGTTGGCCAAACAACCGATTACTAATCTCACAAGACTTCAGGTCCCGGGGGCCTCTGACGTGCGCGCGGTGCGTGTGCAGGTTGATCCGAGCGCGAAAGCCGTGTTTTCTGTCGAGTTGTTAAAGCCGTAAAGGCATTTAAGCCGAGCGCGTGACGTCGCCTTTTAGGTAGCGCTTAAGTATGGCGGGATCAGGATCCACGCCCAGGCCAGGGCCTTGAGGCAGTTGCACTTTACCGCCCGCGCTGCGTACCCAAGGATCAAACGGATTGGCCTGCATCTCGATCCACAAGATTTCGATTAAGGGTCGCTCAATCAAAGCTGAGGCGATGTGATAACTTGCAAGCAAGCCTGGGCCAAAGTATGGGCAGTGCGGATACACCTCAACCCCCTTGGCCTGGCAGTATTGAATGACCTTGACCATTTCGCCAATGCCACCAACTTTGGTGACACTTGGTTGCGCAATATCGATCGCGCCAGCGTCGATGAGGGTTTTAAAACCAAATAAACCGGCAACGTTTTCGCCGGCGGCAATGGGGACGCCTTTAGCACGCACACTCGCCAAGCTATGCACGTCTTCAGGCGGCCAAACGGGCTCTTCAAGCCAAAGCAAACCATCGCGGGCGAGTGCTTGCGCCATTTCGCGTGCCTTAACCGGCAGCCACGCGCAATTGACATCGAGCATGATCTTGGCGTTTTCAGCGCCCGGGGCCTGCAGTGCCGCCAAGGTCGCTTCGCGCGTGACTTCATGCAGTTTGATAAAACGGTAGCCCTCGCTTGCGGCTTTAGAGACGTTCTTGGCCACTAATGCTGGATCGGTATAGCAAAGCAGGCTGGCATAGGTATCCAGTTCTTTTCGTGCGGGTCCGCCCAGTAGTTGCCATACGGGTTGTTTGGCCCGTTTGCCCGCCAAGTCCCAAAGCGCAATTTCAATCCCTGAAAAGCCATAGACAAAAGAGCCATTACGCCCCAACAGGTGGGTGGCATGCAGCACGGAGCGAGTCAGGCCATTGATGTCTGTGGCATCCCGCCCAATGACCAGTGGTGCAACGATGGTATCGATTGCCGCTTTTGTTGAAGCAATGGCAGCGTGCCCAAACGCTTCTCCCCAACCGACAAGCCCATCTTCTGTTTCAACCTTGACCAGCAAGATTTCTAGATGATCCCACAGTTGACCCGCAAAGCGATTATGTGGTCCGTCCATGGTGAAAGGTAACGAGATGACCGAAGTTTCGATTGCGATGATTTTCATGGTTGCTTAGATCCTGTCTGAGGCTGCGCTTAGGCTTTCTTCTAGGATAACAGCCGATCGTGCGCTGCGGCGCAGCATTGATCTGCTTGCGGCTGCCCGAGTCCAAGTGCGTTCAAGCAGGCTAGTCTGTGTTTGCGGCCAGTTGTTTTCCTGATAAATTGAGTGATCGATGACCTAAAAAGCGAGAGACAAATGCCTTCAAAACTAAAACTGCGCCCCACAGTGAACCCGGATGGGACACCGGTTGCTGTGCATACGCTACCCGATAACTCAGCGTGGCGCGCTTCGCATCGTGAACCGATTCTTGAGCCCGAGTTGCCGATCATTGATGCGCACCATCATTTGTGGGAGCGTCAGGGGCAAACGTACATGCTCAAAGAGTTTGTGGCGGACGCGCAGGCGGGTCACAACGTAGTTGCTTCGGTCTTTGTCGAGTGTGGCGCCTTTTATCGTAAGACAGGCCCCGAGATGATGGATCGCTTAGGTGAGGTTGAGTTCGCAAATGGTGTAGCGGCCATGGCCGCCAGTCAGGCCTACGGCAAGACACAAGTGTGCGCGGGTATCGTGGGCTCCGCGGATTTAACCTATGGCCAAGAAATCGGAAAATTACTCGATGCACAAATTGCCGCGGCCGGTGGGCGCTTTCGCGGTATTCGTTTGATCACGAAGTGGGATTCCGATGAGCAACTTAATAACGGTCGCTATCTTATTCCGCCTAAGTTAATGT
>JBAWWV010000519.1:0-2299 GCA_037146575.1 Alcaligenaceae bacterium | reverse complement strand
AGACCAGGCAATCGTCTGCAACATCGGTCACTTCGACAACGAAATCGATGTCGTCGGTATTGAAAACCTGGTGTGGGAAGAGATCAAGCCACAAGTTGACCATGTCATTTTCCCAGACGGCAAGCGCATTATCTTGTTGGCAAAGGGTCGTCTGGTGAACTTGGGTTGCGGTACTGGCCATCCATCGTTTGTGATGTCATCATCGTTTACCAATCAAACGATGGCGCAGATCGAACTGTTTAGTCGTAACGAACAGTACACCTCAGGTCAGGTGTATGTGTTGCCTAAGCATCTTGATGAAAAAGTGGCTCGTTTGCACCTTGACAAAATCGGCGCACACTTGACCAAACTGACACCTCAGCAAGCCGCTTACATCAGCGTCAAGCAAGAGGGCCCCTTCAAGGGCGAACAGTACCGTTATTAAGCCATCAAACTGTACGGCCTTGCTGCAGTGCTAGAGCAAGACCGTACGTTTGGCTCAAGATCTTTTTTACTTAACCGGAGTTCATCATGACTTTGCTACTCGTCTGGATACTCAATGCAGTTGCCTTGTTGGTCGTTGCATATATCTTGCCCGGCATCGTTGTGGCGAGCTTCTGGTCTGCAATGTGGGCCGCCTTGGTGTTAGGCTTAATCAACATGTTGGTGAAGCCTTTGTTTGTGTTATTGACCTTGCCGATTACGATCGTAACGATTGGTTTGTTTTTGTTTGTGATCAACGCGCTGATGTTCTGGTTGGCGGGCTCAATCCTCAAAGGATTTCAAGTCAACGGCTTTTGGTGGGCGGTTTTGGGTGCGTTGTTCTACAGTTTGATTTCTGGCTTCTTGACGAATTTAATCAATAAAAATCAATGACGATGCAAGCTAGCAAAGCTTTTAGCCTAGAGTTTTTTCCGCCTCGCGATGACGCTGCCAAGCGGCGTCTGGTTGAGGGTGCCAAGCAGATGTTGGTGATCAATCCGCATTACTGCAGCGTCACGTTTGGCGCGGGTGGTTCAACGCGCGATGGTACGTTGGATACGGTACGCGTTTTGAGCGAGATGGGTCGTGATGCGGCGCCCCACTTGTCGTGTATTGGGTCAAGCCGTGACGAGCTCAAGGCTTTATTGCAGCTGTACCGCCAAGAGGGTGTGCGTCGTATTGTCGCCTTGCGCGGTGACATGCCCTCGGGTATGGGTGCCGACGCGGCAGGTGCGTTGCGCCACGCCAGTGATTTGGTTGAATTGATTCGCCAAGAGACTGGCGATTGGTTTCACATTGAAGTGGCGGCCTACCCCGAGATGCATCCGCAGGCGGCAGGCCCAGAACACGATCTGGCGCACTTTGTGAATAAAGTGAACGCCGGTGCAGATAGCGCGATTACGCAGTATTTTTTTAACGCTGATTCGTATTTTGATTTTGTGGATCGTGCGCAGGCCAAGGGCGTGAATATCCCGATTGTGCCGGGCATTATGCCGATCACCAATTACACGCAACTGATGCGGTTTTCAGAAATGTGTGGTGCCGAAGTGCCGCGCTGGATTCGCTTGCGCCTGGCTGAAATGGGCGACGATAAAGAATCGATTCGCGCGTTTGGTACCGAGGTCGTGACCGATTTGTGTGAAACTTTGTTGGATAACGATGTGCCAGGTTTGCACTTTTATACGTTGAACAACGCAGAGGCCACACTGGCCATCTGGCGTGGGTTGACTGATTAATTTCAGAGACTCGGCATTTCGGCAAAAGGGCTCGCACTAGCCGTTCAGTTTTGACATCCTCCCCGCCCTGAACGGCGAGGTTTTACGCGCAAATCCGATAAAAAAGGGATCCAGCGAAGGATCCCTTTTAACTGACAAAAGCAATGTGGCTTACACCGGCGTAAACATCGGCACGGGTGGACCGTCGCCTTCAGTCGGTTTGAAAACTAATTTTACCTTTTGACCAATTTTCAAAGCCGCCAAATCACAATCGACGATTTGCGTCATCATTGTGACGCCTTCTTCAATAGTGACATAAGCGATGCAATAGGGGTTTGGATTGCCGCGTTGCATCACGCTTAACGAGTAAATCACGCCTTTGCCTGAGCCTTCTTTCCATTCGGTTTCACCGAAGCAAAATGGGCAGAGTGCGCGTGGATACCAGTGTGGTTTTTTGCACGAGGTACAAAACTTGACCAAAAATTTACCGGTACGGGCCGCATCCCAAAAGGGTTCGTTGCCGGGTTCTTTTGCGGGTGCGGGAAGTGGGTTGGGTTGATACATCATGGTCATGATTATGCACGCTCCAGAATCAGGGTTGCACTGCCGTGACGCGCGCCAAG
>JBAWWV010000518.1:0-2303 GCA_037146575.1 Alcaligenaceae bacterium | reverse complement strand
GTGAGCGACTTCGTGTGCCAACACCGCAGTGACTTCTTCTTCGGTCATGCTGTCGAGCAAGCCGGTTGAGACGGCCACGAGCGAATCGTTGCGAAAGGCGCCTGTCGCAAAGGCGTTGTGCTCTCCCTCGTAAATCGCCACTTCAGGGCGACCAATGCCGGCTCGATCGGCAATTTGATGAACGGTGTCGACGAGCCACTGCTCTTTCGCGCCGTTCGGTGCTTGCGGGTCAATCACCCTTGCGCCGGTACTCCGTTTGGCCATCCACTTGCTGATTAACAGCGAAAAAATCGCGCCGGTAAATCCAACAATCACCGAAAACACTAACAGCATCTGAATATTGAGCCCCTGGTCTGTCAGAAAACGATTGACGCCCAAGATGCTCAGGGTGGCGCTTAGTACTAGCATGACCGCCAGGTTAGTCAGCACAAAAAGAATAATTCGTTTCATGGTCTTTTAGGATGTCAAAAATTGAAAAGGCTTTCGCCGCCAAAAAAATCGTGAGCTAAACATTATTAAAGCAAACGCAACTTCGACAAGCAAACCCGTTAAAAGTTCTCGGTTTCGTTCATGGCTTTGCGATACCACTCATGAAAATGCTGCATGCCGTCTTCCATGGGTGATTGATAGGGCCCCGTTTCTGAGGTGCCGCGCGCCATTAACGCGGCGCGCCCAGCGTCCATGCGCTCGGCGATTTCGTCATCTTCGACCGCTGTTTCCATGTAGGCTTCGCGCTGCGCCTCGACAAACTCGCGCTCAAACAGCGCGATTTCTTCGGGGTAGTAAAACTCGACGATATTGACCGTTTCGGTTGGCGATTTGGGGTAAAGCGTCGAAAGGACGGCAACATGAGGATAGAGCTCGATCATGTGTGTCGGAAAATATGTGACCCAGACCGCCCCGAAATCTGGCGCCTGACCGCCGCGAAAGGCCAACAACTTGTCGTGCCAAACCTTGTAGGCTGGCGAACCGGGCTGCGACAGTGCACGATGTACACCCACGCGTTGCATGCTGTAGTGTTCAGTGAACTCCCAGGACAAGTCATCACACGTAACAAAGTGGCCTAAGCCCGGATGAAACGGGGCGACATGATAGTCTTCAAGATAAACCTCGATGAAGGTTTTCCAGTTGTAATTGCACTGGTGCACTTCAACGTGATCGAGCACATAATCCGAAAAGTTAAACTCTGGCCGCGTGAACAGTTTGCCGATTTCGGCGACAGGATTGCGTGGACCCTCAAAGAGCAAGCCGTGACAGTCGTTTAGCGCAAAGCGTTCGAGGTTCAGGCAAGGCGAGTTGTCAAAATGCGGTGCCCCCAACAAGTGACCCTGCTTGTCGTAAGTCCAACGGTGAAGCGGGCAAACAATATTGCCACCAGTATCCCTTAGGTTACCGTGGGTATTGTTGTGCCCCGAAACATTGCCCGTTTCGCCGCCCAGCATTAACGCTTGGCGATGGCGGCAAACGTTAGACAGCAATTCGATGCCAGTTTGGCCCCGAACCAACACGCGACCGTTATTTTCGTGCGACAGGCTGCGCCAGTCTCCGGGTTGTGGGACGCTTTTTTGGTGCCCGACATAACGCGAAAACTGTTTAAAAATACTTGTTTGCTCGCGCTCAAAGCGGGCTTGGTCAAAATAGGTATCGACAGCAAGCTGGGTACGAGCGGGCGCCAAGTGCGCCATCCGACCAATGTCGGTCATGATTCCCTCTGCACCGATAAAAAAGCCAGGACGGACAGTACCGTTCTGGCGAGAAGAAAACCGGCTTGACCGATTAACCTTAAAAAGGGATTGTACCTCAAGGTGTTGAGCTCGGATCATCTCGTACAATCAGGGTTTACATCTGTTTATGTTTAATTTAGGCGGGCATGCCGTCTTCGGAGTATCGCTTGACCAAGGCTAACAAAACATCGATCAACTCGGGCGTTGCCCCTGAAGAGCTTGATCCAAGCTTGCCAGACAATTTCGAGACGGCGCTAGCCGAGCTCGAGGCGCTGGTTGCCACAATGGAATCCGGTTCGCTGGCGCTTGAGCAGTCATTGGCCGCCTACGCCCGTGGCGTGGCCTTGACCCGCCTGTGTCAACAAAAGCTGGCGCAAGCCGAACAACAAGTCAAAGTCCTTGAGGCTGGCATGCTGCGCCCCTTTGAAGGACTGGACCCCGACGCGTCATGAGTGTGTCTGCCGTCGATTTTTCGTCCTGGTTGTCTGACCGTGCTCAACACGTTGAGCAGGTGTTGACGCGTGTGATGCCAAGCGAAAACGCTGTGCCCGCGCGTTTACATCGCGCGATGCGCTATGC
>JBAWWV010000517.1:0-2303 GCA_037146575.1 Alcaligenaceae bacterium | reverse complement strand
TCTGCTCAACCCGCGCCTGAAGTCGCTAAATTGAAACCCGCCGGGTTTCCGGATCAGCCGATTGAATACACCGTAGTCTACCCAGCGGGTGGTGGTGTCGATATCACGGCACGTTTGCTTGCCAAGTATGCCGAACAGGCCAGTGGCGATAAAATTTTGGTCAACAACCGAACGGGTGGCGCAGGTATGGTGGGTCATGCGTATCTGGCCAAGCAAGCCAAAGCCGATGGTTATACCCTGGGCGTCGTAGGTAACAATATCTGGGGTGACGCCATGCTCAAGGCCCAAGGTAAATGGGCCTTGTCAGATCTTGAGGCGATTGCGTACTTGAAAAGTGACTCTTTGACGTGGTTAGCTTCAACCACTGGCCCGTTTGCGGGCAAGACGGCTAAAGAGATTATTCAAGTGGCGAAGGATAAGCCTAGTACGGTGCGCATTGCGGTGATCCCGGGCACTATGTGGGAATACCTCATTGAACAAGTTGAGGCACAGACGGGCGCCAAGTTTTTACGTGTGCCGTTTCAGGGCGGCAAACCTGCGATTGTGGCTTTGCTTGGTGGCAACGTTGACATCGCCCAAGGGTTCAGGGGCGAGTTCGACAGCTTCATGCAGGCCAAACAAATCGCCCCCATCGGTGTCGCATCGGCCACGCGCCTGCCAAGTCTTGCAGAGGTGCCAACCTTTAATGAAATGTATAACGGGCAAGATTATATTTGGCGAACCATCCATTTCGTCGTGGTGCCCAAAGACACACCTGCTGATCGTAAGGCTTACCTTGCCGCTACCATTCAAGCCGCGATGCGTCATCCTGAGCTGATCGCTGAGTATCAAAAGCTAGGTGCTTATTTTGATCAGAGCCTGACCCAATCTACAGCGCTGGCGGCGGATTTAGATAAGCTGGCCCAAAAAGAACGGGAGTTTTACGTTAAGACCGGGCGTTTGAAGCCTTAAGCGCTTCCCGAGGCGGGCATAGATGACTATATTTAAGGCCTCGCAAGAACTGAACACCACCGCTACGGTTTGGTGCGACAGTTTGGGCAGGCGCTGAGGTTTTAGTGTTTAATTTTTTTGAAGTAAATTTTTTTGGTCATTAGGTTTTTAAAATCACGAGCTATAAATCAAAGGAGACTAAGCAATGAAAATAATCTCAACACTGATAGCGACTATATTTGCCGCTCTAAGCGTAAGCGCCTTGGCGCAACCTGCCGCAGAGGTCGCAAAACTAAAGCCTAAGGGCTTTGCCGACCAGCCAATCGAATACACCGTGGTGTACCCCGCAGGTGGTGGTATGGACATCACCGCGCGCATGCTCGCTAAATACGCAGAGAAAGCCAGTGGCGACAAAATCCTAGTCAACAACCGCACTGGTGGCGCGGGTGTTGTGGGTCACGCCTTCCTTGCGACACAGGCCAAGCCCGATGGTTATACCGTGGGGATTTTGGGTAATATGATTTGGGGCGACGCCATGCTTAAAGCGCAGGGCAAATGGTCGTTGGCAGATGTTGAATCGATTGCTTATATCAACAGCGACTCGTTGACCTGGGTTGCCTCAACCACTGGGCCGTTCGCAGGCAAAACAGCAAAAGAGATTATTCAAGCTGCGAAAGACAAGCCCGGTACGGTGCGTATTGCGGTAGTGCCTGGCACGATGTGGGAATACATCGTTGATCAACTCGAAGCGCAAACGGGTGCCAAGTTCTTACGCGTGCCGTTTCAGGGTGGCAAGCCAGGTATCGTGGCGTTAGTGGGTGGTAACGTCGATGTGGCGCAAGGCTTTTTGGGCGAGTTTGAAAGCTTTTTACAAGCCAAGCAAGTCACACCGATTGGCGTCGCGTCGGCCACACGCGTGCCAAGTCTGAAAGATGTTCCAACGTTTAATGAGATGTACAACTCGCAAGAGTATGTCTGGAACATCATCCGCTTTGCGGTGGTACCTAAAGGCACACCAGCCGACGTTAAGGCCTACCTCGCTGCAACGATTCAAGCGGCAGTGGCTAATCCAGAGTTGATTGCTGAATATCAAAAATTAGGCGCCTATTTTGATGACAACCTGCTTAAATCGAAGACGATTGCGGCAGACTTAAACGTCTTGTCACAAAAAGAACGTGACTTTTACGTTAAGACCGGTCGTCTGAAGCCTTAAGTTGATTTTTGTTTAAAGCACGATTATTTTTTATCTGAATTGAGAGTATCCACTCCAATCGTGCGGGGTGGGGCTTCAATCAAAATGCAGTTTTAACCGACACAAACAGAGATTGATTCATGGCAATGCAAAAACTTACTGGCCGTCAGGCCTTCATCAA
>JBAWWV010000516.1:0-2305 GCA_037146575.1 Alcaligenaceae bacterium | reverse complement strand
TCATTTGGACGAACATATTTACTTAGCAAATATAGCCATAATTTACTTAATGATGAGAAGGTGAATTCTGAAGCGATAACTTTTTCTGGACGCCTTCGTGAGTTGGCACAAATCCAGGATATTCTGGCCCGGCCAACCGGTGCGAACGCCTTTTTGCAAGGCGAGCAGGTGCAACGTAGCGGGTATACAGCCACGACTGCAATTTACGAAGCGTTGTCAAAATATCCATTCGATCGAGTTCAGTCGCAAAGGTTGACTCGCAGCACTCAATAACCCGAGGCAACGAACCTGACCCCGCATAGTAATAACCAGCCTTAAACTACCTTGCGGATCTTACAAGCAAACGCTAATCTAACTTTAAAATAGCCTAAAATGCAGTCATCTTTCAACGTTTTGCGCTTAAGCACTAGGGCCATACTCACATGACAGCACAAGCAATCCTTTCTGGCGTCCCACTGGTTGAGTCTCCGTTTTTTAAAGAGATTGCCTCATCAAACTATTTTGATGAACACGAAGCTGAGATCGCTGCTGATTTGAATCTCTATGGCTTTGCGGTGCTGCCAGGTTTTTATACCCACATTGCGCAGCAAGCCCAACAGATTAAGCATGACCTTGAACCCATCTTTAACGGCGAACAAAGCATCGGCCGCGCGCCGCCCTCAGGCGAACCGGTCAATCGCATTCAAGATGCTTTCAAGGTCAGTGCCACGGTTAAACAGATCGCGCTTGAGCCGCAGATACTAGCGTTGCTCAGCAAACTATACGGTCGCCAGGCCTTTGCTTTTCAAACACTTAATTTTAAGCAAGGCAGCCAACAGGCCGCCCACAGCGATTCGGTACATTTCAGCTCGGCACCCGAGCGTTTTATGTGCGGCGTTTGGGTAGCCCTTGAAGATGTTGCCCTGGATGCAGGCCCGCTGTGCTATTACCCCGGTAGCCACACGCTACCCATCTACGATTGCCGACAAGTTGGTTTTACCCCATCAGATACCGTTGACCAAACCGTCTACGAGCCCACCTGGAACAAGTTAATCGAAGTCAATGGCTTGCGTAAAAAAGTGTTTATCGCGCGTGCTGGTGATGCCTTGATCTGGGCTGCGAATTTATTGCACGGTGGCGAGCCCATCTTGCGCCCGGGCGCCACGCGCTGGTCGCAGGTGACGCATTATTATTTTGACGGTTGTAAGTATTACACCCCCATGCAATCCGACTTGATTGTAGAAAAAATCGCTAAACGCGACCCAATCAATATTGCCTCGGGGTTACCGATCTCTAAAGGCCTGCAAGCAGGCGCCGCTGCCTCTGGCACCAGCGGCACAGGCTCAAACGATGGCGTTTTGCAGGGCCTAGCGCAAAGCGCAGGGAGTCTGCTCGGCATGGGTAACAAACTAATCGGTAACTTGTTCGGGCAAAAACGCGTTAAAGCGCCGGTTTACCCCGAGATCCCCTTACCCGCCGACTTCGATGAACAAACCTACCTCTTTTTAAATCCAGATCTTGCCGGGGCTGAGCTTGATCCAGCTACTCATTATGCGCGCCATGGTCACACCGAGAGCCGCCCGTATCAGATCAAGGTGCCTGAAGATTTTTCAGCGGCAGAATATCTAAAGCTGAACCCAGACGTGGCAACAGCCGGGCTTGATCCGGTGCGCCATTATGTACTGCACGGCTATCGCGAAGGCCGGCCGTACCAAAGTGTCTGAACCTTTGTCGAGAATATCGGTGATGGATCAAGCCTTGTATGGGGTGTAGCGATATGGCTAGCATAGCCAACCCTATCGCGGCTGCTTCAGCGGCAGGCACCATCTACCTTGTCGAAGAAGGGCCAAATCCTTCAACCGACTATTTTTTGATGCCAGCGCTTAAGGGGCTTACACAACCCATCGTGCGTTGTGCGTGGTCAAGCCCCCTACCCAGCGTTCAAGGGCTCGCCGGCGCCACCGTGATATTTGTTCGTTACATACCAAGTGACTGGAAGCGCTTGGTCAGACAAGCGCACCATTGCCTGGCAGAACTTGTCTATTTTATGGACGATGACTTATGGGATTATCGTGCTGCCGCAGGCTTGTCTTTGAAATACCGCTTCAAACTTGCACGCTACGCAACGCGCCATCGCCGTTGGTTACACACCCTGCATGTCAAGCTTTGGGTGTCAACAAAATGGTCGTGAGAGCATCGAAGGCCCTCACTACCCTAAACCTCACACTTTCTACGCAAGTGTTATGGTGGAAAATGGTCGTGTTGTCAAGGTCTTGTCCTAGTGGTTGAAGCCCCCCTCTTGGGTGTTGCTGGTAACGCTCCTGTT
>JBAWWV010000515.1:0-2311 GCA_037146575.1 Alcaligenaceae bacterium | reverse complement strand
GCGCCAGAATGGTAGCCATAGGTGCCCACATCAGCCAAGTCAACACCCACCGAGACGTCATCTAGAGCGCCCAATAACTGCGCCAGCGTATCAAGAGCCGCGACAACGCCTGCAGTGTTAGGCAGCACCTTGCGAGCACGATCGATCACAGTACGATCACCGTAAAGCTTGGGCAGCCAAACCAGAGCCTGCACCGTTTGTGCCTGCAATGCCTCGGCACCCTGTGCAAGCCCAGCAAGCCCTGGCAAATCTTTGTCGCGCAACAGCGCCATGATTTCGTCGGCGCGCAACTGGGCGGCCGCATCGGCCTCAATCAAGCTGCGTACCAAGCCAGCGTGACACAGGTCAAGGCGCAACGCCTGTACGCCAGCTAGGCGCGCGCTTTCAAGCGCGAGACGAATAATTTCTAGATCGGCCTCAAACCCTTTATGCCCAAAGATTTCGGCACCAATCTGTAAAAGCTCGCGGCTTGCAAGCAAACCGGCGGGCCGTGCGTGCAGCACAGGGCCGCAGTAACACAGCCGCGTCACCCCTGCGCGGTTTAACAGATGGGCATCAATACGGGTAATTTGCGGCGTCATGTCGGCACGAACACCCAGAGTGCGACCCGACAGCTGATCGACTAACTTTGACGTGCGTAAATTAAGATCACTGCCCGTGCCCGAGAGTAATGAATCAATGTACTCAACCAAAGGCGGTGCCACCAGTTCAAACCCATAGGTGCGAAACAGGTCAAGCAACTGACGACGCAGTTCTTCGATACGGCGCGCCTCGGCCGGCAGCGTATCAGCCAGGCTTTCGGGCAGTAACCAATTACCTTTCATAGGGGTAGAAGCTAAAAGTTTAAAAAGTGTCGCCCAAACAAAAAGCGGCTTGGGGCGTAAGCCCGGCAAGCCGCCAGAACAATCGTTAAAGCTTACATCGTATTATACCTATTATGGCAACACTGTTACGGCCTCAGTTCAGAGGCTTGGCAGTGACTACTTTCTGTTACGACCTCAGTTCAGAGGTCGATTAGAGACTATTTTTCTGCTACGACCTCAGATCAAAGGTCGATCAGAGACTATTTACCTGACGACGACTTTAAGTACCTGAAAAACTCGGACGTTGGATCGACCACCAGTACATCGCCCTGTTTGCCAAAAGCCGCACGGTAGCCCTCTAGGCTTTTATAAAAACTATAAAAGTCTAAATTAGCGCCATAGGCCTTGGCGTAAATACCTGCAGCAACAGCATCACCCTCACCCATAATGGCTTGAGCTCGGCCATAGGCTTCAGCCACGATTTGCTCACGTTTACGGTCAGCTTCGGCACGAATTTTTTCACTTTCAGCTGCGCCAATCGAGCGTGCCTCGTTGGCCACGCGCAGACGCTCGGATTCCATCCGGCGGTAAACCGACTCAGAAATTTCGGGGGCAAACTCAATGCGCTTCAAGCGCACATCGACGATTTGCACGCCCAAAACCTCAGCGCGTTTCACGACGTTTGTGAGAACCTCGTTCATAATCACTTCGCGCTCGAGCGACACCACATCTTTAACGGTACGGATATTGACTGAAGCGTTGAGTGCATCACGAATTTGTGCTTGCAAACGCTCTCGGGCTGCGCGCTCGTTACCACCAAAAGTCACGTAATAAAGCTTAGGATCGGCAATGCGCCACTTAACGAACGAATCAATCAACAGATTCTTCTTTTCAGACGTTTGAATACGCTCTGCATCTTGCGCATCAATCGTTAGCAAGCGCCGATCAAGCGTGACGACGTTTTGAAACGGAGGCGGTAGTTTGAAATACAAACCTGGTTCTGAGATAACTTTTTTGACTTCGCCCAGGGCAAACACAACCGCGTAATCGCGCTCGCGCACGATAAACACCGAGGAGGACAAAGCGATAAGGCCGATGATCAATGCGATCAACAGGGGAAATAATCTTTTCATGACCTGTCCTCTGCTTAGCGACTGCCGCGATCGCGCGTCAGTGAGTTAGATGGACCGGACGCTGCCGGGCGTGCGGGCGTTGTTGCCGCGGGCACTGTCAACGGAGGGATCACAGGCACCGTCGTGGACATTGCTGAACCCGCCGCTGCGCGCGACGGATCTTGCGCAACTTGCTGCGTGATCTTGTCAAGCGGCAAATACAACATGTTGTTTGAGCCCTTGGTGTCTATCAGCACCTTGCTGGCGTTGGCAAACATTTGTTGCATGGTTTCAAGATACATGCGCTCACGAATTACCTCTGGAGCCTTGTTGTACTCGGCCAAGACGCTACCAAAACGAGCAGCATCACCCGTTGCGGTACCCACGACTCGCGCC
>JBAWWV010000514.1:0-2313 GCA_037146575.1 Alcaligenaceae bacterium | reverse complement strand
AATTCGGCATCTACCTTTGGTGTGGTTCATTGCTGGCGACGAATCTGGTGACTTGCTTAGGGATGAATCGCCCGAACAGGCAGCGCCTAGTGACTTTCTTTAGCGTGATTAATCGTATAACGCGGAATCTCGATCGTCAGATCGGCAGAACCGATCTTTGCCTGGCAGGCCAGACGCGAGGTGGTGGACAAACCCCAGGCGCGGTCCAATAAATCTTCTTCAGAATCTGAAGCAGCCTCAAGCGAGTTAAAGCCGGCTTTGATCACCACATGACAAGTGGTGCAGGCGCAAGACAGTTCGCACGCGTGCTCAAGCTCAACGTGATTGTCTAACAGCACGCGACAAATCGATTCGCCCACTGGTGCGTTGTCAATGACCATGCCCTCGGGGCAGACATCAGGATGAGGAAGAACCGTAATTTTTGCCATAACCTTAAAAGCTCAAGTCACAAAAAATAAAAAATGCACTTAAAGTTCGTTTAACGACTTACCCTTCAGCGCCGCACGAATACTACGATCCATACGTTGCGCAGCAAAATCATCTGTCACATCTGACAGCGCTTTGGTCGCCACACGAATCGCGTCAATATCATCGCCTTGCGCGCACAACTGTGTTGCTTGTAATTGCTGCGCAATACGCGTTTGTTGAGCCGCGCTTAACAAATCAGAGTCAGCCGCCAAGGCCGCCTCAACCGACTCAATCAGTTGCTGGGCATCGACCTGCTGCTCACGCAACATCCGCATTTTGGCATCGTGATCGGCCAGCGTGATGCTGTCTGAGAGCATCTTAGACACTTCGTCATCGGTCAAGCCATACGAAGGTTTCACCGTCACCGAAGCTTCAACGCCCGAGCCCTGCTCACGCGCGGTCACACTGAGCAACCCATCGGCATCAACCTGAAACGTCACTCGAATACGCGCGGCGCCCGCTACCATCGGTGGGATCCCGCGCAACTCAAAGCGCGCCAACGAACGACAATCCGCAACCAGATCACGCTCGCCTTGCACCACGTGCACCGCTAACGCAGTTTGACCATCTTTAAAGGTCGTGAACTCTTGCGCGCGTGCCACTGGGATCGTGCTGTTACGCGGGATGATGTGCTCAACCAGGCCGCCCATGGTTTCTAAACCAAGGGTTAAGGGCGTGACATCTAGCAACAACCAGTCTTCGCCTGGATTGCGATTACCCGCCAACAAGTTGGCTTGCAAGGCGGCGCCCAAGGCGACAACCTGATCCGGATCTAAATCCGTTAACGGCCGTTTATTAAAGAGCGCTTGAACACTAGCCTGTACAACTGGCATGCGAGTGGCACCACCTACCATCACGACACCCTGCACGTCTTCAACAGTCAACCCCGCGTCTTTCAAGACTTGCCGCGCACAGGCCAACGTGCGCTTAACTAACGACTGCGCAAGCGCTTCAAACGCCACGCGTGTCAAAGACAAATCAATTTTTGCGGCACCTAGCAGCAAGGTTTCAGTATGCGAAGCATGATCAGTCAGCGCTTCACGTAAGCGACGCGAGGCACTCAGCAACGCGCGCCTAGCAGCATGATCCAAATCATTTAGGCAATGCACGCCCGCAAAATAATCCGCCAAGGCTGCATCAAAATCGTCACCACCCAAAGCGGTATCGCCGCCGGTTGCAACAACTTCAAACACACCGCGCGTCAACTTCAACAGCGACACGTCAAAGGTGCCACCACCTAAATCAAACACCACATACAGACCTTCAGAGCCGTGATCAAGCCCATAGGCAATCGCAGCCGCAGTAGGTTCGTTTAATAAACGTAAGACGTTTAAGCCGGCCAAGCGCGCAGCATCGCGCGTGGCCTGGCGTTGAGCGTCATCAAAATACGCGGGCACCGTAATCACAGCCCCCACGAGCTCATCGCCTAAGGTGCCTTCAGCCAAAAATTTTAATTTCTCTAAAATTTTTGCTGCCACCTCGACCGGCGACACGTCAGCATGTTGCGTATGGATTTTGACGCTTTGGCTATCACGCACAAAATTGAACGGCATGCCAGACGCCAACGCGTCATCATACGAACGCCCCATCAAGCGTTTCACAGACACCAAGGTGTCAAGCGGATGTTGTGCTTGCTGGGCCAACGCCTCTACGCCCACTAACGCTGTACCACCCGCTTGATACAAGACAGCAGACGGCACAAGATGGCGACCCAACTCATCGGGCAAGACCTCAGCCACACTACTGCGCACTGAGGCCACCAATGAATGTGTTGTACCTAAGTCAATCCCCACCGCCAAGCGTCGTTGATGCGGGGCCGGCGATTCACCCGGTTCAGAAATCTGC
>JBAWWV010000513.1:0-2317 GCA_037146575.1 Alcaligenaceae bacterium | reverse complement strand
GCCGTGAACTCTTCTGCTGTGCGCGCAACCGACGCGTTAACACCCTTCATCGTCGTGATTCCAGCCCGGCAGGCCTCGACTCGGTTGCCCGGAAAAATGCTTGCCGACCTCGCGGGCAAACCGATGGTCGTGCGCGTTGCCGAGCAGGCGCTAAGATCGCGGGCAGCGCGGGTAGTGATCGCCACAGACCACGCCGACATTGAAAGAGCAGCCCGCCTGGGCGGCATCGATACCCTGATGACCCGGATGGATCACGCCTCCGGGACTGACCGCCTGGCCGAGGCCGCCGAGCAGCTTGGCTTGACAGACCAAACCATTGTGGTCAATGTTCAGGGCGACGAACCACTGATTGACCCTGAACTCATCAATCGCGTGGCGCAACAGCTCACGCGAGATACTGAGGCCGCGATCGCCACCTGCGCCAGTCCGCTCACCGACGTAAAAAGCCTCTTTAACCCTAACATTGTCAAAGTCGTGTGTGACCAGCGCGACCGTGCGCTGTATTTTTCTCGCGCACCCATCCCCTGGGATCGCGAGAGCTTTCAAAGCGAACCACGCACACTTGCCACTGACTATCCTGCCTTACACCATATCGGTCTGTACGCCTATCGAGTCGAATTTCTACGGCGCTTTCCGGCGCTCAGCGCGGGCGTTCTTGAACGCCTTGAAATGCTTGAGCAGTTGCGCGCACTCGAACATGGCTATCCCATCACGGTCTTGAAAATTGCTTCGCATCCGGGTGCAGGCATCGACACCCCTGAAGACCTGCTTAGGGTGAGGCAGCTATTGGGTGGGCAAACGGCCGCGTGAGGGTAAGTCTTGAGTCCGACACGGGGCGCGGTCGGCTACGATGCGGCATAATGTTGGCAGTTTTACGACTCATCTACGACACCAGGAGTTCTCATGCGGCTTATTCTGCTTGGCCCACCAGGCGCCGGTAAAGGCACACAAGCGGCTTTTATTACTCAGCACTACGGCATCCCGCAAATTTCAACGGGTGACATGCTGCGCGCGGCGGTCAAAGCCGGAACCCCGCTCGGACTCGAGGCCAAAAAAATTATGGACAGTGGCGGTCTGGTGTCAGACGAACTGATCATTGGTTTGGTCAAAGATCGCCTGCAACAGCCAGACTGTAGCAAGGGCTATCTGTTTGACGGCTTTCCGCGCACGATCCCACAGGCTGATGCACTGAAGCATGCCAAGGTTGCGTTGGATTTTGTGATTGAAATTGAGGTGCCCGAGCAAGACATCATCGAGCGCATGAGTGGCCGGCGCGTGCACCCCGCAAGCGGTCGCAGCTATCACCTCACCTTTAATCCCCCGAAGGTCGCCGAGCAAGACGACTTAACCGGCGAGCCCTTGGTGCAGCGCGACGATGACAAAGAAGAGACCGTGCGCCATCGCTTAACCGTCTACCAAAATCAAACGCGTCCACTGGTCGACTACTACTCGGTTTGGGCCGAGGCAGACGCAAGCGCACCACGTTATCGCAAAGTACATGGCCTGGGTTCCGTGCAAGACATTCAAGCGCGCATCTCTGCCGCACTTCAATAACTTTCACGATGCGGCGCTACGGCGCTGTGTCTGATTCACCCTGCTCAAAGTCAAATCATGGACATCGCACATAAAGTTTTCATCGTTACCGGTGGCGCCTCAGGTTTAGGTGCCGGCACAGCCAAAATGTTGACGCAACATGGGGCTCATGTTGTGCTTGCCGATGTGCAAGACGAGGCTGGGCAGGCCTTGGCCGCCGAGCTTGGGCAACACTACATTCACTGTGACGTCACACAAGAACAAGACGCACGCGCTGCAGTCGCCCTGGCCCTATCCTCAGGCCCGCTCTTTGGTCTGATCAACTGCGCGGGTATCGCGCCAGCCGCCAGAACCGTGGGTAAGCAGGGTGCACACCCGCTCGATATGTTTCAAAAAGTCATCAGTATCAATTTGATCGGCACCTTCAACATGATTCGCGTTGCCGCCGAAGCGATGGGCAAAAACGAGCCCGAAGCGACCGGTGAGCGCGGCGTGTTGATTAACACGGCCTCGGTCGCGGCCTACGATGGTCAAATCGGTCAAGTGGCTTATGCGGCCTCTAAGGCTGGAGTGGTTGGCATGACCTTACCGATCGCCCGCGATCTGGCGCCCCAAGGGATTCGCTGTTGCACAATTGCCCCAGGCATCTTTGGTACACCGATGATGTTTGGTATGCCTCAGGCGGTGCAAGACTCGCTCGCAGCCAGCATTCCCTTTCCGTCAAGATTTGGCCGCCCAGAAGATTACGCCAAACTGGTCCACCAAATCGTGACCAATGATATGT
>JBAWWV010000512.1:0-2323 GCA_037146575.1 Alcaligenaceae bacterium | reverse complement strand
GCACACGGTTCGGTTATAGCTTTGTATTAAGCTATGTAATCCAAATTCCTTGAGCGGCGACTTCACCGTTAACTATTCGTTTTCGTGTTGTCGTTCTGCTAACAGAACCACACGAAAGCGTCGCTCAAGGACTCTTATCGTGCAAAAAATAAAATTCATCAGTTCCGCGGAAGGTAGCTCAGGTGACATCTTCACGGATGCATCAGCGATTGCCTCTGATCCTTTGTCACCTAGCATCAATTTAAACCGGCCAGTTGACGAATCAATCATGGCTCCGATGCTTGCCGTGTCGGTACATTGGCTGCGTAAAGATCGTTGCGGCAACCGCGTGATTCCCTTTATAAAAATGGGGCCTCACTTAATACGCTACATACCCGCACGAGTATTTGAAACACTCAACAAAAACTACACCGAGGGTGGCCCGAGCCACTCAAAATAAAACCGCCGAAACTGTTGCATAAGCTTCGGCGGAATGAGACTGAAAAGGGTGCTTGGACGCACCTATATTTTAGCCTCGTGGGCGAAATGACGCAATGGTTTGCGGTTCCCTCCAAGGAACTGTTATGACAAATTCAATACAAAGTGCCGCACTCTTGCTAAACATAGGCCAAAGCGACAAGGGCGCAACTAACCAAATAGTCAAGCCACTCACGATCAGTTGGGATGATCTTATTAAGCGACTAAAAAAGTTACAACGTGGTCCCAAGGACGGTTCGTACTTCACCCGCTGTGCATTCGTTAATGATCACCGAGGAAACGCAAATGCCAAACAGATTGACCTAGTGATCTTAGATGGTGACCAACGACTAATCCCGAAGACCGGTGAAATTCTTGAAGGGGCACCACCACCAGAGCTCGTGCATGAGGCGTTGACGGCCCGCGATATTACCCACGCCATTGTTCCTAGCTACAGCAATTTCACTCGCGGCGACTCGTATCATAAGTACAGAGTAATAATCCCCGCACAGCGAATCAACGCGAGCGAATTGACAGGCATAGTGGCTTGGCTCATTGATCTACTCAATAAAGATGGCGTATGGCTAGTTAACGTAAAAGAGAACAAAGCAGTATCTCAACCGTGGTATTGGCCAAGAACGGAAAACGACAAAGCTGAAAAATTATTTCGTGTGCTAGAGCACGACGGCGGTCAAAACTTTCCAAAGCAAGAGGCATTAGCGTGGTGGAATGAGCAGCTTGAATCGCATAAAAAAATACCAACAACCGATAACATTACGCCTTTGGCTGAACGTGAAGGGATCATTGCCGATATATTGGGCGAGCACAATAGCGCAACCCACCTCTTAAGCCTATTAATTCAAAACGACTATACCTTCTCACATCAAGGTGGCATGGTCGGCGACAAGGCGTCGTATTACCTAACAGCGCCGGAATCGCTAAGCCGTACTGCTGGCCTACGCATTTTCTTTTCAGTGGCTAAGGGAGTATGGGTTGCATACTCACATCATACCCACGGCGTCCTTGCCGACGGCCATGCTCACGACTACCTGTCGCTAGTAACAACACTGTGTCATGGCGGCAATCTAAAAGCCGCACTTGCGTCATTTGGTTATGGTTCGGGGCTAATAGTAGAGGCTTCGTCTGGTGGAGTAGATGAAGCCCCTACATCCACCCCTAAACTACGTGACAAGGCGTTCGACAGAATGCTTTACGTAACGCAACAAGCACTTATTCGATTGCTAGGTGAGGATGGGGCATCCGTTGCAAATGAAGACGCCTATCGTCACGCGTGGGACAAAACCGTCTTTGACACCGCGCACACGAAATTCGGCTTAATCAATAAATTCGATAGTTTTATCGTGATGCCACAAACGGACATGGTTAATTACGTCCTTCATAATCAATTTGGTAGCCTGCTTATGAAGGATCCACTTGCCGAACTAATCGAAGCGGAGATTGACCCAGGCAAAGAAGCTTTTGAAATGTCGCTCACTGAACTAACCGAGGAGAAACGCAAAGCGGCCATCGAAGATCGGGAAAACGTCCTCACAAAAAAACGTGCAACCCTGCAATCGAAAGTGGCATTAGTCGAACATGAATATCTCATTCGTGAAATTAAGATGTGCCGGCAGATACAGAGACTTTCACTTCATGTCGATATGTTTGCATTCAAGGGGCGGCTGATCTGCGATGATCAATGCGCTACGGTGGTTTATCCACACGTGCCGTTTACCGTCACGGCACAGATACCGCAGGCGATCGTAGCTGACGTGGTTGCGGATTATCGCGAGCATTTTCCAGAATTTGATGCGCTTGTTAGCATGATGATTTACTCTCGCTTTGCCAGCGATCGGCGAAGATCCTT
>JBAWWV010000511.1:0-2323 GCA_037146575.1 Alcaligenaceae bacterium | reverse complement strand
ATCGGAGGTGGCTCGACTGGCGGTGGCTCGACTGGCGGTGGTTCAAGGGGCGGAGGTTCAACCACGGGAGGTGCGACCGGAGGAGGCTCGGGCACTCGGGGACTCGGGGCGGGTGAGGCAGCTGCAAGCACCTTTGGAGGTTCAGGCTCGGGCTCAGGTGCCGGCGGGGCCGGCTCATCCGCCTGAGTTTGTTCCATTGTCAAATCAATCGACACTGACGATGTCTTGGTAGCGAGCTTTGGACTAGAAAAAAGCACCAGCACCAACAAGAGAATCACCACCGCTTCAACAGCCAAAGCCATCACAAATATTGAGGCAACACGTTTTCTATCGGTCACGATAACCTCAGACGTAGACTTCATGAGATCGTTACCTTTACTTGGCAGCTTTATTATTGGCTGCCAAGGAGATTTGCGTAGCTCCGCCATTTTTAATGGCGTCAACGACAACCATCACGTTTTGTAGCGACACAGAATCAGCCCCGACAATCGTGACGGCACTGGCGGCCGCGTTACGTCCCTTGAGCAGTTCTGTCAGCTGGTTGGCCGTCAGACTTTTACCTTCCACAAAAATTGCACCGGTTGCAGCAAGCTCAACCGTCAGTTTAGGTGGCGGCGTTTGTACGGTCGTTGAACTCGCGGGAAGGTTTGTCACATGACCGCTAGTGGGCACCATCTTGAGCGCGATCATGACAAAAAATACTAATAAAAAAAGCATGATGTCGATCATCGGAATGATCTCAATGCGCGCTTTTCTCTGTTCAAGATATTTCACGCCGCTTTATCCAATAACTTAAACAAATGCTGGCGATTCAACACCATCAACTTCATGGTTTCCATTTGATGCACAAGCAGGCGAACTTTGGTATTGATGCTATTAAAAAAGAACAAGCCAATCATCGCAACAACCAAACCCATTGCCGTGGATACCAAGGCCTCGGCAATACCGCCCGAGATCTGTGTGGCTGCATTCTGAAAATCTGCCATCACACTCATCGCATTGAACATGCCAATAATGGTACCGAGCAAGCCCAACAAAGGCGCGAGCGTGATAATGGTATCGAGCATCCAAACGCCCTTGTCCAACCTAGGCACCTGATGCATGATCGCTTCTTCAAGGTTGCCGTCTAAATCTTGCCGCGATAAATGCGCGCGCTCTGCATCGATTGCCACTTCAAGTAGCTTAACCACTGGGCTACTTGAGTAAGTCTCTTGAAAGTCGCGCAGACTTTTGGGATTTAAGCCATTGGGCTGTCGACACATCGCAATGGCCGCATCACCAATTTTGCGTGTATTTGCTAAATACTTGTAGCGATCAATGATAATAAAAATTGCGACAAACAGCATCAGCAACATGAAATAAATAATGCCGCCAGATCCGTTGGCAACTTCGAGTATTGCTGCTAAGTTCATATGTTGCTCTTGCTGCCTTCTATCTTAAAAACTAAATGAACGATACTCATCGCAGTCTCTTATGACCCTCGAACCCCCTGCCGCCTCAATGAGCGCAGCAAGCGGATCGCCGTGATACGAGACTGCCCAAGTCACTTAATCAAAATTACCCACAAACGACAGATAGAACGCCCGACCGGAGGTGTAGGTCACTTGGTCAGCCGTGTTCATCCCTGGAGAGAGCGATGTACCTGAACCTGGCTTAAAGGCTGTCAGGTAGTTGGTGTTGAAAACGTTGTCAACACCAAAACGAATCTTGGCACTTGATAGACCAGAGGGGATGTTATTGATCGTGTAGTTAACGTACAGGTTAGTCAAATAAATTGGATCCAACTTATAGGCCTCATTGACCTGAACAGCTTTGCTGTTATCTTGCCACTGCGAACCAATACGTTTAACCGTCGCACCCAATGCCCAGTCCTTATTCTGCCAGTACAAACCAATTGACTCGAGATCACTTGGAACGTTCGCTACAGACAAACCAGTATCGTTATATGTTGCTCGATAGATGGCAGCGTTGGCATACAAGTTAAAGCCTCCACCCAAAACGATATTGCCGGCAGCTTCAATACCACGGTAGGTCACGGGCGTACCCTGCGTGTAGTAGGTATAGCCTGGATTATTTGGATCGGACACCGGCAAATAACTCGTGTCGGCATTGGTCTGGTAAATATCCGCGTCAAACGTCCAGCCTTTCCCTTGATAAACAGTACCCAACTGATATGTTTGAGTACGCATCGGTTTAGGCAGTGCAGAAACTAACGCGCCCTTCACGTCAGATACTGAGGTCGGGGGGATCACGTCGCCGGTTGCATACTGCCCATACACTGACCAGTTACGTTGAATCATGTAACGGATATCTAAAAATGGGA
>JBAWWV010000510.1:0-2327 GCA_037146575.1 Alcaligenaceae bacterium | reverse complement strand
CTGACGCTTTTCTTCGTTTAGCGCAGCCAAAAACTGTTGCGGATTCAGCATTTTGATTTCTGAGCCCACCGCCTCGACACGGGCACGAACTTCGGGCTGTGCAAAATACTTCACACTTGCATCGTACAACACCCGCACGACACTGTCGGGCGTACCCGCCGGAGCCAGTAAACCATACCACGAACCTGTATTACCGGGCACACCCTGTTCGCCCAAGGTAGGTACGTCGGGCAAGGCTTTAGAACGAGTTTGCGCCGAAAGGCCAATCGCACGCAGTTTTCCCGACTTAAGGTGCGGCAGCATTGCCGATACATTCAAAAACGAAACGTCTACGTGGCCGCCTAGCATGTCGTTCACCACGGGGGATGCGCCTTTGTAAGGCACATGCGTCATTTTGACGTTCGCTTCAAGTTGAAAAATCTCACCCGCAAGATGGGTCGAGCTTCCGGTGCCGCTTGAGCCGTAGGTCAGCGTCTTTGTTTTTGCCAGCGCAATGAATTCTTTTACTGTGTTCGCTTGGATATGTGGGCCAATCACCATGACATTTGGCACGTCAATCATCATCAAGATCGGCACAAACTCTTTGATTCCATCAAAGGGCGGGTTCGAACTAAAGATCGGCACGGCGATATGGGGTGCGCCACTACCTGCCAACAGCGTGTAGCCGTCGGGTGCAGCTTTCGCCACGAAACCGGTACCGATTACGCCACTGCCGCCACCTTTGGCCTCGATCACAAAGGTCTGACCGAGCGCCTGCGACAGCCCATTTGCTAGCTCACGGGCAATCTGATCGGCAGGCCCTCCCGCCGGGTAAGGCACAATCATTTTTACCGGTCTATCTGGATAGGTTTGGGCGCTTGAAAATAGAGGACACACTCCAATCATGAAGAGAAATATCTGCAGGATCTTTTTCATTTTTAACCCTATTTTCAAGTCTTTCTAACAGTGTTGTCTAACTTTTTACTCGCCACGCTGTTCAGGCTCAACCGGCTCGAAGCGATAGCCTTTCGTGCTGTCGCCGCGTATGTAACCACAGTGTGGCCAACCAAAGTGCACCGGAAAAATCATGGCATTGCGTTCAGCGGCACGCTTCAAAAACAAGGCGCGTGAGGCACGCGCCTGCTCGGCATGCGCATCAATCCAAGTATTGATATGCGGCATCGCAATCTGCAGCGGACTATGCATCACATCGCCGGCAAAGATCGCTTCTTGCCCTTTTGACTGCAGGCGAAAGTGCAGCGAGCCAGGCGTGTGACCGGGCATGGCTTCAGCTTTCAGACAACCAGCCACAACATCGCCATCGTCTATCAGATCAATCAAGCCCAACTCATACAGCGGCAGCACGCTATCTTCAAACGAGCCACTGATCACACCCTTGTCGCCATTTTTATACGCAGCGTGTGCAGCTTCAAAGTCAACCCGTGGCATCAAATGACGGGCATTCGGAAACATCGGCTCCCAGCGACCATCCACCATGCGGGTGCCCCAACCGACGTGATCCGGGTGAAAGTGCGTCACGATCACATGCGTCACTGATTTAGCGCTTGCCCCTGCCGCGTCAAGCCAAAGTGGCGTCAAGGTGTTGAGCATGTTCATCCGCTCTGAGCCGCGCTTTTTATGATTGCCAACACCCAAGTCGATCACGATCACGTTATCGCCCATATGCATCACCCACAACTGCATCGCCACGATAAAGCGCTGCAGCTTGATGTTGTAGTGATGCGGGGCTAGCCACGACAGATGCGGCACGATTTCGCGGACATCTAATTCAGGAAACACAAAATCAGCCGCGTGCGTCGGGCCACTATATTCAATCACGTTATAAATTTTTGCGTCGCCGACGTGACGAGAATAAATCATGATGAAGCCTTTGAATTCTCAAGATTGCTAAAAATTAAACTACCATCAACCAACCAACCGATAAGTCAAACGCCACTTCGTATCGCGATTTTGCCAAGGCGGTGGGCCATCAGAAAACGGGCTCACGCCAGGCACAGCTGCTAATCGGTCTTTCATAAACGACTTTGCCGCGGCCTCATCCTTGATGCCGTACATCGCCAAGAAATTTGGCGCACCGGGCTCGGGGTGAAGAAAGGTGCGCATATTTTTATAACGTGCGCCGGTCACAAAACCATAACCTGCTAACACTTCTGGCACATGGATCGTGTTGTAGAACTCATTGAATTGCGCTAACTCAGCCGCACCCGAACCTGCCGCTTCGTTCATCCCGACCAAGTACATATAAGGCGAGTCAGACACTTTTGCCGCTTCAGGGTTGTTCAATACATGCTGCCACATCAAGCGCCATTTTGATTGCCGCTTCTGCC